>DATLMV010000062.1:0-15379 GCA_035537095.1 Pyrinomonadaceae bacterium
ACAGGCAGAAGTCGTCTATGTCGCAGAAAAGAGCTAAGATATCCATGAGAGAATCCCTTTCGCGGTGATGGCTTGTTTTGGCGAACACCATCTTACGAAATTCGGGTTCTCTCTTCACTTTCTTACGTCGAACTCACGTTACATTAAACTCAAAACTTTTGCCGTTCGTGGGCGGATAATAACCGCAGAGGCTTCCGCCTGTCAACCGTAAATGTTGAAGCGCAAGGACTTAACATTGAAATTCGATTTCAGTTCCAGAAAGAGACGCGGGTTTCCAGAGGTCGGAGCGAAAATCCGTTCGGCGTGTTCGGATGGAGACTGACGGAGAGCCAAGCGACGCCTTCTCTCGAAAGAATCAGGAAGGCCCGCGTTTCTCCGTCAAAGCGAGTGCTGTTTGAGATTCGGGGTGAAAGTCAGGTAATCGCGCCGCCGTCAACGATGACGACTTCGCCGTTCATGAAGCTGTTGCGGTCGCTGACCATGAAGGCGGCGAATTCGGCCAACTCTTCGGGGCGACCGAGGCGTCCGCGCGCGGCCCAGAAGTCGTGCATCTGTAGGAGGCGTTCGGGGAGCGTCTGTGCGAGGTCTGTGTCGAAGATTCCGGCGGCGATGGCGTTGACGGCGACGCCGAAGGTCGCCGCTTCGCGCGAGAGACATTTGGTGAAACCGATCATCGCGGCTTTTGATGTGGCGTAGTGGACGGCGGTCGGCAGGGCGCGCAGCGCGCCGATGGAAGTGATGTTGAGAATCGCGCCCGCGCGCTGGCGGAGCATCTGCTTGTACATCGGCTTGGTGACGGCGAACAGACCGTTGACGTTGGTGTTGATGACTTCGTCCCAAGCGCGGTCGGTGGTGGTGGCGAAGTTGTCGCCGCGATTGATGGCGGCGTTGTTGACGAGGATATCTACGCCGTTCCAAGCCTCGACGAGTTCGCGCGTCATCTTCTTGAGCCCGACGCGGTCGGTGACGGAGACTTTGAAGGAGAGCGCGCGCCGCCCGTAGTCTTTGATTTTTTGCAGGACGGTTTCGGCGAGGTCGTCGCGCGAGTTGTAGTTGAAGGCCACGTCCGCGCCCTCGCGCGCGAAGATTTCGCACATTGCCGCGCCGATGCCGCGCGTGCCGCCCGTGATAAACGCGCGCTTCCCTTCCAGCAGAAGACTCAAGGCTTTTCTCGTCTCCAAAAAAAGGCCGCTTCTAAACTGTCAGAGGAAGCGGGCCGGAGTTGTCCAGAACGGTGTTGATTAAAGCCCGAATGACCGTCGTGAGTCAAACGAGCACGCGGAGAGTCAGAATGAACGCCGCAAGCTTCTTCGCGCAAAGCGTCAGGCCGAACGCGCTTCGACGATGAGCGGTTCTTCCTTCGCCATCACAGGCGCGGGCATCAGAGCCGCAATCTCCTCGACGATGCGCCGCGTCGAATGCGGAATTGACATCCCGACGGTGGCCGCGCGCATCGCCGCGTAATAACGCGCGTCGTCCACCATCCGTCGGATGACGGGCACGATGTCGCCCGCGCGTTCGAGCAGCACGCCCGCCCCGCGCCGCGCGAGCATGTTGGCCGTGCCGGATTCCTGCGGCATGGGCGGTGTGGTGGTGTCGGCGATGATGGGCACGCGGCAGGCGAGCGCCTCGAAGGTCGTCAGGCCGCCGAGTTTGGAGATCATCACGTTGGCCGCCTGCATCAACTGTTCGACGTGTTCGGAATAGCCGATAACTTTGACGGGAAACTTCGCGCCCGAGGCGAGCGTTTCGGCTTCGGCGCGCAGTTCCTCGTTTTTGCCTGCGAGGAAGATGGCCTGCACGTTCAGGTCGCCGCGCACGAGTTCGCGGAAGATGTTGGGGATGTTGCCGCCGCCGACCCAGCCTGCGTTGACGAAGACTGTGAACTTCTGCGGGTCGAGACCCAAAGCGCGACGTGCCGCCTGCGCCGCGTGTTCGTCCAACAACTCGAACTTCGGATGCACGGGCATCCCGGAAATCCTGATGCGCTCGGGCGCGACGCCGTAGTCAATCAACTGCTGGCGCGCCTCTTCGCTCGCCACCAGATAGAGGCTCACGTCGTCGCACGCCCACGCGCGCCAGAAGCCGTAGCAGGGGTCTGTGACGACCGTGACGAGCGGAATCTTGTCTTCGAGATGGAGTTCTTTGAGAAATCGCGCGATGCCGTGCTGCGTCAGAGGATGGACGCTGACGACGACGTGCGGACACCACTTCTCGAACAGGTCGCGGACGTAGCCGACGCCGCGACGGTAGAAGAAGTTGCTCGTCTCGGGCCGGAAACGATTGACCGCCCAGTAGAGATATTTCATCCAATGCTGCTTGTTGCGGAGCACCCAGTTGTAGAGGCGGACGAACTTCGCCGAGACGCTGTGCGACTCCTCGATGGCGCGCACGGTGCGCACCGCGTAAGAATCGCTCTGCCAGAACTTCTGCACGCCCGCGACAATCGCCGCCGCCGCCGAGCGATGGCCGCCGCCCGTGTCCGACGAGATAATCAGAATTTTAGGAACTCTTGAACGAAACATAGCAATCCAGAGATTAGATGTTGGAGGTTAGATGTTAGAGAAGATGTTTCAATTAACATCTGACCTCCAACATCCGACCTCTGTTCTTATGCTTTGACGGTCAGGCCGTCGGCCCGCGCTTCGTCGCGCTCCAGAGTTTTGCGTGCTTTCTTCATCTCGCGTTCGAGACGTTTGATCTGAATCAGGTGCGTCGGGTTGAACGGCAGCGACGGGTAGAAGGCGTTCGACTCGTGCGTGCAGAAACAGCCGTCGGCGGCCTTTTTGCGCCGCGTCTGCATGGCGGGCGAGAGCCAGAGCTTCTGAAAATTCCAGTCGTAGTCGCGCAGATTCCCGACCGCTTCAAGGTTCTCGCAGGATGAGACCGTGCCCTCGTCGTAGATGACGCCGCCCGCCGTGCCCGCGTAGCAGGTCATCTGCGCCTTCTGTTCCTCTTGCGTCTTAGCGATGAGGCCGTGCATGTAGATATCAATCGCGGCCTTGAAGTAACCGGCGTCGCCGCCGTAGTTGTTCTTGATGGCGGCATGGCGCGAATCGTCGTCAATCATGCGGGCCAGACGCGCGTAGCGCGCGTGGTCAATGTCGAGTTCCTTCGGGTCGGCTGAAGGCGGACGGATGTAGTTGAAGTTGACCTTGTCGGGCCTCAAATCATATTTGAGAAAGTCGTACCACTCGAAGATCGTGTCCTGATTCGTGTTCATGAAGCAGGTGCAGGTCTGGATGTCGAGCCGCCCGTACTCGCGTTTGATGGCCTGAAGTTGCCGCGCGGTGTCAATGGCGATGTCCCACGAGCCGGGTTTTTGTCGAATCTTCTCGTGCTGGTCTTTGAGGCCGTCAATGCCGAGCGCGACGGCGACGTTCAGGTTCGGACACTCTTCGAGGATGCGCGTCACGTCGGGGATGATGCGCTTCTGAATCTGCCCGTTCGACATCAGATAGACGGATTCGAGTTTGTTGTTCTCGTAGAAGGCGCGGACGATCTCGGGCAAATCCTTGCGCGTGAACGGCTCGCCGCCCGCGAGGATGAGGACGCCGAGATTGCCGCCCAGAGTTTCGGAGACGCGCTGGATTTCATGCGTCTTCATCTGCAACTTCTTGCGCGGGCGGTCGTCGAGTTCGTCCGTGAAGAAACAATGCGTGCAGCGCATGTCGCAGACGGAAGTGACCAGAATATTGAGCAACACGGGCGCGAACGGCTGGCCGATAGCCAGTTTCGCGTAACGCTTCAAAAGCTCTTTGGTTGTGTAGTCCATCGAATTATTAAGCCCTCTGAACGCGCGCATTCTCTGGCGGCCCCGCGCATGGGCCTCGCCCGAAACCACGGGCGACAGTAAACAGTTACAGATACGGCATTTCGCCCCTACTGTCAACGCGGACGGGCGACGAGCAAGTGCCGACGCCCTCTCCGGGGTCGAAACTTTAGATGAAAAGTTTACTCCGGCGCGCTCGCTCCCTTTGTAAGAGATATGTAAAAGATTGGACGCAGAGGACTTCCCCGCCCCTCAGCGACAGAAAAAAGACCGGAGGGACGAAGATTTTTCGCCGCCCTCCGGTCTTTTCGGTTGTCGCCCGACAGGGTTTGCGCGTCCGGTCGTTTTTCGGCTGCGGCGGACGCGCTTTCGGGTGAGTTGCTCCCCTTTTCTTTTATAAATCGTCGGTGGCGCGCGCGGCGGTGATGACTTCGGTTCTCCGTTTACGCGCGGCGCGGTAGGTGCTGACGCCCTCTCTGGTCAGTTGGAGCAGCACGCGGCGATTGTCGGCAATCAGTTTGAGCCACGCGCGCTTGCCCATCTGCGGGAAGTAGATGCCGCGAAAGAAGAGGCGCGCGACCAGATGGCTGATGCGATATTGCAGCGGCGTGTGCGCGATGGCTTCGAGGGCTTCGGCGTTGCGCTCGGGGCTGTAGGAGGACGACCACGCGCGGTCAACTTCGGCGCGCGCTTCCTTGATGGTCAGCTTGAGCGGCGTGTGCGCCATCTCGAAGGGGGCGAAGTCCATCCAATGTTTCGGGCGCGCGAGGCGTCCGGCCTTCTGCAAACGCTCGTAGAGGGGGGTGGCGGGAAAGGGCGTCAGTTGACCGAAGACGGGCAGGCCCGGCGGCCAACTGTGAATCTCGCGCAGGGTGCGCTCGGCGACTCCGGGCGCGTCGTTGTCCATCCCGAAGATAAAGGAGGTGATGGCATAGACGTTGCGCTGCGCGAGGCGTTCGAGCACCGCGCCGTACTCCGAGGGCTTGCTGAAGTTCTTGTTAACGTCCGCCATGTTCGCCGGGTCAATGGACTCCATCCCGATGAAGACCCACTTGCCGCCCGACTCGGCGATGAGGTCAACCAGTTCCTCGTCGCGCAGGAGGTTCGCGCTGATCTGCGCGACCCAAGGCAGTTGCGCATTCGCGGCGATAATGTCGCGCAGGAGAGATTTCGTGCGCTTGATGTTGATGGCGAGATTGTCGTCAATGAAGAAGACGGCGATCTGCCCGCGCTCCTTCTCTGCGCGCGCCTTGAGCCTGAGCAACTCCTCGACGACGGACTCGTTCGTCCGGAAGCGAATCGAGTCGCCGAAGAAGCCCGTGACGGTGCAGAACTCGCAGCCGTAAGGACAGCCGCGCCCCGTCTCCAAAGGGACGACGTGGAACGAGCCCCAACCGCCGCCCATCTTCGCCAGCGTCGAGCGGAAAAACTTCGGCACGAGGCTGAACTGGTCGAGGTCGAGCGTCTCCCAAGGGATCGAAGGATAGGGTTGGAGGCTCGGCTTGCGGTCTAAGCCTTTGGCGTCGCGCTCGGGCTGGTAAACATCTTTGAGTTCGCCGCGCGCCGCATCCTCGACGATGAGCGGCCACGTCTCGTCGGCTTCGCCGAGGGCGACGGCGTCGGCATGACGCGGCCCGCCATCGCGCCCCAGAGCCTCGTCGGGGCACTCGGTCACGTGCGGCCCGCCCATCACCACCTTGACGCCAGCGGCGCGCAGAGCGTCGGCGACCCGATAAGCCTTCGCCACCATCCGCGTCATCGCGCCGATGCCGACCAGCCCGATGTTCTGCTCGCGCACGAAGCGGACGAGATCGGCGTCGTTCATCGCGCGCGCGTTGCCGTCAATCAGAATCACCTCATGGCCCGGCGGTGTAATGGTTTGCAGGAGAAACATCCAGAGATGCGGCATGAAATTGCGTGTCACACCGTTATCGGGATTATAAAGCAGGATTTTCATATTCTTTTCTTCGAGGTTTAACCGACAAAAAATTATGTGACCTTAACTGTTAAGGTCTCGCTGAGAACAAACAACAGATGGCAAAAGGAGTAAGTAGGGGAACTCGTCCAGATGTCGAGCAGCAAATTGTTCGGCAGACAGTATAACAGCAAGATGCGAAACCGTACATAGGATTCGACGGTCGCCGCTTCGCCTCGCGCCGGAAATCACAAAAACGCCTGTTTTTCCTGAGTTTTCTCTCAAGTCGCGCTCGCGCGCTCGCCGCGCACGTTGATGCCGAGGGCGCGCATGCGGCGGTAGAGGTGGCTTCTGTCCATGCCCATCAGTTCGGCGGCGCGCGAGACGTTGCCTTCGGCTTCGGCGAGTTTGCGTTTGATGAAGTCGCGCTGGTGGGCCTCGCTGGCATCTTTGAAACTGGAATATTTGAGCGCGGCGGCGGGCGGCGCTTCGCCCCCGAGCGGCGGGAGGTCGGAGGCCGTGACCCCCTCGCGCGCGTGCATGATGCAGACGCGTTCGACCGTGTTGCGGAGTTCGCGGACGTTGCCGGGCCACGCGTAGTTTTGCATGGCGTCGAGCGCGTCGGGCGCGAAGGTCTTCGGGGGGTTGGCGTAGGCGGCGGAGAATTTGCGGTTGAAGTGTTCGACGAGGAGCGGCACGTCTTCGAGGCGTTCGCGCAAAGGCGGCAGTTCAAACGGGATGACGTTGAGACGATAGAAGAGGTCGGCGCGGAAGCGTCCGTGTTCGAGTTCGAGTTCAAGACGCTTATTTGTAGCCGCCAGCACGCGCACGTCAACGCGCATCGCCGTCGTGCTCCCGACCGGCTCGAAGCGTTGCTCTTCGAGCACGCGCAAGACCTTCGCCTGCACGCGCGCGCTCATGTCGCCCACTTCGTCGAGAAAGAGCGTCGCGCCATCGGCCAACTCGAACTTGCCATGCTTGGCCGAGGTCGCGCCGGTGAACGCGCCCCGGACGTGGCCGAAGAGTTCCGACTCGACCAACTCTTCGGGAATCGCCGCGCTGTTGAGTTCGACGAAGGGCGCGCCCGCGCGGCGCGACTGCGCATGGATGGCGCGCGCGACCAGTTCTTTGCCCGTGCCCGATTCGCCGTAGATGAGGACGCGCCCGTCTGTGGGCGCGACGAGTTGAATCTGCTTGCGGAGCGCGCGCATCGGCGTTGACTCGCCGACCATCGCGCTCGCTTCGCGCAACTCCTCGGCGAGCGAGGCGTTGACGCGTTCGAGTTCGCGCTGGCGCAGGGCGTTGCGGACGGTCAGCACCGTCTTCTCGATGGAGAGCGGTTTTTCGATGAAGTCGAACGCGCCGAGTTTGGTCGCGCGCACCGCCGTCTCGATGTTGCCGTGACCCGAGATCATCACGACCGCGCTGGCCGTTCCCATCTCGCGCAGTCGCGCGAGGGTTTCCAAGCCGTCTATCCCCGGCAGCCACACGTCCAAGAGGATGCAGCCGTAGGCCCGTCGCTCGACCGCCAGCAGACATTCCTCGCCCGACGCCAGCGCCTCGGTCTCGAAGCCTTCGTCCTCCAAAACCGCGCGCAGCGTCTCGCGGATGCCGCGCTCGTCGTCAACAATGAGAATCGAATTGGACATCTTTGGAACTATGAATGATGAATGCAGAATGCGGAACGAAAGATTGATTCATTTCTTCATTGACACATTGAACCGGCGACTCAATCACTCAACGATGCAATTCTTCAACCGTCTTCAGTTCAGCATTCCGCACTCCACTTTCCGCATTGGTTTTCGTCTCCTCCGCGATGGGCAGTTCGAGTGTGAAACGCGCGCCGCGCGGTCGGTTGGCTTCGGCGCGGATGCGCCCGCCGTGTTCGGCGACGATGCGTTGGACGATGGCGAGGCCGAGCCCCGTGCCGCGCCCGCGCGTGGAGAAGTATGGTTGAAAGAGGCGCGGGAAGTCCGTGTGCGCGATGCCGTGTCCCGTGTCGGCGACTTCGGCGAGGATGAGGCCGCGCGCGGGGTCGTGGCCCGTCGCGATGGTGATGCGCCGCTCACCATTCGTGTCGTTCAGAGACTCAAGCGCGTTGTCAATCAGGTTGACGAAGACGCGCCGGAGTTGTTCGGCGTCGAGCATCGCGGAGGGCAGGGCGTGCGCGAGCCGCACGTCGAGCCGCGCGTCGCCGAGACGCTCTTCGTAGAGCGCGACCGCCTGCTTGACCACCTCGTTCAAGTCCGCGACTTCGAGACGCGCGTGCGGCAGACGCGCGAAACGCGAGAACTCGTCAACCATCGCCTTGAGCGCGGCGACCTCGCGCGTGATCGTCGCCGTGCATTCCTCGACGACGCGCCCCACGCGTTCACGCTCCGCCCCAAAGTCTCCGCCGCCGTTATCGAGCGCGTTGACATCACGCATCTGCTGCGTCGTCGCATCCGTCGCGCCGTCGTTGCTCGAAGGGATGCGTGCTGCGCCGGATGAAAAGCTCGCTCCGTGAGACGAGGGGCGTGCGTCCGCGCCGTTTGTGCTGCGGCGAAAATGGCGCGCGATGCGTTCGGCGGAGAGTTGAATGGGCGTCAGAGGGTTCTTGATTTCGTGCGCCATGCGGCGCGCAACCTCGCTCCAAGCGGCGGCGCGCTGCGCGGCCAGCAGTTCCGACAAGTCCTCCATGACGACGACGACGCCGTGACCGTCCGACGTGCGCGAGCCGAGCGCGATGGCGGTGACGGCGACCGGAATCACGCCGTCGTTTGCGCCGCCGGACTTCCCGTTTCCTCCGTGCGCGTCTTCATCTGCCGGGGACTTGCGCGCGGCGAGTTCCAATTGCCCCGTCGCGCGCCCGCGCAGCCGCGCACGCCTCAAGAGCGGCTTGAGCACGGCGAAATCTTCCGCGCCGATGATACCGTCGAGCGCGCTTCCGGTCGTCGGTGCATGTTCGAGACGCAGCATCGAGAGCGCGGCGGCGTTGATGGTCGTGAGGCGGTCTTCGTGGTCGAGCGAGACGACGCCGGTCGAGAGCGATTCGAGGACGGTCTCGATGTAGTCGCGGCGTTCGGCGAGCGCGAGATGCTTTTCGCGCAACTCGGACGCGCCCGCTTCGATGCGCCGACGGTTCTCTGCGAGTTGCGCCGTCATCTGATTGAAGGAGGCGGCGAGCATGGCGAGTTCGTCGTCGGCAATCGCGGTGACGCGGTGTTCGAGATTCCCGCTCGCCACCTCGTCGGCGGCCTCGGCGAGCGCGCGAATCGGCGTGGCGATGCCCCGCGCGAGATGAATCGCGCTCCACGTCGCGGCGAACAGGAGCATCAGCGTCATCAGTCCGAGCGTCGTCAGACCGAGCAGACGCACCTTGCGTTGTCGCCGTTTGAAATCGTCGAAGGTCTTTGCGCCCGCGACGAGTTTGGAGAGCGTCGGGTCTTCGCGCCGCTCGCGCGCGACGACGAGCAAGCGCGAACGGCTCAGAGGCATGACGACCACTTCCAACGCCCCGCGCCCCGTGCCGACGACGAACTGCGTCTCACGTTCTTCAAAGGCGCGGCGGAAAAGTTCTTTAACGGTTGCTTCTCGTCCGGCGTGCGCCTCGGCGATGTGTACGAACTCGCTCTTGCCGTTCCCGAACAAGACCGAGATGAGCGCGAGATTGGCGCTCTGCATGACGGGTTGGAGGTTTGCGCCGCCGCCGCCGTTCGCCTCTCCCGTCTCGAACATGACGCCGATGGTCGAGGCCAGTTCGTGCAGGCTCTCCGAACGCTGCTCGGCGTCGTTCGCCTGCGCGCGCGACGCTTCACGGACGACCTCCTCCGGCAGGCTGCTGAACCATTTCTCCATCGAGCGATTGAAGAAGATGTAAGAGAAGACGGCCATCGCCGTGATCGGCAGGAGGCTGACGGCGATGAAATAGACGACGAGACGCGTCTTGATTTTTGAACCGAGTTGACGCTCGCGCCGCTCGCGCCGGAGTTTGAGGAGGCTGCGGACGAAGATGAAGGTGAAGACGACGAAGGCCGCGAAGTTGAGCGACGAGAGCGCGTAGAGCAAGAGCGTATCGCTCGCCGTGTCGGGCGTGAACACCTCCCACAGGCCGAAGGCTTGGAGCGCGACCAGCACCGTCAAGAGCAGCAGCACCAGCCCGCCGAAGAACCACGGCGCGCTCCGCCGTCGCGCACGCGTCTCCTTCGTCTCGTTCAATTCTGCGCCGCCGTCATCCATAAGCCACACCAGAGAAGCGCGTCGAGTTTAACATGACGCCTGCGACCGTGCATGCGCCCTGCAACTTCCGCCGGACATAAGTTATATTTGCCCGCGCGCCGTCGCCGAAACTCGAACGAGAAAGCCCATCGCATGACATCCGACCGCACGACACCCGACCGAACGACGCCCGACCTTTTTTATAACCACGCCAACCGCCTGCGGAGCGTCTGGCGGCTCGCCATCTTCGTCGTCGCATATCTCGCCGTCTTCACGACGCTGCTGCTCGTCGTCCGCTTCGCGCTCGCCATGCTCTTGCCGGAAGACGCGTCCGAGTGGGTTTTGGAGAGCAGTCTGGGGTGGATCATACAGGCGGTCGTCATCCTGTCGGCGGCGAACATCGTCGGGTGGGCGTGCAACTATGCGCTGGAGGATTTGCCGCCGCGCGCGCTCGGCTGGACGCTGCATCGCGGCTGGCTGCGCGACCTGCTCGCGGGGTCGCTCGGCGGGGCGTTGTCGGTGGGCCTCGCGGTCGGCGTCTGCGCGGCGACGGGCGCGTACCAGTTCGCGCTCACTCCGACGGTTATCTGGCCTGCGGTCTTGAAGACGGTCGTTATCTCCGGCGTCATCTTTCTACTCGGCGCGGCGTCCGAAGAGGCTCTGTTTCGCGGCTACCCTTTGCAGACGTTGATGCGCTCTTGGCCGCTCTGGATTGCGCTGTTGCCTACGTCCGTGCCCTTCGCCGTCGTCCACCTGAACAACCCGAACGTCGCGCCCGTTTTCACTTTTGCGAACACCGTGCTGGCGGGCGTGTGGCTCGCCGTCGCCTACGCGCGCACGCGGAGCCTCTGGTTTCCGCTCGGCCTGCATTGGACATGGAACTGGATGATGGGCGCGCTCTACGGAATCCCCGTCAGCGGCATCAAGGCCATCACGCCGGAGCCGCTCCTGCGCTCGACGGAGGCGGGCGCGGACTGGTTCACCGGCGGCGCATACGGCATCGAAGGCGGCGCGGCCTGTACGCTCGCGCTCGTCGTCTCGACCCTCATTATCTGGCGCACGCGCTGGCCCGACGCGACCGAAGAACTGCGACGCATGACCGATGCCGAGAACCCCGACGCGGGCGCGGATTCCGTCGTGCCGGTAGAAGCGACGGCGACACGCGCGCCGCACGAAACGACGGGTGACATAGCGACGGGCGAAACCATGTCGCCGCTCAAAGAAACGACGGGTGACAGTTGATAAATCCCGTCACCCGTCGTCGCATCTTTTGTCGCTTCTCGTTTCGCGCCGGACTGTTTCTGCCGGGCTATCTGTTTTCAATCGGCACGTAGGGCAGGTCGCGCGGGCCGACGTATTCGGCGCGCGGGCGGATGAGGCGATTGTTGGCGTACTGTTCGAGGATGTGTCCCGTCCAACCACTGATGCGGCTGACGGCGAAGATGGGCGTGAAGAGGTCGAGCGGGATGCCCATCATGTAGTAGGCCGAGCCGGAATAGTAGTCAACGTTCGGATACAAGCCCTTCTCTTCGAACATCACCTCGCGCAACTTTTCGAGGATCTCGAACCAATGCGTGTCGCCGTGCTGCTCGCCCAACTCTTTGGAGAAGCGGCTCAGGTGCGTGGCGCGCGGGTCGTGCGTGCGATAGACGCGATGGCCGAAGCCCATCACCTTCTTCTTCTGCGCGAGCGCGTTCTTGATCCATTCCTCCGCGCGCTCGACCGTGCCGATCTCCAGAAGCATCTTCATCACGTTGGTGTTCGCGCCGCCGTGCAGTGGGCCGGAGAGCGCGGCGATGGCCGCCGTCACCGCGCCGTACATGTCGGCCATCGTTCCGGCGACGACGCGTCCCGTGAAGGTCGAAGCATTCAACTCGTGGTCGGCGTGGAGCACGAGACAGATGTCGAAGATGCGCGCGTCGCGCTCCTGCGCCGTCTCGCCCTTGAGCATGTAGAGAAAGTTGGAGGCGATGTTCAGGTCAGACTTCGGCGCGATGGGTTCCTTGCCGTTGCGCAGCCGCTCGAAGGCGGCGACGATGACGGGCATCTGCGCCGTCAGGCGCGTCGCCGAACGCAGCGCGCCCTCGCGCGAGATGTCGTGCGCGCCCGCGTCGTAGAAACTGAGCGCGGAGACGACCGTCCGTAGCGCGTCCATCGGTTCGACGCCGCGCGGGATGGCGCGCATCAACTCGATAATCTCCGGCGGCAACTCCTGATTCGCGCCAATGGCGCGCCGCAACTCGTCCAACTCGTCGCGCTTCGGCAAACGACCATGCCAGAGCAGATAGACGACCTCTTCAAAAGTGGAATGCTCGGCGAGGTCGTGTATGTCGTAGCCCTCGTAGATGAGCACGCCGTTGATGCCGTCAACATCGCCAATCGAGGATTCCGTCGCCACCACGTCTTCCAAACCGGCCTTCTTCTTAGCGGCTGCCGAATCGCTCTCCTTCGCCTTATCCATATCTGATTATCCTTGTGCTGTGATGTGATTTGAAGATAACAAAGAGAGTGACAAGTGACAAGCGAGTAGAAGTCCAAAGTCTAAAAGACTAAAGTCCAAAGTCGGAAGATAAATTCCGGACTTTGGACTTTAGACTTTGGACTTACTCCGACTTTGGACTTTGGACTTTCAGACTTTGGACTCAATCGGATTTATCTTGAGACGCGAATCATGAGTTGCTGACCGCGTTCGAGGCGGATGTCTTTGCCGCGTTGGGTCATGACGCCGCCCGTGCCGACCGCGCCGCCGATGATCGCGCCGATGCCTGCGCCCTTGCCGCCTCCGGCGATGGCCCCGATGATCGCGCCGATGCCCGCGCTCGCGCCGATTTTGGCGACATCGTCCTTCGTCGAATCCCTGCCGCGCACGCCGCCCTCCGCATCCACGTTGCCGACGTTCGACTCCTCGCCCGCGCGCACGACCTCGACGACCTGCGCGCTGATGTCTTCAAAGCGGCCTCCGGGCAGGCGTATCTGCTCGAAGTTCAACTGCAACTCGGCGGTTCCCTTCAGTTTCCCCGCGCGTCGCGCGCTCGTCACGCGACCGCTGACGAACGCACCCTCATACTCGCGCGGCTCAAGCACGCGCGCTTCCACGGGGTCGCCGCGCTGGCTGATGTCCGACGAGAGACGGTTGACAAGCTCGACGCGCAACGTCGTTCCGGCTGGCACGCCGCCCGACGTGCGACGCCCCGCGCCCGTCTGTGATGCGCCCGTCTGCGAGATGCCGTCGTCCATGTCGTCCGTGCGGCTCGACGTGTTGTCGTAGTCGTCGCTCCTTCGACGCTTGCCGCTGGTGCTCGTGCTGCTGTTCGCATCGTCGTCTATATCGTCGCGGCGTGCGGCGGTCGTCGTCGTTGCGGCGGCTGTCGTTGTTGCTGTGCCGCGACGCGTGAGCGTGTCGGGCACGGTCGAATCGAAGCCGCGACGCTCGAAACCGGCGTCGTAGCCCGCCTCGAAGCCCTGCCGGTAGCCGTCCTGATAATCTTCGAGCGGCCCGTAGGCGGCGATATAGACGCGGTCGGCGCGCTGGTAATCCGCCTTGCCTTGATAGTCGCGCGCGCGCTGCTGCACTCTGTCGCTCCAACCGGATTGAAAGCCGTCGGAGTAGCCCGTGCGATAGCCGCGCTGCAAGGCGTTGACCTGCTGTTGCTGTTCCTGCGCGGTCGCGTCGTCGGCAAACGTCGAGACGACGAACGCGGCGCGCGCCTGAACGTTGAAGGAAGCGGCGACAAGCGCGAGCGCGAGCACGAGCGAGGCGACGGGAAAGCGTGTCGAAGTTTTCATCACTTCGTTTCTCCTTGAGAGTATCTGCGTTGAATCCGAAACGGTTGGAAGCGACGCTTGTGATCTGTAAAGCATCCGGCGTCCGGGCGCGTGCACATGCTAACATTCAGGCGCGAGCGTCACCAACCGATGCCTTGCTTGACGCCCTATATGCTGCCCGCTAGACTCGTCAATGCAAAAACAGCGCGCATAAATCGGGGAAGAGTTGGACGAAGCGGGAACGAAGCGCGCGGCTGGCGCGGCCCAGTTTGAGATGCACGAAGCGGCCTCGCGGTTGGCGGCGGGAAGATTAACTTGTGATGACCCTGCGCAGAGTTTATCTCGATAACAGCGCGACGACGCCGGTGGATGCCCGCGTCGTCGAGGCGATGATGCCTTACCTGACCGAGAAGTACGGCAACGCGTCGAGCGTCCACTTCTACGGGCAGGAGGCGCGCGCGGCGGTTGACCGCGCGCGGCGCGAAGTGGCCGCGCTCGTCAATGCGCGCCCGAACGAGATAGTTTTTCTCTCCGGCGGAACCGAAGCCAACAATCTCGCCATCCGTGGCATCGCCGAGACAGCCGCGCCTCACGGACGCCATATCATCACCTCGTCAATCGAACATTCGGCGGTGCGCGGCGTCTGTGATGCGTTGGAAAAACGCGGCTGGGAGATTACGCGCCTGCCCGTCTATGAAGACGGCGTCGTGCGCGTCGAGGACGTGCGCGCCGCGCTCCGGCCCGAGACGGTGCTCGTCACCGTCATGCTCGCCAACAACGAGATCGGCACGGTTCAACCCGTCGCGGAAATCGCCGCGCTCGTCCGCGAAGAACGCGAGCGCGGACGACGTTATCTCTGGCTCCATACGGACGCCGTGCAGGCCGCCGGACGGATGCCCGTTGACGTGGAGACGCTCGGCTGCGACCTGCTCTCGCTCTCGGCGCACAAGCTCTATGCGCCGAAAGGAACGGGCGCGTTGTTCGTGCGCCGCAGCGTCCGGCTCGCGCCGCAGAACATCGGCGGCCATCAGGAACGCGAGCGGCGCGCGGGCACGGAATCCGTCCCGATGATCGTCGCCTTCGGCACAGCCGCCATGCTCGCGCGCACGGAACTCGACGAACGCATCGCGCAGGTACGCACTTTGCGCGACCAATTCGAGCGGGGCGTCCGGGAGCGCATCTCCGACATCGTTTTCAACGGCGACCCCGCGCGGCGTCTGCCGCATCTGTCGAACATCTCTTTCCGCTTCGTCGAGGGCGAAGGCTTGCTCATCAATCTCGACATGCAGGGCGTCGCCGTCTCGACCGGCTCGGCCTGTTCCTCCGGCTCGCTCGAACCCTCGCCCGTCATCCGCGCTTTGGGTCGCAACGACGAACTCGCGCGCGGCTCGATTCGCTTCAGCCTCGGCAAAGACACCACCGCCGCAGACATCGCATACGTCCTCGAAGTTCTCCCCCGCGCCGAGGAAAACCTGCGCCGCCTCTCGCCGCTCTACCAGAAGGCTCTGGCCGAACGCGCCTGCGAAGTGGCTTAAAAACAGTAACGAGTGACGAGTGACAAGTGACGAGCCGGAGAGTCTAAAGTCTAAAAGTTGAAAGTTAAAAGCTTTGCCTTCGGACGTTGGACTTTCAGACTTTGGACTTCTTGCTCGTCACTCGTCACTCGTCACTCGTCACTGTTTTTAAGCCACTTCGCAGGCGCGTTCGGCCAGAGCCTTCTGGTAGAGCGG
>DATLMV010000063.1:0-33901 GCA_035537095.1 Pyrinomonadaceae bacterium
CACACAAGTTTTAGAACGCTTCACGCCAACAGCAGACATCCGCCGGGACGGAGAAACGCGCGTTTCTCCGTCCCGGCGGATGTCTGCTGTTGGCGTGAAGCGTTCTAAAACTTGTGTGACGGGTCTCGTCTCGATTTCAACGCGGATAGACGAACCAGCCGCGACTGAAATAGTCGCTGAGGGTCAAGACCATCATGATGCCGAGCCAGAAGATGCCGGAGGCGACGACGAGCATGACGAGCCTTGAGCCGTAGCGGACGTGCATGAAGTAGAGGATGACGAGCGTCGCTTTGGTGACGGCGATGGTCATGGCGATGATGTCGTTGAGCGACCCGCCGAAGTCAATCCGCGCGGCCAAGACCGTCAGTATCGTCCCCACCATCAGCGCGGCGAAGACCCCGAAATAGATTTTTCTCTGGACGATATGTTCCGACATAACTTAAATCACCCTCGCTTAGTGTCCTCCGCCGTAGTGCGCGCCGAGCAGGTAGAGCAGCGGGAAGAGGAAAATCCAGACGATGTCAACGAAGTGCCAGTAGAGCCCGAACAACTCGACGGGCGCGTGATATTCGGGCGAATAGCGTTCGCGCCATGCGGCGTACATGATGGGCAGAAGGATGGCGATGCCGATGATCATGTGGAGCGCGTGCAGGCCCGTCATCGCAAAGTAAATCCAGTAGAACATCTGGATGTTGCGCTCCTCGACGTTCGGCGCGAGATGCCCGCCCCAATGAAACCAGCCGCTCAGGGGAATCAGGTTGTGCGTGTACTTGTCGTAATACTCGATGGCCTTGACGCCCAGAAACGTCGTGCCGAGCAGGGCCGTTAAGGCCATGAAGAAGACCTGCGTGCGGCGGTTGCGCCCGACCTGCGTGGCCCAGACGGCGAGCGCCATCGTCAAACTGCTGCAAATCAGGACGACCGTATTGAGCGCGCCGAGTTTCCAGTTGAGATGGTTGCTCGCGGCGGCGAAGGCGTCCGGATACTTCGTGCGGTAGATGATGTAGACGAGAAAGAGCCCGCCGAAGAACATCACCTCTTGAATCAGGAAGACCCACATGCCGAGGTTTCCGGCCTCGCGCTGTTGCTCGAGATTGTCGAAGTGATGGGCGAGCGCCGCGTGCGCGGCCCTGTGTTCGTCAACCATTTCAGCCAAGACTCACTCTCCTTTACTGTCGCCTTTGCTGTCGCCCATGCCGTGCGCCCCGTGCGCCGGTTGCGCCGATTCCTTGTCCGTCTCGGCGGGCAGACCGATCACCTTCATCTCCTCAATCGGGCGAAACTCGTAAGCCTCCCAAGTGACGATGGGCGTCCGCAGGAAGTTTTCCGTGGGCGGCGGCGAAGCGGTGCGCCATTCGAGTCCCGTGCCCGGCCAAGGGTTCGCCGGAGCGAAACGCCCGTAGCGCATTGACCAGATGAAGTAGATCATCGGCAGCAGAATCCCCGCGCCGAGGATGCTCGCGCCCGCCGTTGACATGACGTGCAAGACCTGCCAGAGCGGTTCGTCGAGCGGGTAGGCGTGATAGCGGCGCGGCATCCCCATGTAGCCTAGAAGAAACTGCGGAAAGAACGTCAGGTTGAAGCCGACGAAGATGACCAGCGCGGCGAAGCGCGCCCAACCTTCCGGATACATCCGGCCCGTGATCTTCGGCCACCAGTAATGAAGCCCGCCGAGATAGCCCATCAGCGCGCCGCCGACCATGATGTAGTGAAAATGCGCGACGACGAAATAGGTGTCGTGCACGTGCACGTCCAAGCCGAGCGCGGCGAGAAAGAGTCCCGTCATGCCGCCGATGAGAAAGAGGCCGATGAAGGAGAGCGCGTAGAGCATCGGCGTGTCGTAGGAGATCGAACCCTTGTACATCGTCGCCGTCCAGTTGAAGACCTTGACCGCGCTCGGAATCGCCACCGCGTAGGAGATGACCGAAAAGATCATCCCCGCGTAGACCGATTGGCTCGACGTGAACATGTGATGTCCCCAGACGAGGAAGCCGAAGACCGCAATCGCCACGCTCGCAAAGGCGACGAACGAATAGCCGAAAATGTTCTTGCGCGAGAAGGTGGAGACCAGTTCGCTGACGACGCCCATCGAGGGCAGAATCATGATGTAGACCGCCGGATGCGAATAGAACCAGAAGAGGTGCTGGAAGAGGACGGGGTCGCCGCCCAAGCGCGGGTCGAAGATGCCGATGTGCGCGAGGCGTTCGAGCGCGACGAGCAGGATGGTGATGGCGATGACGGGCGTGCCGAGAATAAAGATCAGGCTCGTCGCATAGTGCGACCAGATAAAGAGCGGGAGGCGAAACCAAGTCATGCCGGGCGCGCGCATCGTGTGAATGGTGACGATGAAATTGAGGCCCGTCAGAATCGAGGAGAAGCCGTTGATGAAGATGCCGAGACCGGCGAGCACGACGTAGGTATTGGAGAAGTTGGTCGAGTAGGGCGTGTAGAAAGTCCAGCCCGTGTCTATGCCGCCGCTCAGGAGCGCCCAGAAGGTGAGCACGCCGCCGAGCATGTAGATATACCAACTCAACAAGTTGAGACGGGGAAAAGCGAGGTCTTTCGCGCCGATCATTATCGGGATGAGAAAGTTTCCGAGCACGGCGGGGATTGACGGGATGAGAAAGAAGAAGACCATCAAGATGCCGTGATGCGTGAACATCTTGTTGTAGGTCTGCGCCTGCACGAGGTCGCCGACGGGCGTCATCAACTCAAGGCGGATGGCGATGGCGTATGCGCCGCCGAGCGCGAAGAAGAAGCTGACGGAGGCCAGATAGAGTAGCGCGATGCGCTTGTGGTCGAGGGTCAGGAGCCACGACTTGATGCCGTAGTCGGCGTTCAAGTAGTTGACGTGCGGATGCCTGCCCCGCCACTCGTCGGCCCTCGTCTCCGTGGTTACTGCTGCTGTGCTCATAATTCCTCTTGTCCGGTTCCTTGTCTTGACGATTCCTAAACGCTAATCCTACTGCTCCACTACTGCGGCGGCGGCGACTGCCGGTTCTCCTGCCCCTGCGTCGCGCCTGCGGGGGGCTGATTAGCACGGCGCGGGTCGGTCGCGCCGATGGGGTTCGAGCGTTGCGTATCGGGCTGGATGCCGGTGGTGGTAGTGCCTGTGCCGCCGGTCGTCCCTGCTGCGCCCGCGCCTGTGCCGCCCGCAACGGGCGTGCCGAGCGAGCGGATATAGGCGATGAGATAGAGCAACTGTTCCTCGTTCACCTGTCCCTGATAGGTCGGCATAATCTGCTGGAATCCGGCGACCGTTTTGGCGCGCGGGTTGACGATTGACTCGCGGATATAAGCCTCGTCGGCGACGATGGTTTCGCCGTTCTCCAACTGCTGCTGCTGGCCGAAGACGCCCTCCAACATGGGGCCGCGTCCCTGCGTGTCGGCGCGATGGCAACTGGCGCAGCCCAAATCCTGAAAGAGTTTCTGGCCTTGCGAGGCCGGAGACTCGCTCGCGCCGCCCGAGAGCCATGCCTGATACTCGGTCGGCTCCATGACGACTATCCAGCCGACCATCCCCGAATGATTCGTGCCGCAATACTCGGCGCAGAAGAGATAGAAGCGTCCGGTCTTGGTCGCCTCGAACCACGCGTAGGTGTATTTACCGGGAACCACGTCGGACTTGATGCGGAAGGCCGGGACGTAGAAGCTGTGAATCACGTCTTCGGTCGTCATCGTCAGCTTGACGCGGCTGCCGACGGGGACGTGCAGTTCGTTGATCTCGCGCTGTCCCTCCTGATGTTGAAACTTCCACATCCATTGTTTGCCGACGACGTAAATCTCAATCGCGTCGTCGTTCAAGGGACGGTACAACTTGAAATAGACGCTCGCGCCCCAGACGAAGATGGTCATGGCGATGAGGAGCGGAATCACCGTCCAGAGGGTTTCGAGTTTCATCGAACCGGCGACGGGTCGCGGCAGTTCGGCGGGGTCGCGCCGCCGGTAGCGGATGGCGAAATAGACGATCAGCGCGGTGATGAGCGTGGAGAAAAAGATCGTGATGGCGATCAGATACAGATAGAGCGCGTCCACCTCTCCGGCGACCGTCGAAGCCTGTTCGGGCGCGAATGGCACCCATACCTGAAATAACAGCATGACCTAAGCCGCTCCTCCTAACCGGACGGTGTCGTCCCACTCGTCCTCACCCCCGCGCCTGTGTCGCCGCTTCAAGACCAGCACGAGCGCGATGACGCCGCCGACCGTCAAGACGCCCGCCACCCGCAGGATGTTCATAATGACGGGGCCGTATTTGCCCGTCGTCGGGTCGTAGTGATAGCAATAGAGAATCAGTTTATCTACGGGCGAGCCGATGCGGTTCTGCGAAGCTTCGACGAGGCCGAGCCGCAACTCTTTGGGCGCATACTCGATGCCGTAGAAGTAGTGCGAGAGCTTGCCCTCCGGCGTCAAGACCATCAACGCGCTCGCGTGCGCGAACTGCTTCGACGCCTCGTCCCAACGATATCGAAACCCGACCGCTTCAGTTAACCGGCGGATATTTTCTTCGTCGCCCGTCAGGAAGTGCCAGCCCTCCTGCGCGCCCGCGCGCCCGTAGCGTTTGAGATAGGTCTCCCTTTTGCGCGCGGCCAGTTCGGGACGCTCGTGCGGGTCGAAGCTGACGGTGACGGCGTTGAACTCGCGCCCCGCGTCGAATGATAAAGCCTCCATCGCGCCCACCTGCCCGTTCAAAACCTGATTGCAGAGCATCGGGCATTCGTAATAGACGAGCGACAAAAGGACGGGCTTGCCCTCCTTGAAGTAGTCGCCGAGACGGACGGCGCGTCCCGTCTGGTCGCGGAACGAAAGGTCGAGCGGAACCTGCGCGTTCAGGCGTTGGTCAATCCCGACCTCCTTGAGTATCTCCGGCTTCCCGCCCTGCGGCATCGAACTCTGCGGCGGCCTCCCGTACTGCGCGCGCGCGGGCGCGAGGCACAAGGCACAAGGTAAAAGGTAAAAGGCGAGCAGAAGCAGAGGACGGCGCAACGCTCGCGTGCGTCTCCCTCCGGCGCTCGATACAGCTTTCACTTTTGCCTTTTGCCTTTTCACTTTTTCCTTCTTCATTACTGGTTCTTCACTTCCGTCTGCTGTCCCGAACTCGAAGCGGACGGCAACTGCTCGCCCGCGTGCGCCGGTTGTTGTTGTCCGGCGGCGGGCGCGTTGCTGTTGCTTGCGCCGCTGCTCTGCGTCTTCTGCTGTTCGCGCTGCACGTAGAGCCGCATCGCCTCGCCGATGGGGATACCGTGCGCGCCGGTCGTCTCGTCGCGCCAGCCCTCGCGCAGTTCGCGCTCCCACTTCTCGCGGACGACTCTCATCTCCGACTGCGGCTCCTTCAATTCGAGATTGACGCCCTCGGCCCCGAAGCCGCGCGACGCCTGCAAGCGCGGCTCGGGCGGCAGCCTCTCCTTGCCGACACGCGCGAGCGGCGAGGCGGGCGGCTCGGCGGTCTTCTCACGCGTGTCGAAATATTTGAACATCCCGAACATCAACACGCTGACGGCGACGCCGAAGAGGAACAGCCCGGCGACGAACTTGGCAATCGGGCCGACGCTCACGTCCGTGTGCTCGTGCTCCACGTCCGGGTTCGTGATAAACGACACGTCCGGCGTCTCGTGGATATCGTCCTGCCGCCGCTTGCCCCGGTGATGTATCGTGTCCCGCTCTTTCAACGCTCAACCTCCAAACGATTGAATCATTGATTCATTTACTCATTGATTCATTGATTCATTTAAAAACAATCAGTCAATGAATCAATGAACAAATGAAACAATCCCCTCAGTGGTGTCCGGCCCCTTCGCCGACGGATTCGGCGAGGTCGTCCGCTTGCACGGGCAGCAACGGTCGCTGTTTGAGTTGCCATGCGAAATAGGCGAGCCAGATGCCGCCGAGTCCGACGGTCGCGCCGAACATGGTCAGAAAATCGAGCGCGCTGAAATGGGGTGCGCCCTCGCCCTGATGCTCGGCGGGCGCGACCAGATAGATCATGTCAACGACGCGCATCACGAGCACTAGCAAGGCGACCCAGACGAGCTTGCGCGCATCGCGCTTCAGGTTGCGCGAGAGCAGGAGGACGAAGGGCAGAGCGAAGTTCAAGAGGACGAGCGCGAGGCCCACGTACTGCCAGCCGCCGCGCAGGCGGCGCAGATACCACGGCGTCTCCTCCGGCAGATTGCCCGACCACGTGATCAGAAATTGCGAGAAGGCGAAATAGGCGTAGAGCATCACGAAGGCGAGCATCAGCTTGCCGTAGTCGTGAAAGTGTCGCGACGCGAAGACGCGCGACATCGGCTCGCGCTGCGCGAGTATCCCTGCGACGACTATCACGAAGGCGAGCGCGCTCAAGCCCCAACTCGCCATCAGCAGCAGCCCGTAAATCGTCGAGAACCAATGCGGCTCAAGCGACATCAGCCAGTCAACGGACGCGAACGTCACCGTCAGACCGAACAGCAGGATGCCGGGGCCGCTCACGTTCTGAAGTTTGCGTCTGACGCGCGGGTCGCCCGTGTGATCCTGTTGGAGCGACCACTTGTTCAAGAGGTACGCGAGCCCGCCCCAGACGACGAAGTAGAAGACGAAGCGGCCCAGAAAAAAGGGCGCGTTGAGATAGAGTTGCTTCTCCTGCAAAACCTTGTCGTGGCTGACCGCTTCCGGGTTCGACCACTCGTAGAGCGAATGCCCGTGCGGGTGAACGAAAAGAGAGACGGCAATCGGGAGAAAGGCGACGGCGAGCAGCGGGAGCGTGCGCGTCGCGGCCTCGAAGATGCGACGGATGACGAGCCCCCACGCGCCGCCCGAAAGGTGGTGCAGCATCATGATCGCCATGCTGCCGACGGCGATGCCGACCCAGAAGACGTAGGCCACCAGATAAGCACGGAAGAACTCCACCGCGCCGCCGACGAGGAACGCCAGCGCGCTCGCGGCGACGAGCACGACGACGCCGACGAGCAGGGCGCGCGTCCGGTAGCGTTCAAACTCGGGCGGAACTGCGTACGTAGCCGTATCCATCAGCGATGTGTTCCTCCCTGTTGCTGCTCCTGATGCCCGCCTGTCGTCGTCCCCTGTGTCGTTTTGCGGATTCGCTCCTGCGCGTCCGGCGGCAAGTCGGCGACGGTCGCGCGCCTCGACAACTGCAACGCGCGCACGTAGGCGATAATCCGCCAGCGATCCTCCCACGGAATCTGCGCGGCGTAGTCGGGCATCGCTCCCCACCCGTTCGTGATCACGTCGAAGTAGTGCGCGGCGGCGGCCTCGCCGGTCTGCAAGCGTTCTTCGTGGAACGAGGGCGGGCGGCGGAAACCTCTGCGCACAATCATGCCGTCGCCGTCGCCCGTCGCGCCGTGACACATCGAACAGTAGATATTGAAACGCTCCTGCCCGCGCTCCAACGCCGCCGCGTCAATGGGAAAAGGGAACACGTCCGGCCCGCCCTGCGCCGACTGCTGCTGCGCGCCCGCCTGATTGTTGCCGCCCGCCGGGACGCCGCCCCCGACGTTTCCGCGCACGTTCACGTCGCCCGAAGGCTGCGCGCCGCCCCCGCCCGTCGAGAGATTCGTGCCCGCGTTCGACGCCCCGCCGCCCTGCGCCGCCGCCGCCGCGCCCTGCCGCTGCACGCTCGCCGCATCGGTCGCCGTCCGCGTGCCGGATGCACTCGCCTGCGCGCCCGCGTTCTTGCCGCTGTACTGGTATGCGTCGGGGTCTCTGAACTGCGCGCCGCGCGGGACGGTTCCCTCGACGGGCGGGCGCGACGCCTGCCCGTCCTTGAAGAACCCGCTCGGCTCATAGACCTCGTAGCGCGGCTGGTCTTGCATGTCCATCCGGCAAGACGAAAGGAAAAAGGCAAAAGGTAAAAGGCCAAAGGCCAGAACCCGCCGCCCCGAAACCCGGCGCGCGCGCGTGGCCTTCTCTTTTGCCTTTTGCCTTCTCACTTTTTCCTTCTTCTTAGTGTTCCACATCTGTCACCTCGCGCGCGCCCAAGCCCTCCATGAAGCGACGCGTCGCCTCGCGGTCGAACTTGGGATCAATGGCCTCAATGAGCAGGAAGAAGCGGTCGCGCGAGGCGAGCGCAAAGTTCGGCGTATTGAACACGGGATGATAGGGTTCGGGCAGCCCGTTCAAGGCGAGCATGCCGAAGACCGCGCCGAGCGCCGCGCCCAAGATCGTGCACTCGAAGGTAATCGGGATAAACGCGGGCCAACTGTGCAGCGGCTTGCCGCCGACGTTCAGAGGGTAGTCAATGACGTGGACGTAATACTGCAACAGGTATCCGGCCAGCCCTCCGATGATGCCGCCGATGAGGACGATGAGCGGCATCTTCGTCGAATGCACGCCGATGGCCTCCGAGAGAGCTTCGAGCGGGTAGGGCGAATAGGCGTCAATGCGCCGGTAGCCCTCCTCGTAGGTGCGGTTGGCCGCCGCGACGGCGTCGCTCGGATTCTGAAACTCGGCCATCAAACCGTATATCGGCGGTCTTACTTTCTTCTTCATAGGCAGTACAAATGACGATGGACGATGGACGATAGACGATGGACTCGAAGCGTAAAAGCTTCATCCGTCGCTGCTTGTCCGTGACCCATCCTCATCCTCCGTTGTCTCCCGTCCATCGTCTCTCGTCCGTCGTCTATCGTCCTTCTTCTTTCACTTCCGCCTCGGGCAGAATCGTCCGCATCTCGAAGATGGAGATGATGGGCAGGAAGCGGATGAAGAGAAAGAGCAGCGTGAAGAACAGTCCAATCGTGCCGATGAACATTGACCAGTCGTACTTGGTCGGCGAATACATGCCCCACGAGGAGGGCAGGAAGTCGCGGTGGAGACTCGTCACGATGATGACGAAACGTTCGAGCCACATGCCGACGCTGACGACGAGTGAAATCAGAAACAGCGCGAGCGTGCTGTGGCGCACGCGGCGTATCCAGAGAAACTGCGGCGCGATGACGTTGCACAGAATCAAGGCCCAGTAAGCGTATGCATACGGCCCCGTCATGCGGTTCTTGATCATGAACTGCTCGTAGTTGTTCGCGCTGTACCATCCCATGAAGGCTTCGACCATGTAGCCGTAGGCGACGATCAATCCGGTCGCCAGCATAATCTTCGCCATGTTGCGCAGGTGGCGCGCGGTGATGAAATCTTCGAGGCCGTAGAACTTCCTGAGCGGGATAGTCAGCGTCAGAACCATCGCGAAGCCCGCGTAGATTGCGCCCGCGACGAAGTAGGGCGGAAAGATGGTCGCGTGCCAGCCCGGAATGACGCTGACGGCGAAGTCGAAGCTGACGATGGTGTGGACGGACAAGACGAGCGGCGTCGCGAGCCCCGCGAGCAGCAGGTACGTCGCTTCGTAGCGCGCCCAATGCCGCGCGCTGCCGCGCCAGCCGAGCGCGAGCATCCCGAAGAGCATCCGCCCGAGTTTCGTCTGCGAGCGGTCGCGTAGCGTGGCGAAGTCGGGTATCAAGCCGACGAACCAGAAGAGCGCGGAGACGCTTGCATACGTCGAGACGGCGAACACGTCCCACATCAGGGGGCTTCTGAACTGCGGCCACATGCCCATCGTGTTCGGATAGGGAAAGAGCCAGTAGGCGAGCCAAGGGCGGCCCGTGTGCAGCAGGGGAAAGAGTCCGGCGCAGGCGACGGCAAAGAGCGTCATCGCTTCGGCGAAGCGGTTGATGGACGTGCGCCATTCCTGTCTGAGCAAAAGGAGAATCGCGGAGATGAGCGTCCCGGCGTGGCCGATGCCGATCCACCAGACGAAGTTGATGATGTCGAACGCCCACCCGACGGGGATGTTGTTGCCCCAGATGCCGATGCCGGTCAGGACGAGGTGCGCGATGGTGAGCATCAACAGACCGGCGAGCATGAAGGAGAAGGCGAAGCCGATGAACCAGCCAATCGGCGTCCGCTTCCGCAACACGAGCGCGCTGATCTTATCCGTCACCGACGCGAACGTATGCCCCGGCTCGATGACCGCCGGAGTCGGCGTGATGTGAATGCGCGTATCGTCGTGTGGATTATCAACTCTCGACATAGATTCCTCTTTGCGGGTGAATGGTGAATGGTAAATGGTAAATAGTGGCTGAAAGCCGAATCATCTCATCGCGTTCTCTTTCAGGTTCAAGGTTAACCCCCGAGAACTGACCATTTACCATTTACCATTCACCATTCACCATTCACGATTCCCCGTTGAGCATCGCCGGATTCGGGTTGCGTACCGCCGCGAGATAGGTGGTGCGCGGTCGCGTGTTGAGGTCGGAGAGGAGGCCGTAGTCGCGCGGCTCCTGCTTCAACTTGTGGACGCTGCTGTTGCGGTCGTTGATGTCGCCGAAGACTATCGCCTCGACGGGGCAGACCGCCTGACACGCCGTTTTTATCTCGCCGTCGCGCACCTTGCGCTGCTCTTTCTCCGACTCGATCTTCGCCGCCTCGATGCGCTGCACGCAGTAGGTGCATTTCTCCATCACGCCGCGCGAGCGGACGGTGACTTCCGGGTTACGCATCAACTTGAGGCTCGGCGTGTTCCAGTCCTGATAGAGCAGGAAGTTGAAACGCCGGACTTTGTACGGGCAGTTGTTCGAGCAGTAGCGCGTGCCGACGCAGCGGTTGTAAACCATGTCGTTCAAGCCCTCCGCGCTATGCACGGTGGCATGGACGGGACAGACCGGCTCGCACGGCGCGTTCTCGCAATGCATGCACGGAATCGGCATGAAATAGACGCCCGCCGGGTTCTCCTTCAAGCCTTTGAAATAGGCGTCAACCCTCAACCAATGCATCTCGCGACCGCGCGCGACCTGATCTTTGCCGACGATGGGGATGTTGTTCTCCGCCTGACAGGCGACGACGCACGCGCTGCAACCGACGCACGTCCCCACGTCAATCGCCATCCCCCACTTGTAGCCGCGCACGCCGCGCTCTTCGTGCTCGTCGTAGTCGTAGTCCTGATAGAGCGACTCCTCTTCGAGCGGCTCGCGGTTCTCTCCGGCGGGCTTGGGCGGCTGCTTGTCGGCGGCCTTCGGCGGTTCGAGATGCGGGTCGCGCCTGTACTCTTCGAGCGTGCCCTCGCGGACAATCTCGCGCCCCTCCATCTGAAAGTGCATCTGCGTGGTGGCGACCGGATAGGTCTCGCCGGTCTTCTTGACTTCTAACCCCGCGCCGCTCCAATGCGCGTCGGAGGTGCGGATGCGATAGGCGTCGAAGCCGACGCGATTCTCCGGCGTGCTCGTGCCGACGCGTCCCGCGCGCTCGCGCCCGTAGCCGAGATGGACGGTGACGACGCCGTCGGGCTGCCCCGGCATAATCCACACGGGCGCGTTCACCGTGCGACCCTTGAAGCGAAGCTCGACCACGTCGAGGACGAACTCGCTGCCCTTCGTCGAGGGGTTGTTCGCGTCGCGCTCGCCGGTCGCGTGGTCTATCCGCGAACTGCCGACGCCGACGCGTTCCGCAGTCGCCGGACTCATCAGCGCGACGTTGTCCCAAGTGATCTTCGTCAGAGGCTTCGGCAGTTCCTGTAGCCAGCCGTTGTTACTGAACCGCCCGTCGTAGACGGTCGGGTCGGGGCGGAAGGAAATCTCCAGAGAGGACGCGGGAACGGCGGGACGCGTCGTCGGAGGCGCGGGCGTCGCTGCCTGACCAGCGGCGGCGACGCCCGTTCCCTGACTCGCGAAGTCGCCGCGCACGGAGACGTTTTTAGGGGCGCGCGCCGTGTTGGCGACGAGCCCATCGTGGACGGCGTGACGCCACGCGCGCTCGAAGTCGCCGCTCATCTGCGTCTGCGTCCGCCAGTAGCCGCGCACGATGTCGTAGGCGGAACGCTCCGGGCTTTCGGTGAAGGCGGCGAGAAATTCATGGACGCTCTTGCCGTTGTAGAGCGGCGCGATGAGCGGCTGGATGATGGAGACTGTGCCGTCATAGGCGCGCGCGTCGCTCCACGTTTCGAGATAGTGAGCTTCGGGGACGTGCCAATGGCACATCTGCGAAGTCTCGTCGTGATAGAGGCTCAGGTGGACGCGCAGTTTGACCTTCGAGAGCCGCTGCGTATCCAACTTCAAATCGGCGGGCGTGTTATAGACGGGATTGCCGCCGACGATGACGAGCAGGTCAACGAGGCCCGCATCAATGTCCCTGACGAGTTCGGCGAGGGAGGCGACGTGGTCAACCGCCTTCGCCTCCAACGCGTCTGTGTAGCCGACGGTCTTGCCGACGTTTTGCAACGCCTGATTCATCGAGTGCGCGAGCGCGTGGACGGCGGGCGACTGCTCGTCTCCGGCGATGACGATGCTGCGTCCGGCGGACTGCTTGAGGTCGTTGGCTACATCCGTTATCCACTTTGCATGTTCGGCGGAAGTGCTGGCGGGTGCGCCGCCCGCGGCTCCGAGTTGCGCGGCGATGGCGCGCGCGAAGGCTTCCATCTCGCTCGGGCGAACGGCGAGACGATGATCCGCGAACATCCCCGTGTTGGTCGGCGTCGTCTCCAGAACGTAGAGACGATTCATCTCCGTGTTGCCCGCGACGAGGCGGCGTCGGCGCGCGAAGTCGCGCGCGTAACGCAAGGACGCAGGGCCGCAGGCGAGAAAGTCGGAATCTAAGGAGAGAACTTTGTCGGCGTCGTTGAAGTTATAGATGGTGTTGGCGAAATCGCCGAACGCGAGTTGCGCGCCGAGGGCGGCGTTATTGGTTCCGGCGGGCTCGTATTGATGCCACTTGGCGGCGGGAAAACGCCTGCCGATTTCGTCCAACTGCGCGGCCACCGTCGGCGAAGTGACGCTCTCCGTCAGGAAACGAATCCCACCGCCCTGCTTGTCGCGCTGCTGTTCGAGCGCGCGCCCCATCTCGGCGAGGAAGGCCGTGTAGGAACGAATCTCGCCGCGATAGATGAGCGTTGCGGAGCGGTCGGGGTCGTAGAGCGTCAGGATGGAAGCCTGCGCGAACAGGTCGGTCGCGCCGAGGCTCGCGGGATGGTCGGGATTGCCCTCGACTTTGGTCGGGCGTCCGGCGTTGCTGCGGACGAGCAGTCCGGTGGCCGCCCCTGCGAAGGGCATCGCGGTCGCGTAAAAGAGCGGTTTGCCGGGAATCAGTTCGGGCGGTTGACGAACGTAGGGGACGATGGTTTCGGGCGGTTGATAGGAGCAACCGGCGAGCCCCGCGAGCGCGAGCGACGCGCCCATCAACTTGAGAAAGGTGCGCCGGTCTGTGCCCTCGTCCCACTCGGAGGCGTGGCGCGGAAACTCCCTGTGCAACAACTCCGCAAACTCTTCCGAGCCGGACAACTCTTCCAGACTGCGCCAGTATTCCTTGCCCTGCGCCGTGCTCAAACGCGCGCGCACTTCCGCGAGTTCCAGCGGTTTCTTCGCGCGGCGAATCTTGTAGAGTTCGGGGAAAGTGTCTTTGATGTGCATCTCTTGCCTTGCATTCTCTGCGCTAACGGTGACACGTCGAACAACTGGTGATGATGCCCGAGGCGCGGACGCGAAACTGCGTCTTGAGTCGCTCGCCTCCGGCGATGCGCTCCGCCGTCCGGTTCTCGCCGAGACGATTTTCGGGGTCTTTCTCCATGTTCCAACTCATGTTGTAAATCTGCTCTTTGGGCCGGAGGAAACGTTCCGGCTGGCGATGGCAGGCCAGACACCACTCCATCTGCAAAGAGGCCGCCTGATAGACGGCGGGCATCTCGTCCACGCGCCCGTGACACGAAGCGCAGCCGACGCCCTTGTTGACGTGGATGCTGTGATTGAAATAGACGTAGTCGGGCAGGTCGTGCACGCGCGTCCACTCGATCGGTCTGCCTTCCTTCCAACTCGTGCGGACGATTTCGAGATAAGGACTCTCCGACCAGATTTGCGAATGACAGTTCATACAGGTCTTGGTCGAAGGCATCCCGGCGTTGCTCGACACCTCGACGCTCGTATGACAGTAGCGGCAGTCAATCCCGTCGTCGCCCGTGTGGTGCTTGTGCGAAAACTGGACGGGCTGCTGGCGTTCGATGTACTGGCCCGTGTTGTACGACGAACGATTGATCTCCGCCAGCACCCACGCACCGGCCAACAGCATAAAGATCGCGCCGAAGATACTGAGCTTCGCCAGCGTGTTCGTACTGTGGTGAAAAATCTGCGGCATTGTCTCTTGACCTTTTCAGTCCGGCGACTCTTCCGGTAGCCCGACCGTGCGGAGCGGCCCCGTCGCCCGTCCTCTTTTCTCTCGCCCGCCGACACGCCTCCCGGCGCGAGCCGGAGACACCTATGCTTAGGGTGTCATCAGACTTCGACCTGTCGGACTTCGCTCTTTCGACGAAATGCCCGCGATTGCGGAGTCCTCCGCTTCGGTTAACTTTAAGAACTGCTTACAGTTCACTAGTGATACTACTTTTTTTCGAGATGGGCAAGCATTGTCTTCAATTCTGATATGAATAAAACACGCCGTTCTAATTAGCTCTCTTAATTTTGCCCGCCGCCCCCAAACTATCCCGCCGCGCAGCCGCGAACTGAAGGCAAAAGCAACCTATTTCTTGTCCGTGCGGCCCTCCGGCCTGTTGCCGGTTTCGCAACGGAACTCCAACTTTTCGCTGGCAAGCCGACGCGCTCCGGCGTTATGCTGCACAGCGCCATCGCGCAATGTCCCCGTCGAGAGTTTGCTGATTGCTTCCGAGGTGTTGAAACGTGAAACTGCCCACCAGACTTCGCACGCTCACCCCGCTCGCCCTCCTCGCCTGTCTCCTGTTGGGTTGCAACTTGGTGCAGCCCATCCGGAAAGAGATTGAGAAGGCGAGCGCGCCCCAACTCCTGACCAGCCCCGACGGTAAATTACAGTTGACCGTCCCCGTAGGTTGGCGCAACGACCCCGAACTGCATGCCGAGGCCGGGTTGCGCGCGTCGAATCGTCTGAGCGAGATGTACGCCATCGTCCTCACCCAGAGCAAGGATGACTTTGCGGAAAAGGTGACGCTCGAAGCCTTCACCGACCTGACGCGCCAACAGGTTCTCAGCAACATCAACGCGCCCGATGCGACCGCGCCGGTCGCCGCTACGGTCGCCAAACACCCCGCCCTGCAATACACCGTGCGCGGCGTCGTCGAAAACATCAAGGTCGTTTACTTGATCACCGTCGTCGAAACGAACACCAGCTTCCACCAGATTCTCACGTGGACGCTCCACTCGCGCTTCGACCAAAACTGGCACACGCTCGACGAAGTCACACAAAGCTTCAGAGAGATTTCCTCCACCCCGCCCGTCCGACAAGGCTCGCCCGCCGCGCCGCCGCCCCCGCCCGCCGCGCCGCGCCGGAAGCGACCATAGCGATTCGAGGAGCAAACCGATGGCCCCCAGACCGCCAGCCCAGTTGATTCGTTACCTGCGCGAAGGCCGTTGCGTCCTCTTCGCCGGTTCGGGACTCTCCGCTTGGGGCAAGCTGCCGACGTGGAAAGGCTTACTCGAAGACATCGTCAAGGGTATCCGCGACGACGAGCCGGATAACCGCGACCTGCCCGAGTTAGACCAGTTGCTCAAGCTGGAAAAGCTGCTCGACATCGCCGACTACTGCAAAGAGAAACTCGGCGGACGCTACAACGAAATCCTCTCCGAGCGCGTGCGCGGCGACGCGGGCGAGATTCCCGAAACTCACCGGATAATCACACAATTACCCTTCGCGGCGGTCGTCACCACCAACTACGATAAGCTGCTCGAACGCGCCTACGCCGAAAATAGCAGTTGGCCGAAGACGCCCACGCATCTCGACGCCGCCTCCCTCGGCACGCTTCTCTTCGACGGCAGTTTCTTCATCCTCAAAGCGCACGGCGACATTGACCGCCCCGACACGCTCGTCCTGACGCGCCGCGACTACCGCGAAATCATTCACTCGAATCCCGCCATCAGTTCCATCTTCTCGGCTATCCTCCTGACGAAGGCGATTCTCTTCGTCGGCTATTCCTTAAACGACCCGGACTTCCGCCTCCTGCTCGACCGCCCCCTGACCACCTTCAAGGGCGACATCCCCGAACGTTACTCGCTCATGTCGGGCGTCGGCAGCGTCGAGCAGGATGTCCTCTGGCGGACGGCGAGAATCCGCATCATCCCTTATCCCGAAGGACAGCACACGGACGTGCTCGATTTCCTCAGCACCCTGCGCGACGAACTCGCCTCCGGCAAATCAACCAGCGTGACTGCGCCCCCGCAGGCGACGATTGCTCCGTCGCCGACCACCGGCGCGACGAAAGGTGCGACGGTGAAAAGCACGACGACGAGAAGCGCAACGACGCCGACACCTCAAACGGCACGCGTCGGCAGCGACTCGCCCGACGCGACCGCGACCGCGTCGCTCTCGATTCGCTTGCGCGGGCAGGAGATGGAGTTCGAGTTCGGCGTCGGCAACAAGAGCGTCAAGGGGCGTGGTCAGCCGCCCGACCGGGTCGCTCTGGCAACACAGCTACGCGAACTGCTGATGGACTTCTCCGACACGGTCTCACAGCAAGAGGTGGGGCGGATGCTGGCGCAATGTTTTCCGGCGGAGGTCTCAGACGCGATAACTGCGCTCCCCGCCGCGCAGAGCATCACGCTGCGCTTGGCGGCGGAAGTCGAACATCTGCCGTGGGAGATGACGTTCTTCAACGACGAATTTCTGGCCCTGCGCTCGCCGCTCGTGCGCGCGCCCGTCGGCATCTCCGACAAAGCGCGCGGTTATCCGTTGGTGCGCGAACCCGTCCGCGTCCTGCTCATTGGCGACCCGAATCAAGGCGACTCCGGTATCGGAAGTCTGCCCGGCGCGCTCGCCGAGACGCAAGAAATCAAGGCCGTCTATCGGAACCGGAGCGCGGTCGAGTGCACGACGCTGATTGGCCCGAAGGCGACCTTCGACAACGTTGTCAGAGAGTTCTTGGACGGGAGCGGTTATGACGTGGTGCATTTCGCGGGGCACGCATGGTTCGACGCGCAGGAGTCATACTTGATGCTGCATAATCAAGTCGTGCTACGCGCCCACGAGTTGCGCTCGCTCCTGAGCCCGCACCCGCCCGCCATCCTCTTTCTCAACACTCATTTCACCTCGTTCGTTCCGCCCGGCGTCCGCACCGAAGAGACTCAGGCCACGAAGCGCAAGAGAGGCAACGCGACCGCCGGACTCAACTTCGTCGGGCGCGGCGGCTTCACCGAAGTCGCTTCGACGACCGGCGTCGGGGCACTCATCGGCTGCTTCGGTTCGCCGCTCGACGAGGTGGCGCGGATGGTCGGCGTCAATGTGCATCTCGAACTACTCAAAGGTACGCCCGTCGCCGATGCGCTTTACAAGGCGCGTCTCAACACCCTCGGCCTTTACGACAACAACCATAACAGCCTCCTCTATTCCCTGAGCGGTTACGGCGAACTGACGCTGCCGCGCACCTCCCCACATATAAACTCCACGCAAAAACCCACCGCCGCGAAAAAACGCGGCGCGGCCAAGAAGGCCGCGAAGCAAAGCTCCAAGAAAAAGCCGCGCAAGTGATTCTAGAGCGGGCCGCGAATCAGCGTCGGGCGTCTCGAACGTCAGGCGGACACCGCACGCCGCTTCGCCGCCCTCTCCGGATAACGCGACGCCGCGACCAGAGTTCGCCGTGATCTAATCTTTATCTCAGTGACTCGACGCGTCTGCCGCGCGCGGCAAGAATCTCCTCGGCGGCGCGGAGGCCGTGGTCGAAGGCTTCCTCGAAGAGGGCGAGGCCGCTCAGGTCTGTGTGCGCGAAGTGAATTGCGCGGAAGGGCTTCTGGGCGAGCGCGCGTGCGCCGCGCCAGATGAAGTCGGGGCGCGGGCGAATCATGGCGTGGCCCCAGCGCATCACGTCGAGGCGTTCGACGTGCGCGCGGATGTCGCGGTGGGCGCGCGCGAGGTCTGTCAGCGTCACGTCGGCCCAAGCTTTCCAGTCGGTCGTGAGCAGGCGTCGGCGCGCGGCGCGCGGGTCGGGGTCGGTGAGCGGATAATAGTATGTGAAGACGGTCGGCCCGCGTTCGAGGCCGCGCTGGTGCGTGGCGACGACGTAGCCGAGCGAGGGACTTTCATAAAGCACGTTGTCCCACGCGAGCGGGAAGCCGATGTTCTGCGGGCGTTCGCGCAGGTGTAGATTCGCCACCATCCAAGAGCCGTATTCAAACTCCGCGACGTGCGGCGGCGCGCTCTCCCGATAGGGTCTGATCAGATACTTCGACAAAAACTGCGGCGCGGCGAAGACGACCTGCTCCGCTCGAAAGCCCCGCGCGCGCTCGCCGTCGTGGCTGACGGCGACGACATCAACGCCGCCCTGCCCGTCCGTCGTCTCGCGCGGAATAATCTCCGCGACCGCGAGCCCCAGACGGACGCGCGCGCCCGCCTGCGCGTGCAGGTGCGCGACGAGTCGCCCGTTTCCCTCCGGCCAAGTGATGAGCGGCTGCGCTTCGTCGCCTGATTTCCCCACGCGCGAAGCGAAGTAGAAAAGTCCGGCCCACGCGCTCGCCTGTTCGAGCGTCAGACCGTAGTCATCCCGGCACGCGTAGTCCACGAGCCAGCGCAGCCGCGCCGACGTGAGCCCGCGCTCGTCCATCCAACGCGACATCGTGATGCGGTCGAGCGCGGTCACTTCCGCGTCGTCCGACGAGCGCGCGACGGGAATCGCAAACGCGCGTCGCCCGCGCGCGTCGCGCCACGCGACCCAACGGTCTATCTCCGCGTTGAACGCACGCAACTGCGCCGCGTCCTCTGCGCCCGCGCCCGCGTGCAGGTACAGCCCCTCGTACCAGCGTCCTTTATAGAAGACGCGCTCCTCGGGGTCGCGGCACAAAAACTGTTCGGCGACGACGGGCTCGCCTTCAGTCGTCCGTCCTTCGAGGACGCCCATCTCGTCGAGCAACGTGACGAGCGCGCGATTCTCCTGCGAAGGCGCGGGCAGGTAGTGCGCGCCCCACGGGTAGGGCACGACGCCGCCCCGCCGCTCGCCGCTCTGCGCCGTCCCGCCCACCGCACGCTCCAACTCAAGCACGACGAAATCATCGTATCCCGCGCGCAACAGACGCCACGCCGCCGACAGCCCCGCCACGCCCCCGCCGACAATCACAACCCCCGCACGCTCCCAAGCGTCCGCCGGAACCTCCACGCGCGCGCCGTCGCGCAACCTGTGCCCCACCACATCCGACGCCCCGACGATCTCCCCCGACGGAAACTCCGGCGACGATGAACGCGAACGACACGCCGCCAACGCCACCGGCAAACCCAGAAAACTCGCCAGCACTTCCCTTCTTGTGAAGTTACTTTTCACTTCAAACACACATTAAAAAGACAAGGGGGAAATGGGGAAAGGGTAATGGGGAAAGGGGAAAGGCAATCGGCTTTTAGCGTTTCGCCGTTTAACCTTTTCCCCATTTCCCCGTTTAACCCTTTCCCCTTCTTTTCGTTTCATTCATATCTGCGCCACTCGGATTCGTAGTAGCGGACGAGGGCTTGGTTATCTAAGCGGTTGATTTCGACGGGCACGGGCGCGAGGTCGGCGGAGAGCGTGAACATGGCGGACATCGTCTGATCGTCGAGGAAGCGCAGGTTGGTTGGGGCACGCGCGGGGATGTCGAAGGGGGCGCGGCGTGCGAGGGCGAAGCCCCAGATGCCGAAGGAGGGGACGGCTGTTTGATACGGGCGGACGTGATAGCCCGACGCTTCCATCGTCTTGATGATGCACCAGAAGGAGGCGCGCGCAAACAGCGGCGACGTGCTCTGGACGGCGACGGCGGCGTCCTCCTTCAGACGCGCTTGGAGCAGGCGATAGAAGCGGGTCGTGTAGAGTTTGCCGAGCGCGAAGGAGTTGGGGTCTGGAAAATCTATGATGGCGGCGTCGAAGGGTTCGGCGGGTTCTTCGAGCCAGATCATCGCATCGCGGTTGACGACGCTGACGCGCGGGTCTTCAAAAGCGTGACGGTTCAACGCGGCGAGCGAAGGGAAACGGCGCGAAAGCTCGGTCATGTCCGGGTCGAGGTCAACGAGCGTGACGGATTCGACCGAAGGATATTTGAGTATCTCGCGCAGGGCGAGGCCGTCGCCGCCGCCGAGCACGAGCACGCGGCGCGGCGCGCGCCCCCCGGTCGAGGCGAGCATCAGCGCGGGATGGACGAGGGCTTCGTGATAGCGATATTCGTCGGTCGAACTGAATTGCAGGTTGCCGTTCAAGAAGAGTTGGAAACCGGCGCGACCGCGCGTGATGACGATGCGTTGATAGTGCGTCGTCCGCGCATAGACGATGTCGTCGGCGAACATCCCGTCCTCGGCGAGCGACGTTAAAGCGTCGGCCTTGAAGATGCCCGCCGCGAGCAGCACTATCACAATCACGGCGCGCACGCGCAGGCCCGTCACGCTGCCCTTGATGAGCGGGCGCATCAGCCAAGTGCCCCAGAGACCGACGCCCGCGTTGAAGATGCCGAACAGGAGCGACGTGCGGACGAGTCCGAGTTTAGGGACGAGAAACATCGGGAACAACAGCGACGCGATGAGCGCGCCCACGTAATCGAACGCGAGCACGCGCGAGACGAGTTCTTTGAAGTCGAGTTGGTCTTTGAGTATCCGCATCAGCAGCGGGAGTTCGAGCCCGACGAGCGTGCCGATGGCGAAGACGAAGCTGTAGAGGATGAGTTGGAAATAGCTGAGGCGCGCGAAGCTCAGAAAGAGGAGCGGCGCGGAGAGCCCGCCGATGATGGCGACGCCGAGTTCGATGTCAATGAAGCGGCGCGGGAGTTCGCGGTCAAGGAAGCGCGAGAGCCACGCGCCCGCGCCGAGCGCGAAGAGATAGATGCCGATGATGAGCGAAAACTGCGTGACCGAATCGCCGAGCACGTAAGACGCGAGCGTGCCCGCGAGCAGTTCATAGACCAGCCCGCAGGTGGCGATAATCAGCACATTGAGGAAAAGAATCGGCGTCCGGTTCATTTCCTAAACCTTCGGGCGAATCGTCATGGCGGAAACTTTAAGAACTGCCGTCGCGTGCGCGCTAGTGAATCGCCGAAGCGACGATGATGGCGATGCCGAGTATCACGGCGGCGATGACGATGGCGAGCGCGGTGTTCTGGTCGTCCTCGATCTCCTTGCGAATCGAGAAGGGCGTGGCCTTGACGATGATCACGAACGCGACCGCAAAGAGCACGATGCCGATGGCGGCGAAGACGAGCGTCGAGACGACGAGCGGCATCAGTTGATCCAGAGGGACGAGCAGGAGCAACCCGACGCCGTGCGCCGACGCGGACGCCGCGACGCCGGACGCGTGCGGGGCGATTGATTCAATCAACATCACTTTCCTCCATGATAGCCGGAATGCCAGAAATGGAACGAGCGGTAGCCGCCCGGCGAGTTGCGCACGTCGGGCGGGAGCACCTGCCGCTGCGGGCTGCCCACCTCCCAACCGCTCCACGCCGCCACCAGATAGAGCGCCAGAATCCCGACGCCCAACAGCAGATACAGTTTACTCAACATCCAAGATCACCACCTTTGAAACCATGATGCGAAAGATGCGACGCGGCAGAGTGTTCTCCATCCGGCGCATCATGTTCTACGTCGCCGCAGGTTCTATGTGTTCGCGTCAACGCATGTTCTTTCTCTCCGCGTCGCGCGCGCGTCCGTCTCTTCACTCTCACTCTCACTCTTCGTCGCTCGAACCCTCGCTTGTCTCGTAAGGGTTGAAGGAACTGTCGGCCCAGCGTCGCCGCTCGAAGTTGAAGTGCTTGATGGCGACGAAGAAGGGGATGACCGAAAGAGCGACGAGCGCGAGCAGCAGGTTGAGCAGGCGGGGCGCGCCCTGCTGGATGCGGACGGTGAGTTGCGGCGGCTCCGCCTTGTTCCATTTCTCCCATTGGGCTTCGAGCCGCATCGTGTAGCGTCCGGCGGGGAGCGCGGAGATGTAGCTCGTCTCCTCGCGGTCGCCCTCGCTCCAAGATTCGCCGTCCTCGACGCCGGAATAATACTCAAGCGGCAGACCGAACGATTGGACGAGCCCCGTCTCTTCGTTGATCAAATCGCCCTCGACGTAGAGCCAGTTGTTGTCCACGTTGGCGCGCCCTTCGACACGGATGTTCTGTCGCCCGTCGAGTTCGAACGGCTCTGTGAAGACGACGCGCGGGTCTTCGTTGAAGTCGAGCGCGGACTGCGGCGCGGTCGTCGTTGTTTGGCCGGGGAGCGTCTGCGCCTGTGCGGGCGGCGCGGGGTCGAAAGTGTATGTCTGCTCGAAGACGCGTCGGCGGCTGCCGGTGACGAGAGTGAGCATGCCGACGAGGAGCGTGATGAAGAACAAGAGCAACCAGTACTTGTAAATCTTCTTGTGCGCGAAGGGCTGGTTGGGCGCGACGACCGTGGGCGCGGGCAGATTTTTGACGCCGAAGATGCGCTCCATCTCCGCGCGCGGAACGTACGTGCCGAGCGACCAGTTGATCTCTTCGGCCTGCGGCGTCGCCGCCTTTTGTCCTCCGGCGGCGACGATGCCGGAGACCTCCTTCGTCAGAATCTTCGGCGCGTGCACGTAGTCAATCGCGCGCACCAGTTCGCCCAACGAAACCTTCCAGTAGAACTCGCCCGCGACGTGCTCGACGCGCGCCACGGCGTCCTGATAAATCTTGAAACGCTCGCCGCCGTAAGTTGCCTTCTTATCCATCTCCGCGACTTCGCCCAATGGTACGGCGCGCACGTAGCTCCAATGGCGGTCGCTCTGCACGAGCCAGCGAAAGCCGATGGCGGGCTCGTAGAGCAGATACTCTTCCCAGTAGTAACGCTTGTCGAACTCGACGCTGCGCACCATGAAGCCGATGAGCGTCAGCTTGCGCCCCTCGAACTCGGCGACCGTGCCGAGCGGGAAGAAGGGCTGCGCGCCGTCCTGCCGGAGCGACTTGAGAAAACTGAGACGCCCCTGATTAACGTCGAGCAGCGAGCCGCAGTTGGGACAGGTGACGCGCTCCGTCCGGTCGGGCGCGCGCAGGTCGAGCGGCCCCGCGCATCGCGGGCATTGCAACTGTGTCGCCGCGACGCGGCGCGCTGCGCGCTCGCGCCTGTGCTCCGGCGTGATGAGTCCGAGTTCCGCGAGCGCGACTTCGCGCCCGACGAAGACGAGCGGCGGTTGTTCGCTGTAGTCAATCGTCGCAAAGACGCCGCCCTCGCCGGAGAGGTCTGCGTAGGAGTAGGTTTCGTCGGGGACGAACTTATAAGGTATCTCGCCCTGCGCGCCGAGCGTGCGCGCCTCGCCGCGCTCCGCGACCATCAAGGGCACGCCGACGGGAATCCCCCTGACGGGCTGTCCGAGTCGGAGTTCGTTGAACGCGGGCGGGCTAACGGAGGCGGGCGCGCGGTAGGTCAGGTAGAAACGTCCCTGCGCTTCGGCGAGCCAGCCCCAACGACCGTCCGCGAAAGCGGCATACCATTCGTCCCACATCCCGCCCGCCGCGTGCGCCAGTTGCGCGCGTCCGGTCAACTCGAACGCCGTGCCGCGATAGACGCCGCGCGCGCCCACGTCCAGCGGCGAACCCGACTCGACGATCTCCGCGACGCGCCCCAAATCCTCAAGCGCGCGGTCGGTGCGCGCAATCGCCGAACTGCAATACTCGCAGACGACGACCACCGACGAACCCGTCTTGAAATTGATCTCCGCGCCGCACGCCGGACAGTTCGCTTGAAGCGTCGTCATACCTGCTCGCCCCCTCGCTGAACGTCGGGCGAGACGCGCGTCGCCGTCGTCATCGTCGTCGCGGGCATCAATTCATCCGTCGCCGTTGGCATCAACTCGTCCGTTGTCGTATGAAGCAACTCTTCCGTCGTCGTCGCGGTAAGCAACTCTTGCGTCGTCTCCTGTAGCAACTCCTCCGCCGTCGCTACTTCAGCCGACACCGAACGCTCGACGACGCGGACGCTGACCGTCGTCGCTCCGAGCAACTCGCGCAGGCGTTCCTCCCAAACCCAGTCGGGGCGCGTGCGGCAGCAGTAGAGATTGAAGGTGGCGACGCCGAACTCCGGGTAGGTGTGGCAGGCGAGATGCGACTCGGAGAGGACGGCGAAGCCCGTGATGCCGCCCGGCGCGGGAAAGACGTGCCAGCGCACTTCGCCGACGACGTGCAGGCGCATCTCCTCGACGATGCGACCGAAGACCGCGCCCAGTATTTCGACATCGCGCAGCGCGTCCGCACGGCAGCCCGCCGCGTCAATCAACCATTCCGTTCCGACAATCAACATGGGTTAGGACGAGAAGTAAAGTTTCAAACGTAGAAGTGCTCGCTGGAAAATCCCCTGATAGACGGACGGCGGCGAGCATAGGCGAAAGATTTCGCATTTGCAATACCCGCACGTTTTCCGGGCGTGCACGCATCGGTTGGCACGCTCGTTGCTCTAACCCTTGCAAGATTGCGTCGCTGACGCGAAATCATACAGAGCTGGTTTAGCCCCCAGACTCGCAGGGGCTGTGCTTTGTTTATCATCAGGCGAGATTTGAGAAAGGGGTACAGGAAAAATGGCAAAATCAACAGCGGCTCAGGGCGGTCGTTCACAGGTGGTGACAGGATTGTTCAGAGACCGGGAGAGCGCCGAGCGCGCTTATAGCTCTTTGACAAGTCGCGGTTATGCGAAAGACGACGTTAACGTCATCATGTCCGATGAGACACGCAATAAATATTATCCCGAGGGCAGCGACGCTGCCGACACCGAACTCGGCAGCAAGGCTCTGGAAGGCACGGGCACGGGCGCGGCCATCGGCGGCACGGCGGGCGCGATTTTAGGCGCGATTGCCGCCATCGGCACGAGTATCGCTCTGCCGGGTCTGGGGCTTCTGGTGGCAGGGCCGCTCGCGGGCGCGCTCGTCGGCGCGGGCGCGGGCGGTGCGACCGGCGGATTGATCGGCGCGCTCGTCGGCTCCGGCATTCCCGAAGACCGCGCGAAAGAGTACGAGGAGGGCGTCCGTAACGGCGGCATCGTGCTCGGCTTCAACCCGCGCAACGAGGAGGACGCAACCTACTTCGAGAGCGACTGGAACACGAACGCCAAAGGTCAGGGCGTCTATCGCGGCGAGACGACGATTCCCGTCGTCGAGGAACAACTGCAAGTCGGCAAGCGCGAAGTCGAGCGCGGCGGCGTGCGCGTCGAGAGCCGCGTCACGGAGACGCCGGTCGAGCAGGACGTGCACCTGCGCGAAGAACGCGTCCACGTCGAGCGTCACGCGGTTGACCGTCCGGTCGAGAGCACCGACAAAGCCTTCCGCGAAGGCACGCTCGAAGTGACGGAGCGCGCCGAAGAGGCGGTCGTGGCGAAGGAAGCGCGCGTCGTCGAGGAAGTGGTCATCGGCAAAGAGGTCGCCGAACGCACCGAGACAGTCCGCGACACGGTTCGTCGCACCGACGTTGACGTGAAAGAGACGACGGCCACCACCGACCGCACCAAAGGCGCGAAGAACAGCCGTTAATTTCACCCGGCGCGGGGGCTTTCCAGACGAAGCTCCCGCGCCCGTTTTTTAGGTCAACTCGAACAAGTGTCGGAGAGTTTTCAGCAGGGTGCGACGAGTCCGGGCGCGGGCGGAGAATTTTTCAGCAGCGTGCAAGTGAGTTGATTCAAGGTTTGGTGTTTTGACGCGAGAAAGGATTTGAAGCGATGAGCCAGCAAAGAGCAAGGGCCGTTTTGGTGACGGATAGAAACGGTCTGCGCGGGACGATTGATGCGTCGTCGCCGGAACTCGACAGCGGTCGCGGGCAGGCGCTCGTACACTTGGAGAACGGTCAGCAGGCGTTTGTCCCCGTGGACGAACTGCATTTGCAGAACGACGGCAGCTACGCGCTCGCCTTCAGTTTCTCCGAACTGATACAGATGTCCGCGCCGCCGCGCGACACGCGCACGGGCGGGCGCACGCGCGACGAACAGGAGACGGTGGTCGTCCCGGTCGTGGCCGAGCGGCTCGACGTGCAGAAGCGCAAGGTCGAGTCGGGCGGCGTGCGTATCAAAAAAATCGTCCACGAGCGCGAGGAGATTATTGACGAGCCTCTGATGCGCGAAGAGGTGCAGGTCAAACGCGTGCCGGTCAATCGCGTCGTCGAAGGCCCGATTCCGGTGCGCCACGTCGGCAATACGATGATCGTCTCGCTGCTCGAAGAGGTGCTCGTCGTCGAGAAGCGTCTGATGTTGAAAGAGGAACTCCACATCACGAAGGGCGAGGTCGAGACCTACAAGCCGCAGCGCATCATGCTGCGGACGGAGGAAGCGACCGTCGAACGCGTCGAGACGCCGTTTGACGAGCGGCGCAGCGAGACGACGAGGGATGCGACGAGGGACGCCGGGAGCGTGCGGGATAATCCCCCGCGATAGCTTGATTCCGGCGCGTCGCGCGGCGCGTGTGCCGCGCGACGCGCCGATTCGGATGAATATTCGAGAGATAAAGAAAGGGTAAAAAGATGGCGAAGACAGTTATCGGTCTCTTTGACAACCGCAGCGCCGCGCAGGGCGTCGTGTCGGATTTATTAAATGAAGGCTTCACGCGCGACGACATCAGCGTCGTGGCGAAACAGCTTGAATCGAAGCGGGGCGATGTCGAATACGTCGAGGAGGACGGCCACGAGCAGGTCGAGGATATGGCGAAGGGTGCGGGCACGGGCGCGGCCATCGGCGGCGCAGCCGGTCTGCTCTTGAGCCTGACGGCGCTTGCCATCCCCGGCATCGGCCCCGTGCTGGCCGCCGGGCCTATCGCCGCCATCATCGCGGGCGCAGGCATCGGCGCGACGGCGGGCGGTGCAGTCACGGGACTGACGCGTCTCGGTCTCGACGACCACGAAGCGGGCGCGTACGCCGAGGGCGTGCGGCGCGGCGGGACGCTCGTCAGCGTCAACGCTCCCGACGACAGGGCCGACTCGGCGGTCGGTCTGATGAAGCGTCACGGCGCGATTGAGATTGACAAGCGCGCCGCGCAATGGCGCGAAGAGGGCTGGACGGGCTTCGACGCCTCGGCGACCCACGCCGCATTCGATTCCTACAGCAACCACAGCGGGGGCGCGCAACGCACCTCCGACGCGCCTTCCGATATCACCGCCGAACACGAACGCGTCCGCACACAACAGGCGACGCCGCGCGCATCGGCGGGGCACGACGAAATCGCGCTGCCGGTGGTCGAGGAACGTCTGGAAGTCGGTAAGCGCGAGGTCGAGCGGGGCGGCGTGCGCGTGCAGAGCCGCGTCAGCGAGACGCCGGTCGAGCGCGACGTGCAACTGCGCGAGGAGCACGTCCACGTCGAGCGTAATCCGGTTGACTACACCTTCCACGGCGGCGAGTCCGAAGCCTTCAAGGAGGCGCAGATCGAGATTCGTGAAGCCTACGAGGAACTGATCGTCAACAAGAAAGCCCGCGTCGTCGAGGAAGTGGTCATCGGCAAGGACGTGGAGCAGCACACGGAAACCGTGCGCGAAACCTTGCGCCGGACGGATGTCGAGGTCGAGCAGTTGGAACCGGGGCAGGCCCGCAGCGCCAACGCTTCGGCGCAGCCGAACAATCCGCCGCGCGGCGGTTCGGAGAACGTCTGAACGATTGTCGGAATGGGCGAACGATTGGAAGTCGCCGCCGACGCCGCACGTCGTCGCAAGTGGTCGTTGCGCGGCGGATGCGCGGGGCTTCCGTCCTTCGTCGTTGTCTTTTACCTTAACAATCAGGGAGAACTTTGAAGATGAAAATTCGCAACTTGTCCCGCAGTTTTCGAGCCTTCGCGCTCGGCTTCTGCCTCCTGGCTTTGGTGCTGCCCGCGATGGCGCAGAACAACAATAACAACTCCACCACGACCGCGAACGACAACACCACGACCACCACGCGGACGACCGAAAACCGCCGCGACGCTCCCGTCGTCCGGGAGACGAACGACGACGATACCGACTGGGGCTGGCTCGGACTGCTCGGTCTGGCCGGTCTGCTCGGCCTGATGCCGAAGAAGCGCGTCGCCGTGCCCGTCGTTCACGAGACGCGCGAGGTGCGCGACGACCGCACGCCCAACACGCCGCGCCGCTAAAGGCGGACGCTTTACGGCATTCGGCAAACGAATGCTCAAACAGCGACGGGAGCATCGCCTCCCGTCGCTGTTTTTTTGTCTCCGGTAGTTCGGTCGCCGCGCGTTTTCAACCTCGCCAACAGCGCGCGGGAAAAGTTGTTGACGAAAGAGGGTCGGCGTGCTAGTTTGCGTCTCTCCCGAAAGTTCCCTCAATTCGCACTTGCTGACGCCGACCAAACGTTCCCCGTCTGGCCGCACATCTCTTTTCCTAACCGTTTCACTCACCCATCCCAAGGAGGATTTACCCTTGCATCTACTCAAACGTTTCCGCGCGGCGACGCTCGCCGTGCTCGCCCTCGGTTTCCTGCTCTCCGGCGGCCACAGCGCGCTCGCGCAAAACGGGCCTTTCGTCTTCATCACGCATTGGGGTCTCAGCACCGACCGGCCCGTGCCCGCCGACTACACCGGCGACATGGCCGCCGACATCGCCATCTTTCGCCCGAGCGACAGCAACTGGTGGGTCAAAGACCTGTTCAGCAACTCTCACTTCGCCGTCAACTGGGGACTCGCCTCCGACATCTGCGTCCCCGCCGACTACGACGGCGACGGCAAGGCCGACGTGGCCGTCTATCGCCCGAGCGACGGCAACTTCTACGTGCTGCGTAGCTCTAACAACACCGTCGGCATTCTCTACATCGGCAGCGCACTCGAAGACGTGCCGCAACCCGGCGACTACGACGGCGACAACAAGGCCGATGCCGCCGTCTGGCGTCCGAGCACGGGCCAATGGCTCATCCGCCAAAGCTCGAACAACGAAGTCAGAGTTCAACAATGGGGTCTCGAAACGGACACCCCCGTCGCCGCAGATTACGACGGCGACAACAAGACCGACATCGCCGTCTGGCGTCCGAGCGAGGGTAACTGGTACATCATCAGGAGCGCGAGCGGCGGCGTCGCCATCCAATGGGGACTGAGCACCGATAAGGTTATCCCCGCAGATTACGACGGCGACAACAAGACCGACATCGCCGTCTTCCGTCCGAGCGAAAACAACTGGTACATCCTGCAAAGCTCCGTCAATACGATGCGGGTCGTCAACTGGGGCGACATCAACACGCTCGGCGACCAACTCGTCCCCGCCGACTACAACGGCGACTGCGCCGCCGACATCGCCGTCTGGCGTCCGAGCGAGGGCAACTGGTACGTCCTCGAAAGCGACGGCCCCTGCACGGCCACGCGACCGCTGCCGCGAGAGGACAACTAGCCCGACCCCCGCTCTCACAAACTATTGTCTGACGGAGAAACGGTCTTCGTAAAATATCTCAGGCGTCTTGAAAGCCGCATCAACAGCGGCCCAAAACAGGTCAAAGGTATTCACCAGACCGCTCCGCAGAGTTTGTCCGGACAAGATGAGTCGTCCGCCCGCGCGTGTGATAGACGCGCGGACGGACGACTCGTTCTCTGTCCCGATAGTGATTCATCCCGTCAAAAATTCATCACGTCGAAGCTTTTTTCGAGAGGGTTTCCTTTCCGTGCGTGACATCGTGCTATCATCGGCGCAACGGTTTCAGGAGCGTCTCTGTCGTCTATGTTGTATCTCTCGCAGGTGCTTGGCCGTCCCGTCCGCGATCGAGAGGGCGAGCGGCGCGCGACGATTAAGGATGTCATCGTGCGGCTCGGCGAAGACCACCCGCCCGTGACGGGACTCGTCGCGCGGTCGGGCCGCCGCGACTTCTTCGTCGCCCGCCCGACCATCGCGCAACTCAACTACGCGGGCGCACGACTCAACTCCGACAAGTTTGACCTCACGCCCTTCACGCGCTACGAAGGCGAAGTCCTGCTGGCGCGCGACGTGCTCGACAAGCAACTGATAGACGTTGACGGCAAGCGCGTCGTCCGCGTCAACGACGTGCAGTTGATCGAAGCGGGCGGCGAGTTGCGCGTCACGGGCGCGGACGTGAGTTTGCAGGGCTTGTGGCGCAGGCTCGCCCCGGCGGGCTTGAGCGGCAAACAACGCCCGGTCGAAGTCATTGACTGGGCCGACGTGGGATACCTTGCGACCGATGCGGCCACCGTCCGCTTGAAGTCTTCCGCAGACAAACTCGCGCGCCTCCATCCGGTCGAGATTGCGCGGCTCGCCGAAGCCCTCTCGTATCATCAGACGGCGGAGGTCGTCGAGGCTCTGGACGACGAGACCGCCGCCGAAACTCTGGAGGAGATGCCCGAGGAACAACAGGCGCGCATCATCGGCGACATGGACGAGGAACGCGCCGCCGACATTCTCGAATGGATGTCGCCGGACGAAGCGGCGGACGTGCTCGGCGACCTGCCCGAAGCCAAAGCCGAAGAACTGCTCGGTCTGATGGAGGGCGCGGAGCAGGCCGACGTGGCCGAGCTTCTGCCCTACGAAGACAACACGGCGGGCGGGCTGATGACGACGGAGTTCGTCACGCTCCCGAAAAATCTCACGGTCGCCGGAGCCCTCGCGCGCCTGCGCGAGATGGCCGAAACGCCGAACATGATCTATTACCTCTACGTCGTCGAGACGGAAGGCTCATGGAAGTTGTGCGGCGTCATCGCGCTCCGCAGCCTGATTCTCGCCGACCCGACCTTTCGTCTCGACGATGTGATGCGCGACGATTTCCAACACGCGCACACCGGCGACGCGGCGCGCGAAGTGGCCGAACTCATCGCCGAATACAACCTGCTCGCGCTCCCCGTCCTCGACGACGCGGGCGACATCGCAGGCATCGTCACCGTTGACGACGCGATGGAACTGCTGCTCCCGAAAGGCTGGCGGCAACGACTACCCAGAGTTTTCGGGTAGTCGAAGGCACAAGTGAAAAGGTAAAAGGCAAAAGTAACTGCCGCACGCGCGCGCAGAGCGTCGCACTCGTTGATATTATTTGCCCGTCGCTTTTTTCACTTTTACCTTTTGCCTTTTTACTTTTTACTTCTACTTTATGGACGGAGACCCTCCAGATTATGGTCGAGCCGCGCGCAGCCGTGAGAGAGGCGGGGCGTCGCCTGTGGCGTCGCAGCGCGAGCGGTGTGCGCCGGACGGCGACGTGGCGCACGGGCCTGCTCGCCTACATCGCCGTCATCGGCCCCGGCATGATTGCCGCCAACGCGGGCAACGACGCGGGCGGCATCGCCACCTACGCCTCGGCGGGCGCGACCTACGGCTACAGCCTGCTCTGGACTTTTATCCCGCTGACCATCGCGCTCGGCATCGTGCAGGAGACGTGCGCGCGGATGGGCGCGGTGACGGGCAAGGGTCTCTCCGAGTTGATTCGTGAGCAGTTCGGCGTGCGCTGGACGGCGCTCGTCATGCTCGCGCTCCTCATTGCCAACGGCGGCGTGACGGTCTCGGAGTTCGTCGGCATCGCGGCGGCGATGGAGATTTTCGGCGTCCCGCGCTACGTCGCCGTGCCGCTGGCGGCGGGCGCGATCTGGTGGCTCGTCGTCAAAGGTTCATACAAACGGGTCGAGCGCGTCTTCCTTTTGATGTCGCTCGTCTTCTTCGGCTACATCATCTCGGCCTTCCTCGCGCGCCCCGCTTGGGGCGAGGTCGGGCGCGCGATGATTCGTCCCACGTGGAGCGCAGACCCCGCGTATCTCTTCACCGTCGTCGCCATCATCGGCACGACCATCTCGCCCTACATGCAGGTCTTCGTGCAATCGTCGGTCGTCGAAAAAGGCGTGACCGAGGAAGGCTACGGTTTGACGCGCGCGGACGTGTGGGTCGGGACGGTCTTCGCCGTCTCGATTGCCTTCTTCATCGTCATCTCGACGGCGGCGACGCTGCACACGAACGGCATCCGCATCGAGTTCGCCGAGGACGCCGCGCGCGCCCTCGAACCTTTGGCGGGGCCATACGCGAAACTGCTGTTCGCCGTCGGACTCTTCGGCGCGTCCATGCTCGCGGCGGGCGTGCTGCCGCTGGCGACGGCCTACTCCATCAGCGAAGCCCTCGGATTCGAGAAGGGCGTCTCGCGCAACTTTCGTGAAGCGCCGATATTCTTGGGCATCTTCACCTTCCTCATCGCCGTCGGCGGGCTGGTGGCGATGCTGCCCGGCCTCCCGCTCTTCGACGTGCTGCTCGTCACGCAGGTCATCAACGGGCTGCTGCTGCCCGTGCTGCTCGTCGCCATCCTGCGCCTCGTCAACAAGGAAGAATTAATGGGTGTACATCGCAACGGGCCGGTCTATAATGTCGCCGCATGGCTGACCGTCCTCGTCGTCTCCGCGCTGTCGCTGCTCTTTATCGCCAGCAAACTCGTCCGCTAGTCCGAAGTCGGCTGCGAGTCCAAAGTCTGAACGTCCAAAGTCGAAAGTCAAAACCTGAAGCCGCTCAATAGTTTTGGACTTTCGCCTCTAACTGCTCAATGACTTTGGACTTGTGACTTTATAACTTTCGACTTTCCGTTGACTTTGGACTTTCGACTTTTAGACTTTGGACTGCTAAACGACTTTGGACTTGTGACTTTCAGACTTTAAACTTGAAGACGTGAATCGTCCCCAACTGAAAAAACAACTCGCGCTGCCGTTGATTGCCTCGGGCATCTTCGCGCTGGCGCTCTACGTCGTCTATAGCCTTTCGCCGCGCTCGACGGAGACGGAGACGGCCAACTCGCCCGCGCCGCGCGAGTTGGCCGTGCGGATGCTCGACACTGAGTTGTGGTGGAATATCTTTCTCGCCGCGCTCTACATCAGTCTGGGCTTCATCGTCGTGCGCGTCGCCGGGCAGTTCGTCTTCTTCCTCTTTCGCAAACGCAAGGGCTACGACGCGCCGAACCTCATCCGCGACCTCTTCTCTTTGGTCGCCTACGTCGTCCTCATCGCCGTCATCCTGCACAACGTCTTCACTTCCGTCTCTCTGGCCGCGCTGCTGCCCGGCTCGGCTCTGGTCGGCGTCATCATCGGTCTCGCGCTGCAAGATACGCTCGGCAACCTCTTCGCGGGCATCTCGCTGCACGCCGACAAACCCTTTCAGGTCGGCGATGTCATCACGGTCGGACAATGGACGGGCGTGGTCGAGAGCATCACTTGGCGCGCGGTGAAGATCAGAAGTTTCTCGCACCACATCATCCTCGTCAGCAACAGCAGCATCGCCAAAGAGTCCATCGAGGTCTGCTCGCGCGAAAATCCGAACGCGCGCAACGTCTTCTTCGCCACGGTCGAGACGGAATCTCCGGCGCGTGTGATTCAACTCGTCCGCGAGGCCGTGCGCGAGGCCGACAACGTCCTGCGCTACATGACGCCCGTCGTCCGCATCCGCGACTTCGGGGAGAGCGGCATCAACTACGAAGTCAAGTACTGGCTCGAAGACTACGCGCGCTACAACGACACCGACGCGCTCATCCGACAGCGTATCTGGTACGTCTTCCGCCGGAACAATATCGAGTTCTCCGTCCCCACGCGGTCGGTCTTGCTCCAAACTCACACGCAGACCACAAACCGGCAGCGCGAAGCCTTCACCGGACGACTCGGAGCCGTTGACATCTTCTCGCCGCTCACGCCCGCCGAGTTGTCGCGCCTCGCGCAGAGTTCCGCCGGGCGCGTCTATGCGCCGGGCGAAATCATCATCCGCGAGGGCGAGCAAGGGTCTTCGATGTTCGTCGTGCATCGAGGGGCGGTCGAGGTGCAGATCAACGACAAGGGACGGATGCGCGTCGTCAACACGCTCGGCGAGGGCGCGTTCTTCGGCGAGATGGCGCTCTTTACGGGCGAACCGCGCACGGCCAACGTCGTCGCCACCGAGGAGACGGAGGTGCTCGAAATCGTCCACTCCGCCGTCAAAGAACTCTTCGACGCCAACCCCGCCCTCGTCGAATCCTTGAGCCACACCATCGCCGAACGTCGCGCCGGTCTCGCCGCCAGAGCCGAAACCGCACAGGTCAACCCCGACGAAAAGGCCGGACTTTACGCCGCCATCAAACGCTTCTTTCGTCTCGACTGACCACACAG
>DATLMV010000064.1:0-18584 GCA_035537095.1 Pyrinomonadaceae bacterium
CGACGGTGTTTGCCGGTTTTCCGTGTTAGTGACTTCGGAAAAGCGTGTCCGCGAATGTTAACGGCGACGCGCTGCCGGTCTCGAAGGGGCGTTGACCGCAGGCCCTCTGGAAGGGATGCGAACCTCTTTGCCCGCCGCGAGCGGCTCGTTGGCCGTGACCATGTTGAGACGCGCGACTTCATCCGGCGAAGCGTTGTAGCGCGAGGCGATCTGCGCGACCGTCTCACCGGCCTTCGCGCGATAGAGCATCAGGTTGCTGCCGACGGGCGCGACGTTGCCGCGCGAGCGCGTCATGCCGGACAACTTCATGCTCGAACCGCTCGGGACGACGAGCCTGCCGCCCGACTTCAAGTCCACGCCGTTGTTCCATTGTTGGAGCACCGCGACGTTGGTTCCCGTGCGCGCCGCGACCGACGCGAGGTCTTCGCCCGGCCCGACCGAAATCACGCGCGCCGTCGTGTTGCGGCGTTCCAACGGGATGCGCTTCAAGAGCGCGACGAACTGGTTGCCGCGTCCGCCCGGCACGCGCACGACGTAGGATTCGCCCGGAGGCGTCACGTCCCGGCGCAGTTCGGGGTTGATGCTGCGGAGAAAGTCTGTGCTCGTATCGGTCAGGCTGGCGATGAGTTGCAGGCTGGTCGAAGACGGCACTTTGACGAGGTCGTAAGTCTTCTCGATGGGAGCCATGCGCGGGATGTTGCCGAAACCGTACTTCTCGGGATTCTTCGTGATGAGAATCGTGGCGAGAATATTCGGCACGTAGTTGCGCGTCTCCTGCGCGATGAAGGGATAGACTCGCCAGAAGTCTGCGACTCCGGCGCGCGAGATGGCGCGGTCAATGTTGCCTTCGCCGGTGTTGTATGCGCCGATGGCGAGTTCCCAGTTGCCGTGATAACGGTTGGCGAGGAACTTCAGATATTTGGCGGAAGCGCGCGTCGCCTTCTCGAAACTGTTGCGCTCGTCAACCCAAGCGTTCTGCCGCAGGCCGAAGCGCGAGCCCGTGCCGGGGATAAACTGCCAGAGGCCGGAGGCCGCCGCCCACGAACGGGCCGTCGGACGCCATGCGCTCTCCACCTGACCGAGCCAAGCGATGTCTTCCGGCACGCCTTCCTCACGGAAAATCCTGCGCGCCATCGTCATAAACTGTCCGGAGCGGCGCAGGCCCGACTCCATCGTGGAGCGTCCGCGTCCCTGATAGTAGTTGATGAAGCCCTGAATGAGCGAGTTCGGGCGGAATTTGAGATCGAGCGTGTTGATCTCCTCTTCCTGCTCGGCAATCTTCTCGGGCGTGACCTTCTTCTCTTCTTCGGTCAGGACGAGTTTGCTCAACTCGTCGAGCGGCGACGGTTCAAACTTCTGCTCGCGGAAGCCGGTCGTCTGCTGCACGGCGACGGGCGGCGCGGCGGGTTTGCCGTCCTGCATGGAGGCGTTGTTGAAGGCCACCTCCTGCGGCGCGCTGGCGACCTGCTGGTACTGCTGCTGCAACGGAACTTCCACGCGATAGACGCGCTCGACCAGTTGCAGATAAAACTCGCGGAGGCGCGGATTGCCGCGCACGTCCATTCCCGATTCGAGAATCGCGTCCACGGCCTTATCGAAATCATCGCGGGCCTGCTCGCGCCGGTTGTCTTTGAGGTTCAGTTCGCCCTGTTTGAAGTGGTTCTCGGCGCGCTCGATGACCTGCTGCACGCGCCGTTCTTCGCGCGTGATCTCGTCGGTAGTTTCGCGCAGGGTCGAGACGGCGGGGGTCTGTGCCTGTGTGTTGAAGGTGGAAGCGGCGAACGCCGCGAAGAGAGCAGCGTGGGCGATAAATCGGGGGAGGCTCGTAGTCTTCAAGTTGTCGGTCTCCTTAATTACCTTGAAGCGAATCCACGATGGCAGCCTACCGAGAGGCCACACGAGCGGCATCCACTATGACAAAAAAACGCGGGGTGTTATCAATAACTTGTAAGTTAAACCGGCTCCGCTTGGAAGGCTCTCTATAGTGAGCAGAGGCGGAGCCCCGTTTGCAGTCACCATACTTATCACACGCCTTCAAGGGAAGTCAACGCTATCCGGTTGATAGAAAAGGCGAAACGGTCTCAATTTCCACTTCAAAACCGTTTCGCGCGTACATATACAGATGCCCGCCGGAGGCTTCGGGTTGCGCTCCCGGCGTGACAATCTTGCGACAATTCGGCCCCGCGCTAAATGTTGCAAAATCGGCACTTACGCGTCTTCAGACGCGTGGCGCAGAGGCCGCCTGCGGGAGTCTCGGAGGCCGCTCGCGGACGGGCGCGGAGGGCGCGGGAAGTTTATCCTTCAAAGCCTCTCGGAAGACCTCCGTGACGTTGTCCACGAAGATAAACTGAATATCGCGGAACAACTCCTTGGGCACTTCGTCCATATCGCGCCGGTTCTGTCGCGGCAGGATTATCTTGGTGACGCGCGCCCGACGCGCCGCCAGCACCTTCTCTTTAACGCCGCCCACCGGCAAAACGTTCCCGCGAAGCGTGATCTCTCCCGTCATCGCCACGTCTTTGCGGACGGGACGCTGCGCGAGCGTGGAGACCATCGCCGTCGCCATCGTGATCCCTGCGGAGGGGCCGTCCTTCGGAATCGCGCCTTCGGGGATGTGGACGTGAACGTCGTAGAGGCTGAAATCCTCCTCGTTGATGCCGAGTTCGCGCGCGCGCGATTTGGCGTAGGAGAAGGCGGCCTGCGCCGACTCCTTCATCACGTCGCCGAGTTGACCCGTGAGGACGAGGTTGCCCTTGCCCTTCATCCGCATGGCTTCGATAAAGAGCACGTCGCCGCCGACAGCCGTCCAAGCCAGCCCGGTCGCCACGCCGATCTGATCCTTCTTCAAAATCTCATCCGGCATCACCTTCGGCGCGCCCAGAAACTCGTGCAGGTTCTTCGGCGTGACGCTCACCGTCTCCGTCCGCCCTTCGGCGATGCGGCGCGCGACCTTGCGGCAGATGGTTCCGATTTCGCGCTCCAACTGCCGGAGGCCCGCCTCCTGCGTGTATTGCAGGATAATCGCCGTGATGGCCGTCTTCGAGATGCGAACGTTCTTGACCGCGATGCCGTTCTCTTCCAACTGCTTCGGCAAGAGATGACGACGGGCGATTTCCAGTTTCTCCTCTTCGGTGTAGCCCGCGAGTTGGATAACCTCCATGCGGTCGCGCAGCGCGGGCTGAATCGTGTCGAGCACGTTGGCGGTCGTCATGAACATGACGTTCGACAGGTCAAAGGTGACGCCGAGATAGTTGTCGCGGAAACTGTTGTTCTGCTCGGGGTCGAGCACTTCGAGCAGAGCGGACGAGGGGTCGCCGCGAAAGTCTGCGCCGACCTTGTCAATCTCGTCGAGCATGATGAGCGGGTTGTTGGTCGCCGCCTGTTGGAGAGCCTGAATGATGCGCCCCGGCATCGCGCCGACGTAGGTGCGTCGGTGGCCGCGAATCTCCGCCTCGTCGTGCAAGCCGCCGAGCGAGAGACGCACGAAGCGACGGTCGAGGGCGCGCGCAATCGAACGACCCAAGCTCGTCTTGCCGACTCCGGGCGGGCCGACGAGACACAGAATCGAACCCTTCGGCTTCTCCTTCAACTTGCGCACGGCGAGAGCTTCGACGATGCGCTCCTTGACCTTCTCTAAGCCGTAGTGGTCGTCGTTCAAAATCTGCTCGGCCTTCTGCAAATCGAGATTGTCCTTTGACGCCTTCGACCACGGCAGGTCGGTCATGATCTCCATCCAGTTACGCAGGGTCGCCGTCTCGGCTGCGTCCGGGTGCATCCGTTCGAGTTTCTTGAGTTGGCGCAGGGCTTCTTCTTCGGCGGCTTTCGGCATCCGCGCGGTTTCGATTTTTTCGCGGAACTGCGCGATCTCTTCCGCCAACTCGTTGCCCTCGCCGAGTTCGGACTGAATCGCCTTCAACTGCTGGCGCAAATAAAACTCGCGTTGAGAGCGGTCAATGTCGGCGCGCGCCTGCGTGTTGATCTCCTGCTGGACGGTGAGGACTTCGATCTCCTTGTTCAAGAGTTCGTTGACGCGGCGCAGGCGCAAGGTCGGGTCGGCGATGTCGAGCACGGATTGCGCGTCTTCGACTTTGAGTTCGAGATTCGACGCGGCGAGGTCGGCGAGGCGGCCCGGTTCTTCGAGGTTGGCGACAATCGCCATCACTTCCGGCGAGATGTTTTTGCCGAGGTTCGTCGCCTTCTCCATCGAGGCGCGCACGTTCCTCACGAGTGCTTCGACTTCCAGCGAACGCTCCGGCGCGACCGGCTCCTGCATCACGCTCAGACGAGCGCGCAGGTATTCGCTCTCCTCCACGCTCTCGACGCGAGCGCGCGCCAATCCTTGGACGAGTATGCGAATGCGCCCGTCGGGCAGCTTTAGCATCCGCATGATGACGGCCACCGTCCCGACCTGATAGAGGTCTTCTCCGGTCGGTTCCTCTTTGTCCAGATCGCGTTGCGAGGCGAGCAGAATCATCCGGTTCTCGCCGAGCGCCTCGTCCACCGCGCGGATTGATTTCTCGCGCGAGACGAAAAGCGGCACGATCATGAACGGATAGATAACGATATCGCGGAGCGGCAACACCGGCAGCATCTCGGGTATTTGCAACTGCTGCTCGCCGCCCGCGCTCTCCGCCCCGACATCCAACCCCTCTGTGATGTTTGTGATTGCTGGCATAAAGTCCTTAAAGCAGTGACAAATGATAAGTGACAAGTGACAAGTTAAAACAAGTTCTAGTCATCAATTCTTTTCTCTTGCTCGTCACTTGTCACTCGTCACTTGTCACTGTGATTATAAATTCCGCGCCGCGCCGGTCTTTGAGTTTCGGCAGGTGCAGGGTGAGGAGGCCGTTTCGGAGTTCGGCGGTCGCCTCGCGCACGTTGACGGGCCAACGCAAAGGGACGGTGCGATTAAAATGTCCGTAGTTCCTTTCAGAACATAGATGCGCGATGCGGCCTCTCGGTGCGCCCTTTTTTTTCTTGCCGGTGATGCGCAGGTGATGCGTCGTCAAAGCCACTTCGATCAACTCGGCGGGCACGCCCGGCAACTCGACGCGCACCGTGATGCCCTCCTCCGACTCACACACGTCAACGGGCGGCAGCAGCGCGCCCGGCACGGGCGGCGCGATATCGTCGGTCGCCTCTTGCAGCATCACGAGCAGGCGTCCCACGCGCTCGCGCAACTGCTCAAGCTCAACTCGTTTGAATGCCGGTGCGTGCAGAACCTTTGCCATTTAAATACGGTGACGAGTCATAAGTGACAAGTGACGAGCAAGAGATGAAATCCAAAGTGGCTAGTCAGAAGTCTAAAGTCAATCGCTTTATCTTTCGCTGTCGGACGTTGGACTTTCAGACTTGCGACGTTCAACTTCTTCCGGCTCGTCACTTGTCACTCGTCACTTGTCACTTCTCCTTCATTGCCTTTTCACCACCCCGCCGCCGGAGCGTGCGCGGACGAGCGTCTTGAGTTCGTGCATGAACTCCGACACGTCTTCAAATTCGAGATAGACGGAGGCGAAGCGCACGTAGGCGACCTTATCCAACTCCTTGAGCCGCCGCATGATCATCTCGCCGATTTTGCTGGTCGGGCGTTCGCGCTCCGCCGACTCCTGCACGTACTTCTCGATGGAGTTGACGATGCCGTCGAGTTTGGCCGAAGGGACGGGCCGCTTCTCGCAGGCGCGCAGGATTCCGGCCATCACCTTGTTGCGGTCGAAAGGCTCGCGCCGCCCGTCCTTCTTAATCACCATGTAGGGGATTTCATCAATCCGCTCGTAGGACGTGAAACGGCGCTCGCAGCGCAGGCATTCACGGCGGCGGCGAATGGATTCGCCCTCCCGCGACTCGCGCGAGTCAACCACTTTGTCTTCCAAGTAACCGCAGAAAGGGCATTTCATAAACCCACTCCCGCAAAGACCAGAATGTTAAGACTTACCGCGACCGAGCCAAACATTACTTACAGAGAGCATACAGCAAAACTGCCCGATAAACTCATTTTCCATTCAAGCACGCCTCGTTTCTCAAGCCCGTGACGTTTTCCAACTCAAGCTTGCCCGAGGTTTCTAACTCAAGCCCGCCCCTGTTTTCCGGCTCAAGCGCGCGCCTCTCCCGTCGCCTCGCCTTTGACGCCCGCACGCTCTTTCGCCGGAGCGGCGTCGCTCTCTCTGCCGCCCCGCGTCTCCGCATCTTCGGCGGCGGATTCGGTTTGCCGCAAGCGCGCGAGGCTCACGTCGCTGCGCAGGAAATAGTAGAGGCCGAAGAAGACCGACGGGCCAAAGAGCACGAGATGCAGGACGATGGAGACGGCGGCGGCCTCCTCTCCTGTGCGCGTCGCGCCGAGCGTCATCAAGCCCGCCGCCGTCGCCAGATGAAAAGTCCCGGCTGCGCCCCCCGGCGTCGGCACGAGCGACCCGACCAGCGACCAGCCGAGCAAAAAGACCGTCTCGCTCAGACCGAAACGCAGCCCGAAGGCACGGTAGACGCACAGGTTCGCCAGCGCAATCAAGCCCCACAGGAGCGCCGTCCAACCGACCGTGACAAGGAGCGAGCGCGCGTCCGTCAGCACGCCGAGCGAGCGCGCAAGCTGCGTCAGCAAGTTCGTCAGAATCGCTCCGGCGCGGGAGGCGACGCGCGGCAGCCGTGCGAAAATGCGGTCGAGCCGACCCGTCACGGCGTCCGCGTAACGCCGGAAAAGCACGAGCGCGACGATGCCCGCCACGGCGAGCGCGAGCAGAATCAGACCCGCTTCGCGCACGCGCGCAAACCGCGCCGCGTCGCCCCCCGGCGGGTGAAAAACCAAAAGGTTCGCGGCAAACATCAGGACGATGGCCGCCATGTCGTAAATCCGCTCGACGGCAATCGTCACGAAGGCCGCGCCCGGACTGACGCGCCGTTCGCGCAACGCCAGAAAGGCCGGACGCATGACCTCGCCCGCGCGCCCGACCAGAAAAATCGCGCCGAAGCCGACGGTCGTCGCCGCAAACAGTTCGCGCAGGCTCACTTGCGGCGCGAGCGGCTTGAGCAGCGCGCGCCAGCGAAAGGCGCGCGTCAGGTAGGTCGAGCAGACGAACGCGACGGCGAGCGCGATGAGACGCCAATCGGCGCGTCCCAGAGCGACGCGGACTCCCGCCCAGTCGAGTTTGCGCCCGAACCACCACAGGATAGCGGCGGCGAGCAGGCTCAAGAGCGCGAATTTGAGGTACTTACGCAAAAGTCTAAAGTCTCGTCATGCAAAATCTTGTCGGGCCTGAGCTTGGACGCGCCGCGCGGCGCGCGTTTTTCCCGTCCCCGACCTATTCTATTTGACTTCGCCCGGCAAAAAAACAGAAGATATATGGAACACTTGCAAGGCTATAATAGTTAGCGGGCGGGGCGCAAGGCGCGGCCACAGGCGGGGGCGCGTGGAAAAGCTATCGAGGCAGAGGGATTTGGCAGCCAACGTGTCGGAAACGGAAACCTCCCGCCGGTCGCCCGGTCGGCCCTTCGTTTTACCTTTTGCCTCCGACCGTCTCCCTTTGCCCTAATTTCTGTACGCGGGGAACTTTCGCCTTTGGCGTGTCGTAATGCCCGTGTGGACGAGGGGGTTTCAGCAACTGCCGGAACACGGGCACGCTGAAGCGAGTCCGGCGGGAGACGGAACGGGGGCGCGGGTGGGAGCAGCGAAAGCATTGAGTGTCGGCGAAGGGGCGGACTTGGTCAGAAGGTGTCGCGCAGGCGACGGCGCGGCGTGGGAAGAGATTGTGTCCACTTACTCGCGCCGGATTTATAATCTCGCTTATCGCTTCACCTCGCGCACCGACGACGCCGAAGATTTGACGCAGGAGGTGTTCGTCCGCGTCTATCGCTCTTTGGAACAGTACGACTCGAAGCAGGGCGACTTGCAGAACTGGCTGATGCGTCTGGCGCGCAATCTCATCATAGACGACTACCGCCGCCGCCAGCGCGCTCCGCACGATTCGCAGGCCGAAGACTTGGAGGTTCACACCTACCACCTGCACGCGTCGGGCGCGTCGCCGCAGAAGGAGATGGAGCGGCGCGAGTTGGGCAGTCAGGTGCAGGCGGGAATTGACAAGCTGCCCGCCGATTTGCGCACCTGCGTGATCCTGCGCGACATCGAGGAGTTGAGCTATCAGGAGATCGTTGATCTTTTACAGATACCGGAAGGCACGGTCAAATCGCGCATCAATCGCGGGCGCATCGAACTGGCGAAGATTCTCCGGCGGATGCGCGTCGTCGCCATGAGCGACGCATAAAAGGTCTCGGACGGTTGGAGCCGGAAGGTTTTTGATTCTCGTAGGACAAAAGTTTCAAGGCTGTGCGTCTTACAAGGAGTGAAGGGCGTGTGGTTCAAAGATAATTCAAGGGGGAAGGGGAGAAACTGAAGAGACATGCTTTGTGCCGATTTTGAAGATCGCTTGACTGACTATCTCGACGGTGCGCTCGCGGGCGACACGCAACGCGCATTCTCGGAACACGCGCTGCGTTGTCCCGTCTGTCATGAGCTTTTGAGCGAAGTTAAGAATACTGTTTTGGAATGTCGCGCGGCTGACGTGCCCGCGCCGTCGGTCGAACTCGAAGCGCGCATCCTTTTGCAGACCGCGCCCGAGTCGGCGATGACGTGCGGCGAGTTTGAAGACCACCTGACCGATTATCTCGACGGGTTTCTGCCCGCGCCTCTCTATCATCGCTGGGAGCGTCACGCCGCTCTCTGCTCGCGCTGCTCCGACCTGCCCGGCGAAGTGGTGCGCTCCATCGGCGCGTGCTACTCCTACATCAGCGAAGAGCGTCCCTTCCCCGCTTACCTGCATGACAGAATCCTACAGGCCACGCTCGGCACGACCGAAGCCCGGAAGGTGCGCGCGCCCCTGAGCGCACGCCTGACCGACTGGCTGCGCGGCTGGCTCGACACGGTCGTCTCCCCCCAACTCGCCACCGTTGCCACGATGGTGCTGCTCGCAGTCTTCGTCGGCACGAGCACGATCTCCCCCGACGGCTCGATCAGCGGTCTCTACAACGCGACGCTCCGGCTCGCCGCGCAAACCTACGTCCACGGCGCGAACACCGCGCGCAGCGCAGCGCAGTCCGACGAATTGAAACGCGTCGCCGATGCGGTCGTCGGCGAAGAGTCGGCGGCGGGCGGCGGCGTTAATCAGAGCGAGACGCCCAAGCAGCCCGCAGAGAAGCAGGACAAACCTTGAGGACTGATTTCGGGAAGACGGATTTCAAACCGCGAGGCGACGGGGAACGACAAGCTAAGTTGATGAACTGCGCTTACCACTTGATGAATCGGGCAGTCGTGCAATGCAGCCGTTGCGCGAAGGCTCTCTGTCCGGCGTGCGACCACCGGATTCGCGGTTTCCCGTACTGTCAGGACTGCATCGTCACGGGCGTCGAGATTCTGCAACAGCAGCAGGCGCGAGCGAGCGCGTCGCCGGAACAGGCGATGCGGCGCAGGACTTCGCCGTTCGTCGCGCTGCTGCTCTCGTTTCTCGTCCCCGGCCTCGGCGCGGCCTACAACGGGCAGACCTCGAAAGCCCTCGTCCACTTCACCATCTTTGCCAGCTTCTTCCAGATGGCGACCGTCACCGACGGCGTCCTCTTCTTTATCCTCGGCATCATCGGCACATACCTCTTCGCGGCGGTTGACGCCATGCGGACGGCACAACTCATCCGCTCGGGCCTCGCGCCCGACGCCGAATCCGACGCCATCGCGCGCCGTCTCTACGGCAACCCGCTCGCGTGGGCCGTCGTCCTGATTGCGCTCGGCACGATCTTCCTGCTCCACACGCTCTTCGGCATCCAGTTCCCCGTCCGCCAACTTCTCCCCGCCGTCCTCGTCCTGCTCGGCTCATACATGCTCTTCGATTACCTGCGGTTCCGGCGCAAGCGCGAGACGAACGCCTTCGACCCCCTGCGCCCGCCGCCCTCGGTGATCGGAAGCTCCTCGCCCCTGCCCTCGATTGAAGCGGCGACGCGCTTCGGCGGCACGGGCGAACTCGTCACGCACGTTTCGGCGTCGCGCGAAAACAGCATCTGGCCCGTCGAGCCGAGAGTTTAGGGAGTGGAGAAACCCGCCCGCTCTGCTATGATGAAGCAGGCGCGGCGGCGCGGGAGGCGAGGAGCCAAACGCGAGACAGGCGCGGCGCAGTATCTTTTAAGTTTCAGGCGCGACCCGCGAGACGGCGCGCGAGTAAGTTGGAATCATAAGTTAGGAGATTTTCGATATGTCAGCTTTACTGCTAACTGCCGGTCGCTGGGGCGGCATCGTGACCATCATCGTGCTCGTTATCGCCCTCTTGAAACAGGTCATTGCATTCATCGGTTTCCTGATGTTCGCCATCAAGGCGGCACTCGTCATCGCGTTCGTCGGCCTGATGCTGCTCATCGTTCTGGCGATGCTGCGCGGGCGCGACCGCCGTCGCCGCGCCGAAGAGATTTAAGGTTTACAAACTCAAACTCTCCATCAGACACACGTTGGCCCATCAAACCGCGAGCGCACGACGGACGCCGTTTGATGGGCCTTCGACCGTTCCGGACAGACCTCTGCGCCGCTTGCTCGCCGGTTGCAATCTCGGAAACCCTATGGTAGGTTCTAGCCCTTTCTGGCAGTCCTCGACGATTCGCCTGTCTGGGCATGACTCTAAAAGACAGGTTCCCGGCTGTCATCTGCAAGCGGTTCAACAAAAGTAAGAACCACAATTTTCGTTCCGGCTTCGCACTCGTCGCCATCGGCAGACAGTGCCTTTCGCGCTCATCCGTGCGGTCTTGTGACCCGTTGTTTGTTCGCACGGACGGAGCGCTCAAAGGAGCACATCTGATGAAAAGAGACGAGCGTATCTACGCTTTTTTCGTCGCTCATACTTCGCGTTCTATTCGCCGTTTTTCGATTCACCGGCGGTGGTTGAAAATCTCTCTGGCGCTCGCCTGCGCCGTGCTCTGCGCCGCGCTCTACGGCCTCTACAGCCTCTCGCAGGAGGTGGCGCACGCGCGTCTCGAAGACGAGAATCAACGCCTCCGCAGGGAGAACGAGAAACAATTACGGCAACTGCACAACCTGAAAAATCGCGTCGAGGCGGTGGAAGACAAGACGCGCCGCCTCGTGGAGATTTCCGGCGAGCAGGGCGGGGAGACGCCCGACGAGTTGAACCGGCAGCAGGGCGCGGGCGGCCCCCTCGTCGAGATGGACGCGCAGGAGATGGCCTTCGTCGAACAGCGCGCCGTCCAACTCGAAACCACGCTGCAAGTCTATGAAAACACGCTGCTTGAGCGCGCGCGTATCCCCTCCATCTGGCCCGTCGAGGGTCGCCTGACCGACGATTTCGGCGCGCGCGGCAACCCCTTCGGCGGCGGCGCGAGCGAATTTCACGACGGGCAGGACATCGCCACCGCTTGGGGCACGGGCGTCGTCGCGGCGGGCGACGGCATGGTCACATTCGCGGGCGCGCAGAACGGCTACGGGCAGGTCGTCATCCTCGACCACGGCAACGGCCTGACGACCCGCTACGGGCATCTCTCCCGCATCGAAGTCGAAGCGGGTCAACAACTTACGCGCGGCGACGTGCTGGGCCGCGTCGGCTCGACGGGCCGCTCCACGGGGCCGCATCTCCACTACGAGGTGAGAATCAACGAGACGGCGGTCAACCCGCTCCAATATCTGCCCGCGAAAGAGGCAGCCGGAGAAGCGCAAGGCGAGCAATAGGCGCGAAAACAGGGAATATTTCCCCTTGACAGACGCGCAAACATGGCTTAGTATGCGCCGTCGTTTCGGACAGGTTGTTTAACTTCGTCCCAGTCTTAGATTTGCAAGCTTTTTAGAGTGATGAGTTTTCCGTAGTCCCCCGTCAGTCCGTGTCTGGTGAAGCAGCTTTTTTTGGAAAGCCTGTTTACACCGTGCGCGGGCTTTTTCTTTGTCCTGTGAGTTCCCAAGGGGGCGCAAACCCAAACCTCGCGCACCCCCGGCTCATGCGCAAGTAACCTTCGGGCGGGAGAAACTTTTTCCAGAGTTTCTGCCTTTAGCCCTTTTCACCGAATCGTTTAGGAGGATTCGTCTGCTATGCCTAGAATTACCGGTAAGGTCAAGTGGTTCAACAACGCGAAGGGCTACGGTTTTATCGAACAGCCCGGCTCTTCAGACATTTTCGTTCACTACAGCGCCATTCAGGGCGACGGCTTCAAGACTTTAGAGGAAGGCCAAGAGGTCGAATTTGAAGTCACGCAGGGGCCGAAAGGCCCGCAGGCCGAAAAAGTGATGAAGATGTAACTGCCCTCCCCGCTTTCGCATGAAGGCCACTGACCGCTTCCGGTTTTTAGCTAGTGAGCCGGGAAGCGCATTTGGAAGCAAGGCACTCAGTAAGAAAGCAAGAAGGCTTTAAAAGCGACGGCGCACTTTGTAAACTCTACAAAGTGCGCCGTCGCTTTTTGCAGGTAAAAGGCAAACGCTGGCGCGAAGTAAAAAGGTAAAAGGTAAAAGTGAAGAGGGGCGGCTCGTTCCGCTTCCTCACTTTTGCCTTTTACCTTTTTACTTTTATCTTATTTTTCCGCCTTCGCCTTGAAGCTGACGCGACCCTCTTGCACCTCGACGGAGAAGCGGACGCGCTCGCAGCCGAGACTGTCTTTGAGCGAGTCGGTCTTGCTGGCGATCATGCGGTGAAAACGGGAGAAGGAGAAATCGTCAACGGTCTCGCCGCATTGCTTTTTGGCCTCGACGAGCGTGTCGTAGAGTCGTTTGACGGTCGGGACATCGTTGCGCGGGTCGGCGCAGATGAAGGTCTGTGCCTGCGCTTCGGGCGCGTGCGGCGCAGCTTGCTGTGCGGCCTGACGCGCGTTGGCGGCGGCGTCGCGCCCCTCTTCGCGCCCCTGCATCGTGCGCCGCCACAACTCGCGGAAGGAGGTGAAGCGCGCGACGAGCGTGTTGTAGAGATAGCGTTGGGCGAAGGTGAAGGTGCGCTCGTCGGCGAGCCGTTTGATGATCGTCTCGACGCGCCCCTTCGTGTCGTAGGGCGGGCGCTTCGTGCCGCCGTTGAAGAAGATGTCGAACTCCACCTTGAGCCGCCGGATGTCCTCTTCGAGACGGGCGAGTTGTTCGTCAATCGTCGGCGGAGCCTCCCCGCGTGTGACCGACTTCCCGCGCCTCTCCTTTAACTCCTTCGCGCGCCGCGCAAACTTATTTTCCCTCGACGACACAGCTTCTTTCTCCTTGCCGCGCGCCCCGGAGAAGCGCGCACTTTCGAGTCTAGGGCGTCGGAGATGCGGGTGTCAATAATTATGATAAGCTGTCGGCGTCCGGCCTCCGGCGGTTATTCGCCAGTAATCAATTACGGGTGACACGAGGGCGACGTTTCACTTTGCGGCGATTGAAGGCTGGCGACTGAACGCAGTTTGCCGAAAACTACTGCCGACAGACTTCCTCTTATGACACAACTCTTGCGCGCGCTGCCTTCGGTTGACGCTCTGCTGCGGACGGCGGAGGCGCGTCGCTTGCGCGAGCGCACGGGCGCGGCGCGTTTGACCGCTCTGGCGCGCAACGTGGCGGACGAACTGCGCGCCGAGATGCAGGCGCGCGCGGGGAACGGCAACTCTGCGGGCGGCGACGTGACGCGCGAAGATTTGCTCGCGGAAGCGGCGCGGAGACTGTCGCGCGCGGTCGAGCGCGAGGACGAGCGCGGCTTGCGCCGCGTCATCAACGCGACGGGAGTTATCCTGCACACGAATCTGGGGCGCGCGCCCCTGTCGGACGCCGCGCGCCGGGCCGTCGCCGAAGAGGCCGCGCGCTACTGCACGCTCGAATACGACATCGAGACGGGCGCACGCGGGCGGCGCGGCGCACGGGTCGAAGCCCTGCTCGCCGAACTGGCGGGCGCGGAAGATGCGCTCGTCGTGAACAACTGCGCGGCGGCGGCGCTCCTTGTGCTGACGGTGCTCGCGTGCGGCGGCGAGACCGTCGTCTCACGCGGCGAACTGGTCGAAATCGGCGGCGACTTCCGCATCCCCGACGTGCTCGCACAGTCCGGCACGCAGATGGTCGAAGTCGGCACGACGAACCGGACGCGCCTCGCGGACTACGAGCGCGCCATCAACGAACGCACGCGGCTCCTGCTGCGCGTGCATCCTTCAAACTATCGTCTCGTCGGGTTCACCGCCGCGCCCGCGCTCGCAGAGTTGGCCGCGCTCGCGCACGCGCGGGGCCTCCTGCTCTTTGAAGATGCCGGTTCGGGCGCGCTCCTTGATTTGAGCGCGCAGGGCTTGAGCGGCGAGCCGATAATTCACGAGTCGGTGGCGGGCGGCGCAGACATTGTTGCCTTCAGCGGCGACAAACTGCTCGGCGCGGCGCAGAGCGGGCTCATCGTCGGTCGGCGCGAACTGGTCGAGCAGTTGCGACGACATCCGCTCTATCGCGCGCTGCGCGCAGACAAACTCGCGCTCGCCGCGCTCGCCGCCACGCTCGACGCGCATCGTCGCGGCGCATCGCTCGCGGAAGTCCCCGCGCTACGGATGCTTGCCGCGACGCGCGACGAAATCGAAACGCGCGCGCGCAGGTTCGTCCGCAAGTTGCGTGCACACGCGAACGCGGGCGCGCTTCAAGTTCAACTCGCGGAAGGCGCGTCGGCCATCGGCGGCGGCTCAGCCCCGACGACGCATCCGCCGACCGTCCTCATCTCACTCGCGCACGAACGACTCACGTCGAGCGCGCTCGAAGCGTCGCTCAGAAAATGCAGTCCGCCCGTCATCGCGCGGATTCTCGACGAGCGTGTCGTCTTAGACCTCCGCACCGTCGCCGAAGACGAGGAACCTGAACTCCTCGCCGCGCTCGCCTCGCTGACGAAGCCCGCCTCAAGCCAATAGTTCAGGTTGAAATCCTCAGCCGACGCTTACGGGCGTTGTGATTTAAGACCGAAACTCTACCCGCTAAAAACGCGTCTTGTTTGCACAACGCGTTTCGTTGTATGATTGTTTGTAGCGTCGGACTTATTTCCCCGGCGCGCACGTCCGAAAAGCCTACCTCTTTTAAACGTCCTCTCAAATCGGCTTTGAAACAGAAGATCATCAAAATTTCCCTGTCGTCGCTCTGCGTCTCCCTGTCGCTCTCGCTCGTCGTCTCGCTGGTGGTCGCGGCGGTGTGGACGGCGGGACTTTTGGCCTCTCTTGAGGAAGCGTTCGTGCTGCGGCGTGCGGGCGAGCAACTGGTGGGGGCGCAAGCGTGGGTGACGTGGATGCTGATTGTGGCGACGGGCGTCGGCGCGGGGCTCGCGGTGGCGCGGATGGGCGCGCGGCGCGCCTACCAGTTGGTCGCCGTCGTGCTCATCTTCCTGTGCGGCGTGAGTTTGCTCGCGTCAAAATTTCTACACGTTGACATCGTTTTCGTGGCGATGGCGATGGCCGCGTTGGGCGGGATGTTGCCGGTGCAGGTGTGGCGTCTGTGGATGGTTGACCGCGCGCTGGCGCGCAACGTGGAGAGCGTGGCGGCGCGGATTTCGCTGCTCGAAGGAAACGGGGCGAACGCGCGTCTGACGGGCGGGTTGAAGTTGCTCGACACGGTGCTGCCGCTCACGGAGGCCGTGATTTTTCGTCTCGACGAGACGGACGCGCTCGCTCCGGCGGCACGCCTGCGCTCGACCGACACGAACGACGCCGCCAGTACGGACACGAATCGCAACTCAAGATGGCGCGCGAGCATCCGGCAATGCGAACAGGCCATCAAGTCCGGCGAGCTTGTCGTCACATACGCCGAGACGGGCGCGCACGCGTCGCGCCGCGCGGCGACCGCAGAAGTTAACGACGACGGGTCGCAAACTCAGGTCAGCCAGACGAGCGGCGAATCTCCGGCGGCAACCGTCGCGCTGCCTCTGCGGCATGAGGGGCTGGCCGTCGGCGCGCTCTTGATACGTCTGCGCGGGGGTTTTGAAGAGACCGACCGCCCGCTGCTCTCGAACGTCGGCGCACAACTCGCGCGCGACCTCCAACGCGACGAAGCACGCCGCGAAGATGCGCCGCGAAACTGGACGACGCTCTTTTCCGTCAACGCCGCCGCGCATCGTCTGGAATCTTTCGGCGTCGTCAGCGGGTTGCTCCGTGAGCAGAGTTTCGCCGGACTCGCGCTCTCGGAAGTCGCCGACGGTCACGCCGTCGCCTATCTCGACGGGACGATTGCCTGCGTCAACGACGCGATGCTCGACGGCGCGCGCCTCCCGAAAGAGCGGGGCCGCAAGCTCGACCTCTTCACGCTCCTCGACTGTTTCCGCACGGGCGTTTTCGACGAACCCTCTATCGCCGTCCGGCGCGTCCTGCAAACCGGCGAAGCCTACGAGCGCGAGTTGCCGTTCCCCGAACGCGGACAGACGCTTGAGTTGCGTATCGCGCTCGTCTCCGAAAGCCTGCCCGACGAGAGGCACGGCAGCGCGGCCTTCACGCCGCCGAACGGTTCGACGCCGGGCCACAACGCGCCGACGCGTCCGCTCTGCCTCGTCGTCACCGTGCGCGACGTGACGCGCATCAAGGAGTACGAGAAATTGAAGAGCGACATGATCTCGCTGATGTCGCATGAACTGCGGACGCCGATCACGAGCATCAACGGTTTCGCCGAACTGCTCGTCATGGACGAAACGCTGCCCGCCGAGGCGCGCGAGTTTCTCTCCATCATCAGCAGCGAATCGCAACGTCTCTCGCGCATGATCAACACCTTTCTCTCCGTCACCAAACTCGAAGCGGCAGACCGTCAAGAGGTCTCGAAGATTCCGCTGCTGCTCGACGACGTGGTGCGGGAGACGATGGCGAATCTGCAACCCTTCGCCAAGCGCAAGCGCATCCGTCTCGTCGAGAAGGATTGCTCGAAACTCCCGCCCGTCGCCGCCGACCGCAGTTTGATTACGCAGGTCGTCTCGAACCTGCTCGACAACGCCATCAAGTACAGTCCCGAACGGACGACCATCACGCTCTCGACCGCGCTCGAAGCCGACACGGTGCGCGTCGTCGTCGAAGACCGTGGCTACGGCATCCCGCCCGAAGCCGTCGGGCGCGTCTGGGAGAAGTTCTACCGCGTCGCGCGCGACGGCCACGACAAGGAAGAGGAGTCAACCGGACTCGGCCTCTCCTTCGTCCGCGAAGTCGTCGAACAACACGGCGGAGAAGTCTCCCTCGAATCCGAAGTCGGTCGCGGCTCGAAATTCAGTTTCACTCTTCCCAGACTTTAAAAGCCGTAAATCGTGAATCGTAAATCGTGAATAGAAAGAACAGGATTTTATCTATTCACGATTTACGATTCACGATTTACGGCTTTGTTAATTGTGCCGCGACAGGACGGTGACTGGCAGCGGCATCGCTTGCGGTTGGAGTGATAGGTGGAGACGTAGTCGAGGGTAATCTCTTCGCCGGGGTGGATGTCGCGCAGGGCGATGAAGAGGATGTGCCCGTAGAGGATTTTCATGTAGCTGTTGGGCGCGCAGGAGTGGTTGATGTAGTGCGTGCCGTTGCCGCCACGGCTTCCGTCAATGCTCCAATATTGATTGATGGCGCAGATGCGCAGCTTCTTGCGACTGCGGACGCGGCGCGCGACTTCGCGGCGCGAGATTTTTTCGCCCGCATACTCCGCAATCTTCCGCCCGCGCGGAAAGAAGACTGTAGCGAAGCAGCCGCGACCGTTAATCGGAGACTCGCGGACAGAGAGTCCGTCGGCAAGTTGTCGTTTCATTTCTTAACAACCGTTACTCGTAAATCGTGAATCGTGAATCGTAAATAGATAGCGTGCTGAATGCAGTTATCTATTTACGATTCACGATTCACGATTTACGAATCACGATTTACGAACGTCTATTTGAGATGAAAACTGCGCGCGATGGCGTCGGTCTGGTTGCGGATGCGGAGCAGTTTGTCGCGGTAGCCGGTGAAGTGAAGGGTGTAGATGGTGCGGTTGTCGGCTTGCAGGTAGTAGATGAGACCGGCCATCGGTTTGCCCGCGCTGGTGTATTCGTAAGAGGCCGTGACGCCGTTCAAGCGTCCGGCGAAGCGTTCCTGTTTGCCTTCGACGAAGCCCGGAATGAAACGCAGTTTCACGTCCTGATCGCGATTAGCCAGATCGGCGGCGTTGGTTCCGGCGTCCACCACCTCTCTGCGGACTCGCAAGTAACCGTCGTTGCGCGTGCCGTTGACGAACTCCATGTTCTGCCGGACGCTGTCGGGCAGGGTCGTCGCTTTCCAGAGGGCGGAGGGCAGTTCGAGAATGTATTCGGTGTTGTCGCTCTTAAAGGTTTCCGACTGTGCCGGGGCGACGTGCGCGCCGAGCGCGAGTGCGAAAGCGAAAGCCAAAACTAACTTAAAACTTCGCATGACGGAGGAGAACTCCTTTTTTGGTAGTGCTGTCACGATGGGTTGATTGACGATGTGCGTTCGGCTATCAGATGCCACGCGCGGCGCGCGGTGTTGCCCGCCGGAGCGAGACGCGAAAAACTCTACTCCGGCTGAAGCGTCGAGTTTTCGTTTAGCACAGAAGGTTCGGAAAAATCTACCGCCGCCGTTCGCTTTCGGTTTTGCGCGCCTGTTCTTCAGAAGGGACTTGCATCCAAGCGTTGATGGAGGTGAGTTCTCTATCGGAGACT
>DATLMV010000065.1:0-11026 GCA_035537095.1 Pyrinomonadaceae bacterium
TCTGAATCGCTCCCCAGACCACTTCACAAATCCGGCTGATGCGCGCGAAGTCCGTCTCGGTGACGAAATGCGGGCGCAGGTAGGGCGAGAGTCGCCGCCCGCCGAAGATGAGTCTGGCGCGCTCCAAACCTTCGTCGAGCATGGCGCGCGAAGATTCCGCGAGGTCGCCCTCGTCGAGTAGTTGATGATAGTGCTCGACAGCCTGTTTCAGCATGTGGTTCGGGAACTGCGGCCTTCCGTCGCCCTTGAGCAATTTGTAAATCAGGAACTTTCGGGACTGTTAGAGTAGCACAAAAAACAGTCAGCAGTAAGAATTAGTGAGCAGTAGTGAGCGGCAAGCGTTGAGCAGCGTGCGATGAGAAGCACGCGGCGAGCATTGCGGCGGGAGCATTGATTGACAAGCGACAGAACGATATGCAGCGACGCAACGCGATGTCTTGAAACTGCTCACCGCTCACTCTTTGCGCGGGCTGGCAGTCGGATGCTGATGCGCTGGCCGTCGCGGACGACGCCGAGGGTGAGCGGGCGCGCGGCGCGTGAGAAGTCGAAGGTCTTGCCGGGTTCGGGAATCAGTTCGTCGTTGACGGTTTCGATAACGTCGCCGGGGCGCAGGCCGCTCGCGTCGGCTTCGCTCGCGGGACGCACGAAGATGACGAGCAGGCCGCTGCGCGCACGAAAACGCGCGGCGATTTTCGTCGAGATGGAGATGGCGTCGAGGCCGTCAATCATCTGCCACTTGTCGGCGGAGCCGGAGAGGACGCTCAAGCTGGCGCGTCGCGCCTGCGACTCGGCGACCAGCCGCACGGCATCCTGCACGCGTCTGGCCGCTTCGCCGACGCGCTTCTCTTCCGCCCCCACCTTTTCCAGAGCCGCGACGAGACGCTTCTCCGCTTCCGCGATACGTTTGGCATCGCCCGACTCGCGCGCACGCGCATCATCTACGCGCGCCTTCGCCAGCACGGCGCTCGCTTCTGCCGCCGTCACGCGCGCCGACGCTTCTGCCAGACGCGCTTCGGTTTCAATCAACCGCGCGCGATTTTCCGCCTCGCGCGCCTCGGCCTCCTTCGTCGCGTTGGCGGGATTGAGCGCGCCGCTCAAGCGGACGCGCAGCTTGAGCGGGTCGAGTTGGGGTGCGCGCAGGACTGTGAAGTTGAGCGTCGAGCCGCCGCCCGCCTCCTTGAGAAAGAAGGAGAAATCTTCGACGCTCCCGACCTCCCTTTCGCTGATGCGCGCGACGATGTCGCCCGGAAGCAGTCCCGCCTGTGCCGCCGGAGTGCCGGGGACGACCGAAGTCAGCATCACGCCGAGACGCCGGTTGAGGAGCGTCTGCGCGCGTTCGCGAGTCCAGCCGCTCAGGAGAAACTTTTCCAGCGGCAGACCGGCCACCGCGTCGCCGCGCGCGCCGAGCCACGGCTGCGGGACGCTCATCCCGCGCGCCAGCACGCGCGCCGCCGCGCCCCTCACCGCCTCCGCCGGAACGAGATGTGTTTTGCCGCCCTCGTAGTTTTGCGCGAGGATGCCGACGAGCGCGCCCGCTTCGTTGATGGCGATTGCGCCCGTCCATTGCGGCGAGAGAGGGCGCGCGCGGACGCTCGCCTCGATGATTTTGCCGGAAGGAGCGCGCCTGATCTCCGTCAGGTGTCCCTCGACCGCGCCCATCCCCGCGTAGATGACGCCGGTGTCGCCGACCGCCACGTCGGACGCGGGCGGCGCGGGCGGCGTCGCGTCCTCCGGCTCGTCGGGCGCGAACGGTTCGGGCGCGAAGAGATGGACGCGTTGACCTTCGGCGAGCGCGGGCGGGGCCGGTTCGGGTGCGGGCGGGTGCATCGGCTCGGCCAGTTCGAGAAACGAGAGGCCGGTGCTGCCGTCGAGCCCGACGAAGTTGGCTTTGAAGCGTGCGCCGTCGCCGCGCACGACGACCAGTTCCGACTCTTCCGCCGCCGGAGGAAAGCCGTCGAAAAACTTCTCGGGGCCGCGCGCCGTCTCCGCTTCGACCCCGGCTTGCGGCAGATACGCGACCACCGTCCGCCCGTCGTTCGAGACGTAGCCCGCGACGATGTTCGTGTGCACGTCCTTACTGAACGACAGGTCATCCACGCCGACGACGCGCGCCGAACCCTTCGAGGTCAGGAGGCTCAGAAGCTTCCAACCGCTCAGACGATGCACGACCGTGATCACTTCGCGCGGCGCGACCGGCGCACGCGGCGCACTCAAAGCGGCGGCGGGCGTCCGCACCTGCGGCGCGCGCGGCGCACGCACGTTGACGGGCGGCACGCGTACCGGGACGGGCGGCACGGGCAGAACCTTCGGCGATTGCAGAATCGTCGGCGCGGGCCGTACGTCGTGCGTGCCGGTGGCGGAGGGTTGCGCGGGCGGGCGTTGCGTCCGGTTAGCCGCCGGAGTCCTCGTCGTCGTCGCCGGACGCACGCTCTGCTGTCGCGGCGTCGGCGCAACCGCCGGAGACGCAGTTTGCGCGCGCGCCGTCGAACAGGCACACGCCGACGCGACGACACAGATGAGCGCGAGCTTCATGTAACACCACGGCGCGCACGCCGCGACCCGCAAGATTTTTCCCGGCGAAGACTTCGACACTTCTACCACACACCTTCTCTCGCCTGCGTCGCGCGCGGAGCGTTGACCGGCAAACGCCCGACCAACTCCTGCGCGCCGAAACTCACCGACTTGATTGCCACCACCCGCGCCGCGCCCTGCTCGTCGCGCAGCACGACCCGCAGAGGATGCGCCGACGCGTTGACCGGCAAGGCCACCGGCTCGTTGACGTAGAGCGTCTGCGACGCGCGCACCGCCGAATCCGACGATGCCAACTGCGCCCCGTTCACGCCCGCGACATCTTCCCCGCTTCGCTTGAACGGCACAGGAATCCTCGCCCTCGCGCTCGACGCACGCCCCACATGCGCGCGCTTAAAAGATGCCCTGACGGATTTCACTCCGTTGACTGATGCGTTAACGGATTTCAGTTCCTCGACTTCCGTCGCCGCCGTCAAACCATCGCCCGTAGTCTGCGGGCGCGTCTCAATCGTTTCATTACCGGCTACGCGGTCGCGCTCGACGGTCGCAACGGGCGTCTTAAGCGGGGAGTTTTGCGCGGTCGTTGTCGTCGTCTCCGTCGTCGAGAGCGAAGCGGAGCCGGGTGTCGGATTGGAGCGGTAACGCAGCGCGGCGGCGGCGAAGACGAGCACGCAGCAGGCGGCGAGCGCGACGGCGAACGCTTTGGGCGAGGTGAAACGTCGCCACGCATCGAGGCGGCTTCCGCCGCCCGGACGGGCATTCATGCGCGCGCGCAGGCGAAACTCGAAATCGGGCGGAGCCTCGATTGTCTGCAACCCCGCGACGAGTTGACGCAACGCCAGACGCTCCTCGTAAAACTTCCGGCACGCCGCGCACTCGCGCAGGTGACGCAGGGCCGCACCCTGCGCCGACGCGTCCAAGTCCGCCGCTTCAAATTCCTGTCGGTACTGCTTGCAGTTCATCACTTCTTCCCCGCTCTCTCTCACAGGTAAGCCTGTAGCTTATCGCGCAAAAACGTCCGCGCGCGGTTGATGCGCGACTTGACCGTGCCCTCGCTCATCTCAAGGATGCGCGCGATTTCGTCGTAGCTGCGCCCCTCGACATCGCGCAGGATGAGCGGCGCGCGATACTTGTCGGGCAGCGTCGCAATCGCGCGCGCGACCGCCGCTCGCCGCTCGTCGTCAATCAGCGTCGTATCCTGCAAAGGACGCGCGTCGGCCACGTCGAGTTCCGAAGGTTCCGCGCCCTGCTCGCGGCCCTGAAAAAATCCCGTCAACGAAACCAGACGGCGACGCTTGCGCCGTCGCAGTTCGCTGATCGCCAGATTGGTGGCGATGCGATAGATGTATGTCGAAAACGCGTGGCTCTGCTGGTATCTGTCCGCCGCGCGAAAGAGGCGGATGAACGTCTCCTGCGCCAGATCAACCGACGCCTCGTAGTCGTTCGTGATGCGGTAGATGTAGTTCGTAATCTGGTTACGATAACGCCTGACCAACTCCGCGAACGCCGCCTCGTCGCCCGTCCGCGTGGCTTCCAGAAGACTATGATCCGAAAGGGGTTCGGCGAGTGCCGCCGTCGCCGCTGTGGCGTGCGCAGGGGTCGTCCCCGCCGCGACCGTGAGCAGCAGTTCAGCCGGTGTTGTAGTCAGCGCACTCATCAGGACAGGCAGGCTTCAACAAATCACGAACGCTTGCAACTAATAGAAAACAGGCCGCTTAAGACCGGCGACCCGACCTGCGGCGACCGTCGCGGCGGGCGTTTTCATGGCCGCTCGGGGAATTATACACCCGGACGCGAGACCCGTCGCGCGTCTCATGCACGCGTGGGGGGCGTGGGAGTTCCAAAAGTTTCTGATGCTCGGGGGTTTAAGTTCTAAAGGAAGTTGTTGATTCGATTGAGTTTCGCTTCGGCAGCGCGCGAGCTTTCGTGTTTATTGCTCAAGGCCGTTGGTGGGGATGGGGCGGCCCATCGAGCGATAGATGCCCTCGATCTGCTCGATAATCTGTCGCGCTTCCGCGTGGTCGGGCTGGTAGCGGAGGACGCGCCGGAAATCGCCGAGCGCGAACCTGTAGAGCTTCGGGTTCTGCGCCGAGTAGTACTTGTAGCCGCGCTCGAAATAGGCTTCGGCGGCGGCGCGTTTATCTGCCGCACTCGCGCCCGAAGCTTTGGCCTTCGCTTCCGCCAGAGAGATTTTCGCGTCGAGCGGGGCGGTGTCAATCTCGGATTTGTCGGGCGCGCTTGCGTTACTACTATTACTACTCACGCCAGCGCCGTTCGGAGCGTCGGCGGGTAGCCCCGTGCGATGCGCGGCGGAGACGGGCGGCCCGTCGCTCGCGGGCGCGACGCGCGAAGAGTTCGGCGTAGTCGTGCTGCTCGTCGTATTGCTCGTCGTGTTAGTGGTCGTGCCGGTCGTCGTGTTGGTTGTCGTCCTCGTTGTCGTCGCCGTTTCATCTCCGCTACTGCATCCGCCGAGGACGCAGAGAGACGCGGCGAGCGCACAGATTAAGAGCAAACTTCGCATCAATGTTTTTTCCCTCTACTCGTTTCTACTCAAATCTGACTCAAAATCGTCGTCCACGCCGCGCGCCGTCAGCGTCCGGCGGGCGCGGCTGAGTTGTTGCTATTGCCGCTGCTGTTGCCGCCGCGCGCACGCTCAAGTTCCTCGCGAAGTTTGGGCAGCTTCGGGTTGCCCGCGTTGACCTTTTCCAGACGTTCGAGCATTGACCGCGCCTCGGTCGTGTCGCCCTTGCGCGTGAGGGCGACGACGAGGTTCTGCAAGGTCTGTTCGTGGAGCGGGTCGCGCCCGAGCGAGCGCCTAAATTCGGTGATGGCGCGTTCGATTTGGGGCGGCTCGCGCAGGAAGAATGTGAGACCGAGATCAGTTCTGACGTTGATGTCGTCGGGCCGCTTGACGAGCGCGGCGGTGTACCACTTCTCCGCGTTCTCGTACTGCCCTGTGTCGTAATTGATGTTGCCGAGCGCGACGACGACATCATAATTATCGGGCCGGAGTTGGTTGGCGCGGAGCAGAAATTCGGTCGCGTCCTCGAAGCGGTTGGCCTTGTAGTAGAGTTCGGCGGCCTTCATCTGCGCGTCGAAATCTTCGGACGCGTCGCGCGCCTTGCGTCCCGCATCTTCGGCGGCGGGCAAAAGCGTCTGCTGGTCTTTGACCGTGTTGACGGGCAAGTCCGGATGCCCCGGCGGGAGTTCCGACTGGTTGGCGGCGGACGCCTCCGCCACACGCGGCGCAGCAGCGCGTTGATTGACCGAGTTGGCGAAAAAGAAACCGACGATGAAACCCAGCAGTACGCCGATGATAGAGAATAAAACGTTTTCTTTGGTCATTTTGAAGGATTCGTAAATCGTGAATCGTGAATCGTCAATAGATAAAGCTTCAGCTCTTTCTATTCACGATTCACGATTCACGATTTACGAGTGCTCATGCATAGGAATGGAGGCCCGGCAGCAGGTAGCTGACGCCGAGATATGTGAAAATCACGAGCAGGAAAGCGACGATGGCGAAGTATGCGGAGGCGCGTCCCGTCCAGCCGCGCGAGATGCGCGTGTGGAGGAAGCCCGCGTAGGTCAGCCATGCGACGAACGCGCCCGTCTCCTTGGAATCCCATCCCCAGTAACGTCCCCAAGACTCGTTCGCCCAGATCGCGCCCGTCATCAACAGCAAGGCGAGTCCGGCAAAGGTGACGCCCGCCGTCTTGTACATCAGCGAGTCAATCTTCTCCAAAGGCGGCAAAGCTTCCCGCAGTTTCTCCGTGCGGAAGCTGAAGATGATGACGAAGAGCGTCGCCACCAGAGCCGTGATCAACGCCGAGAGTTCGACCGGATTGGCGTTCAAGCTGAGAAACATCTCGCCGCTCCGCGCCTTGACAAACTCGTCGGCGTCGCCGACCAACTGCGCCGGACTCATCTGCGCGATCTGTTCGGGCCGCGCGCCGCGCTGCTTGGCGAGAAACTCTCCGAACTTCGGATACTGCCTTTTGTCCAGACAGGCGACGCCCGCCGGTCGCGCGCCGTCGCAGAGGGCAACGTCGGTCAGCGTCTTGACCTGCGAAACCATCACGACAATCGAGAGCGCCTGCGCGACGAGCGCGCCCTTCAACAAGCGGTGTCCCCACTTACGCGCCGCCTCGTCGTGCCGGGCGACGTAGCGCCCGAAGGCGAAGATGACGCCGACGAGCAAGAGTCCCGTCAGGACGAGCAGCCAACCGGCGTAAGGGATGTCTGCGCGCAAGGGGAGCGGAAAGCGCCCGCCGCTCGCGGTAGGCAGAAAGGTCGAAGCGGTGTAGGTTCCGAACGTGCCCGGCGAAAAGATGGAGAAGCGGCTGATGGACGCGATAATCGCCAGCCCGAAGATGCTCGACCAGATGCCCATCGCCTCCGTTTTCACGCCGTCCTTCAAAAGATAGATGACGGCGACGGCGAAGCAGACGAGCGCGATGCCGTAAGAGAGCGAAGCGATGCCGACGTGAATCGGTCGCCAGTAGGAGTCTAAGACGGGCGGCAGGTTGATGAGTTCGCCGCCGATGAAGCGCGCCAGCACGAGAATCATCGCGGCCAGCGGCAGCGTGATCGCTCCGAGGAAACGAAAACTCTTGCGATGCGCGATCAGCAGCGTCGTGATCCCCGCGCCGAAGGCGAAGGCGAGCGAGAGGTCGTAGAGATTGGCGAACGGAACGTAACGCCAGAGCCAAGGCATCTCTCCGCCTTGCCGCGAGATGATCGCCAGTTCGCGGTCGTGCGCCGCCACCCAACGCACGCCCCAACTCGCCAGATTGAAGAAGACTCCGGCGGTCGCGCACCACAGCCCGAGACGCTGAAAGAGATTCGACGGCGCGTAGAGATTGGTCAGGTGAAAGACCGCCGCCGTCATGTAGCAGGCGAGCGCGAGCATCATCAACGCGCCGTCGGAGATGAAGGCGTCGCCGCCCATGCGGATACGCAAGAGCGTCAACGCGACCGCTCCCGCGACGGCGAGCGCGGCGGGAAGAAAAGAGAAAAAGGTTGAACCCTTCAAGCCCATTTCCGGCGTGTTCAAGACCGCCGGTTGTTTCATCACTTCACTCATGGCTTTACGACACCTCGTTTGCGTTTTCCGCCGTCGCCGACGGGCCGCCGATGGCCTCCGCGAGACGCTTGAAGCGGTCGCCGAAGGCCAGACGGTTGCGGTTGGTATTGCCTCCCAGAGTCACCTCGAAGTTGTGCGCGTCGCGCTCCTCGACGTGTGCCCAGACCCTCCGGTGCGAGAAGAAGAAGACGGCGCAGAGCGTCAACGCCAGCAGCGCGAACCCGAGATAGACGATGTTCGCGCCGGGGTCGCGCTGAATCGAGAGGATGTGCACGTCGGGCACTTTCTCGAACTCCAACAGTTTGAACTTGTATCCGCCCTTCGCCGCGCCGACCGGAATCCCCTCCGGCAACTCGGTCGAGAAAGCGAAGGCGCGCTCCGGCGTGCCGCCCGTCGCGGGATAGACGGTGAGCATCGCGGCGGGGCGATTGTAGTCGCCCGAAGCGGTGTCGGGCTGGCCTCCGGCCATGACGAATTCGGGGAAGAAGTTTGTGTAAGCGATGCGCGTCCCGTCGGCGAGCGTCGCTTCGCCGTCGCGCCGGATGCTCACTTCCAGAGGCTCGCCGCCGCGCTCCGGCGTCAGGCGCAGCTTGATCGAGCGCGCGTTGCCCCGCGCCTGAAAGCTCTGCTGAAAGAAACGATAGCCGCCGTAGTCGTACGGGTGATTGAGATGAATCAGCGCGTCGCGCTCGCCCGTCTCGTCTTTGATGCGAACCTGCGTTGACCAGTCGAGCGTGTTGTCGGCGGTGATCGGCCCGTCCGTTTTAATCAACTTCTGCTGGATGTCCGTGCAGGTGACTTGAAACGGGAGCGGGAAGGAGTCGCGCGCGGGCGTGAACTCCTGCGTCGCGTCGTCAATCCGGAAAACTATCTCGGACATCTCGTTAGCGGTCGCGCCCGGTTTCAAGGGCATCTGCCCGGTGCGCCCGAGCTGCGCCGTCAGGAAACCGCCCGTGAAGATGGTCAGCAGCGCGACGTGGACGGCATACGCGCCGAGACGATTCCACGCGCCGCTCTCGCCGAAGACGAAGGTTTTTCCCTTCTTCTCCGTCACCGTCGGCTTGAGTCCCGCCGCGCGAAACGCCGCCGCGATGCGCTCGACCGCCGCGCCCCGCTCCACTCCCGCCACCGTCACGACCGCGTGCTGTTCCTGCCCGCGCAGCCAATGCGGCGAAGCGTCGAGCTTCTTGCGCGCGATGTATGTCCATGCCTTCGGGAAATGGTCTATCGAGGTCAGGACGATGTTGAGCGAGAGGACGAGCAGGAGGAAGTTGAAGTAGCGCGAATGATAGATGTCGAAGAAGTTGAGGTAGCTCCCCAGAAGCTTCTGCGAGGGCGTCAGTCCGGCGTAATAGTCCTCGAACCCTTCGACGTTGACCTGCATGACGAGCATCCCGACCATGCTCGCTAGCACGAGCAGCACGAGCAGGCTGACGCCGACGCGGACGGAACTGAGGAAGTCGAGCACGCGCTGGATGCCGACGGCGGCGACCGTCGCCGCGACCAGCAGAAGCCCCGCCATGTCGTAGCCCGACATCGCATTGCGGACGAAAAACTTGAGCGCGCCGACGAGCGCCAACCCGACGGCGAACGTCACGATGCGTTCCAGCAACGTCGTCTCCGACGCGGTTTTCCGCGCCGCCACTTTTGGTACACTTATCTCTCTTTTAGTCTCTTCGATGGCTGACATTTGATTTTAAGAGCAGAAGCGAACACCCCGGCTGTGACCGGCGAATGATGTGCAGAGGCTGCAACAACGTTCTATCAATTAGTGTGCAATTGTAACCGAACGACTCCGGCGCGGCAACTTCCACCGCCGCCTTCGTGTTTCACCCGGACGCTCTTGTCTTTACCTTCGCGATAGTTTATGAGATTGACTCCGGCGGCCCGCGCGTTGCCCATTTTTCTCGCGCTTGCGCAGACGCCGCTGTCGTTCAATTCCCCTTATCTGGAGACTCTCATTCATGCCCTTCCACGCCGGAAACGCCCTGCTGACCTCCGCGCTCCTGCTCGCTCTCGCGCCCGCGCTCGACCCGAATTTGCCGCCGCTCGCGCTCGCCTTTGATGTCGCCATTGACCCGGTTGCGCGCTACACGGGCGTCAACGCGCTCTTTCTTTTCCTGCCGATTTTAGTTTTGGAAACGCTCGTCCTGTGGGCGCTGCGTTGGGGAAACTTCGTGCGCGCGGCGACGGGCGCGTTCGTCATGAACGCCGTCACGACGCTCGCCGGCGCGGCCCTCCAACTCAACATCCCCGACGGGTTCGTGCTCGCGCTCCTGCTCTCCATCTTCATCGAGGGCTTCATCTTGATGCTCTTTGCGCGCGAACGAAAACTGCGCTCGTGGGTGTCGGCCTTCGCCGCCAACATCCTGAGCTACGTCGTGCTGTTCGTCTCGCTGGTTGTTCTCTTCAGGTTTTGAGGGGCTTTTCAGGACAACTTCTGATCGAGCATTCGTTGGCTCTACAACTCTCCGGCACTTCCCCGACGCTCGACGGAAAGCAAACTGTAGGGCGTCGCTTTCATGCGTCTCTCTCTTAAGGCGTCGCTTTCATCCATTCGATGCAGCGTTCGAGATGCGCGCGCATGCCGTCTCGGGTGTCCTGCCGGATGCGACCGTGACCGGGCAGCACCCACTCGAAATCGTAGGCGCGCAGTTTCTCCATCGAGCGCGTCTGCGCGGGCCACGAATACCACATCGCCGTGCGAAAGGCCGTCAGCGTTTGTTTGGACGGCGACCACGAGAGGTGATCGCCCGTGAACAGATATTTATCACGATAGAGCAGAACCATGTGGCCGCGCGTGTGTCCCGGCGTCGGGATGGCGAGCAGGTCTTCGTCGAGCCGCACGGCCTCTTCGCCCTCGACGACGCGTTCGGCGGGCAGGCGACGCGCGCCGTCGTCCGCGTGCATGATGCGCTCGCAGCCGAACCTCCGGGCAAACTTTGCATGATCGGCGATGTCGTCGCGGTGCGTGAGGAAGAGTTGATTGATGCCGCCGAGAGCCTCGATGCGCTTGACGAGCGGGCCGGAGAAGCGCGGCGAATCCACGAGCACGTTGCCGCCGCGCTCGCGGGGCCGCACGATCAGATAACTCCACGCGCCGAAACTCGACTCCGAAGTGAAACCGCAGAAGTAGACGTTTTCCGCGACCGTCGTGGGGAAGGCTTCGATGCCGGTGCGCGCGTTCGTTTTGCGCGCGCTGCCGATTGAACCCGTCGGGCAGGCGACGAGCGCCATCAGCGCGCGCCGCGTCTCCTCTTCGGTCGCGGGTTGACGATAGACGCTCGACTGGTCGCCGTGGTCGCGGAAAGTTTCGGGCGCAATCTGTCGGCACGCGTCGCAATCAATGCACGTCGCATCAACAAAAAAATCGCCCGCCACGTTCTCCGGCAACCGCCGCGCCAAATCAGCCAT
>DATLMV010000066.1:0-14856 GCA_035537095.1 Pyrinomonadaceae bacterium
CGTGGAAAAATTTGAATTCATTGCCGACCTTCCTTGCAGTTATAAGATTTCGCAAAAACTTGCGCCCGGAGATGCGCCCGACCGGAGACCCTTTAGACGCAGCATTGTGCGGGAATGTTGCCACGAAATGCAAGACGCAAGGCGTCAGGGCGGGCGTTGAAAAGAGGCGGCGACATTTATCAGCTTCCGCTTTATCCCGCAGTCGTCCGTCTTCTTATTCGTTGCGCCGGTTTGAAAGCGTGATGTAACATCCGTGCGCATCCGGGGAAAGTTTAAATCGTCGGCGGAGCTTTGAACCTGAATGAAAATCGCACTTGCCAGCGACCACGCGGGTTACGAGGAGAAGGAGCGTCTCAAGCCTCTGCTCCGCGAACTCGGCGTCGAGTTTGAAGATTTGGGAACGGTTTCGGAGGAGTCGGTTGATTATCCCGACTACGCGCGCAAGGTCGGGGAGCGCGTCGCGCGCGGCGGGGCGGAGCAGGGCTTGCTGGTCTGCGGCTCGGGGACGGGGATGGCGATTGCGGCCAACAAAGTGGCGGGCGTGCGTGCAGCCGTCGCGTGGTCGGAAGAGACGGCGCGGCTCGCGCGCCAGCACAACGACGCCAACGTGCTCACCATCGGCGCGCGCACGACGCCCGTCGAGGAGATTCCGAAAATCGTCCGCGCGTGGTTCGGGACAAGCTTCGACGGCGGGCGTCACGCGGGCCGCGTCGCCAAGATCGCCGAGATTGAACGCGAAGAGATGTGCCGGGAGATCGAGCGGGAAAACGACACACACGAGGAGACCACATGAACGAACGCTTCAACGCATCGCTCGCCGATGTTGACCCCTTGATTAACCGCGCCGTCAACAACGAAGTCGCACGTCAGGCCGAAGGGCTGGAGTTGATCGCGTCGGAAAATTTCGTCAGCGAAGCCGTGCTCGAAGCGATGGGTTCGGTCTTCACGAACAAGTATGCGGAAGGGTATCCGAAGAAGCGTTACTACGGCGGCTGCGAGTGGACGGACGTGGTCGAGCAGGCCGCGATTGACCGCGCCAAAGAACTCTTCAATGCCGAGCACGCCAACGTCCAACCGCACAGCGGCGCGCAGGCCAACATGGCCGTCTATCTCGCCGCGCTCTCCTACGGCGAACAGATTCTCGGCATGAACCTCTCGCACGGCGGCCACCTCACGCACGGACACCCGCTCAACTTCTCCGGCATCAGCTACAAGGTCGCCGACTACGGCGTCTCGCGCGACACGGAACAGATTGACTACGACGAACTACAGCGCATCGCCGAAGAACACCGTCCGAAGTTGATCATCTGCGGCGCGTCCGCCTATCCGCGCACCATCAACTTCGAGCGTCTGGGCGAAATCGCACGCGGCGTCGGCGCGCGACTCTTCGCCGACATCGCGCACATCGCTGGGCCAATCGTCGCCGGTCTCCATCCTTCGCCCGTGCCGCACGCCGACTACGTCACGAGCACCACACACAAAACCCTGCGCGGCCCGCGCGGCGGCCTCGTCCTCTGTCGCGAAGAACATGCGAAGGAGATTGACCGCAAAGTTTTCCCCGGCGTGCAGGGCGGCCCGCTCATCCACATCATCGCGGCCAAGGCCGTCGCCTTCGGCGAAGCCCTCCACGACGATTTCAAAGAGTATCAGCGGCAAACTCTACAGAATGCGAAGGCGCTCGCCGAAGGCTTACAGTCGCACGGCTTCCGCCTGGTCTCCGGCGGCACGGACAATCATCTGATGCTCGTTGATGTCTTCATGGGCGGCAAGGGCATCACGGGGAAGGTCGCCGAAAAGGCGCTCGACGCCGCCGGTATCACCGCCAACAAAAACACCATTCCCTTCGACACCAACTCGCCCTTCACCGCCTCCGGCATCCGCCTCGGAACCCCCGCGCTCACCACGCGCGGCATGGGCACGGACGAGATGACGACGGTCGCGCGTCTCATCGCCGAAGTCCTCCACACACCCGAATCCGAAGATGTCCGCACACGCGTCAAACAGCAGGTGCACGAACTCTCCGCGCGCTTCCCGCTCTACCCCCGACGCCTCCGCCAGAACCCGCCCGAAGTCGGCGCGATGGGCGCGGATTGAAAGAAGCGGCGAACGGGCGGAAGGAACTCTCGAAAGGCGATGGCGTGTGCGACCGGGCACGAAAGGAAGTAGCCGATGTCGTCCCTACCCAAAACGTACCTGACGCCGGAGGAATATTTGGCCTTCGAGCGTCAATGCGAGCACAAGAACGAATATTTCAAAGGCGAGATATTCGCCATGACGGGCGCGAGCCGTCAACACAATTTAATCACCGGCAACATAGCCTCAGAATTGGGGCAGCAACTTAAACAACGTGTGGACGAGCTTTACATTGGTCGAATGCGCGTGCTCATTCCGTTGACGACCAGTTACATGTACCCGGATGTCGTCGTGGTCTGCGACGAACCGCAGTTCGCGGACGGTTATCTCGACACTTTGACGAACCCGACGCTCATCGTCGAGGTGTTGTCCGCTTCGACGGAACTGTACGACCGGGGCAAAAAGTTTGAGCAGTATCGCAAACTCGATTCACTCAAGGAATATCTGCTCGTCGCGCAAGATAAACTCTCGGTCGAACGCTATCTGCGACAGCCTGACGGCGGCTGGCTGATGTCCGAGTTCAACAAACCGGAAGAGATGCTGAAACTCACATCCATCGAGTGCAATCTCGCGCTCGAAGAGATTTACAGCAAGGTCGCATTCGACGTATGAACCTTCGTTCGTTCTGATTTGCACGCGCTCTCAAAGTATGCTTTGAGATTGCGTTCAGTCGTCAACAGCAAAACCCTTCACGCTTTTCTGTATCTGCCCGCCTTTAGGTTACTATAGAAATTATGGAGGAAATTTTCGGGCGCGACGGTTTGATTGCGCGCGCTCATCCTGATTATGAATACCGTCCGGGCCAGATACAGATGGCGTCGGCGGTGCTGCGTGCGTTTGAGGAGCGGCGGCATCTGATCGTCGAGGCGGGGACGGGAACGGGGAAGACTCTGGCGTATCTCGTCCCGGCGATTGCGGCGGCGACGGCGCGGGGCGAGCGCGTCGTTATCTCGACGGGGACGAAGAACCTGCAAGAGCAGTTGATGGAGAAGGATATTCCGTTTTTGCAGCGCGTCCTGAAGAAGAAGTTCACCGCCGCTTACATGAAGGGCCGGAACAATTACGCGTGCCTCTATCGCATCAAGCGCGCGGAGGACGCGCCCGTTTTGGAGAACTTCGAGGACGTTGATCACTTCGAGGAGGTGCGGCATTGGGCGCGGGAGTCGGCGACGGGCGACCGCGCCGAGTTGACGGAGCTTCCCGAAAATCTATCGTTCTGGCGTCACATTGATGCGCGCTCGGAAATCTGTCTCGGACAGAAGTGCACGGACTTCGACGCCTGTTTCATCACGCGGATGCGCCAGCGCGCGCAGGATGCGGATATCGTCATCGTCAATCATCATCTCTTCTTCGCCGACCTCGCGCTGCGCGGCGGGCAGTACGGGCAGGTGCTGCCGGACTATTCGGCGATCATCTTCGACGAAGCGCACGCCGTCGAGGACGTGGCGGCGGAATACTTCGGCTCGCAAGTCTCCAACTATACCCTTGAGGAACTTCTGCGTGATTTGAACAATCTTCCCATCACCGATGTAGATACGAATCGTCAGTTGACGAAGAGTACAGGACGTGTAGCACGCTTCGCCGAACAGTTCTGGATGGGCTTCCGCGACGGGCGTGGTGAAGAGGGAAGATTCCCGATTCTTCCACATACCTTTGCAAAGAAAAACACCCGAGGAGATACCGAAAGAACCGCATTAGGTGATGCATATGTGAATCTTGATACTTCTCTGGGGAGAATTGAAACGACCCTCGCCGCTCTTAGAGAGCAGCCTCCTGAAATTGAGAATTATGTTCGGCGCATGCGCGAATTACGTTTTCATTTAAACTTCATTGTGAAGGGGGATGATAAGCATTTTGTCTATTGGCTGGAACGTCGCGGTCGCGGTATGTTTTTGCGCGCCTCGCCAATTGACGTGTCAGGTCTCCTACAAGATAAGCTTTTCGAGCGAGTTGAGACTGTTATATTGACTTCGGCAACGTTGGCAAGCGGAGGGAGTTTTAACTTCGCACGTAAAAGACTTGGCCTATCAGAAGAACCTAACGAAACAGGAGAGCTTAATCTTCTGGCTGAAAAGACCGATGAACTAGTTGCGCCTTCGAGTTTCGACTACAAGACGCAGGCGGTGCTCTACCTGCCGCCGCGCATGCCCGACCCGCGCTCGCCGCAGTTTGCCGGTGCGGCGGCGGAAGAAGTCGTCAAACTGCTGCGCATCACGCGGGGGCGGGCCTTCGTGCTCTCGACATCTCTGAGCGGCATGCACGCGCTCTACGAACGCGTCGCGCCGCAGATTGATTTCCCTTGCTTCGTGCAGGGCAGCGCGTCGAAGGCCGGAGTGCTCGACAAGTTTCGCGCGACGCCGCACGCCGTCCTCTTTGCGACCGCGAGTTTCTGGCAGGGCGTTGACGTGCGCGGCGAGCAGTTGTCGTGCGTGATTATAGATAAGCTGCCGTTCGCCGTGCCGAGCGACCCCATAGTCGCCGCGCGCCAACGCTTCATCGAAGACGCGGGCGGTTCCAGTTTTTACGAATACAGCGTGCCGCAGGCGATCATCAGTTTGAAGCAGGGCTTGGGACGGCTCATCCGCAGCGCGACCGATAGGGGCGTGCTCGCCGTCCTCGACCCGCGCCTGCGGACGCAGGGCTACGGTCGCCTGTTTCTCGAAAGCCTGCCGCCCTGTCGCGTCACTTCAAATATCGCGGAGGTGGCGCGCGTGTTTGAAGTCAAAGAAGCTTTGGTTAGATAATGCGCGCCCGAACTGGTTCGACAAAGCTCCACTTATCCTGACACTTTTCGACGGAAACACAGATGCCCAAAGACAAACAGGAAGAGAAGACGCTTCACAAGGTGGTGGTCAATCAGGAGGGCCGTTATTCGATCTGGCCCGCCGACCGTGAGAACGCTCGCGGTTGGAGAGACGCCGGAAAGAGCGGCACGATGGAACAATGCACGAAATACATCGAGAAGATTTCGTCGGACACGAAGCCGCCCGCCGGGAAAAAGAAGACCGACAAGATAAAGGATAAGTGACCTGTGCGAGAAGACACGGCCTCCGCGTCATTCGCCGGACGGGGAAGCGCGTGCGGGCCGAGAGAGAGGAAGGGAAACGAAGCGAGCATGGCCGGACAGTTTGAAGTGATGATTGAACGCAACTTTTCCAGCGCGCATCAACTGCGCGGCTATAAGGGCAAGTGCGAGAACCTGCACGGGCACAACTACCGTATCGAAATCTTCGCGCGCGGGCGCGAGTTGGACAACATCGGTCTGCTGGTTGACTTCGGCGACCTGAAGGAGGCCGCCGACGAAGTGGTCGGCTATCTCGACCATCGCAACATCAACGAACTCCCGCCCTTCGACATCGAACTCAACCCCTCCGCCGAAAATCTCGCGCGCTACATCCTCGAACGCGTCGCCGCACGCGTCGGCGACGAACGCGTTCAGGTCTATAAAGTCCGCTGCTACGAGACGCCGACCAGCGTCGCTACTTATCAACTGGACGAGGGGTAAAAGGGAAAAGGTTAAAAGGGGAAAGGGAAAGCATTGACGCCCGTTCGGGTACTCCGTGCTTTCCCTTTCCCCTTTACCCCTTTAACCGTTTCCCCTCTGTTTCTCAGGTGGTGATGAGCGCGGGGATGTCTATCTTGTATTTGCGGATTTTGCTGTAGAGGCGCGGGCGGTAGATGCCGAGCAGGTTGGCCGCCGCCTGTTTGTTGCCGCCGGTGCGTTGGAGCGTCTTTTCGATGACGAGCTTTTCGATCTCTTCGAGCGTCAGGTTGGGCGGCACGTCCCATGCGGAACTCTGCGCGGCGCGTTCGGGCATCGCGCCGTTATCGAAGGGCAGGTCAACGGGTTCGATCTTGCTGCCTTTGGCGAGCAGCACCGCCCGCTCGACGACGTTCTGCATCTCGCGCACGTTACCCGGCCAGCCGTGCCCGAAGAGGCGTTGATAGGCCGATTGCGAGATGCCCGAAATCGGGCGTTGATACTTGCGCGCGTACATCTTCAGGAAATGCTCGGCGAGCAGTTGGATATCTTCTGTGCGCTCGCGCAAGGGCGGGACGTGAATCGTGATGGTCGAGATACGATAGAAGAGGTCGTCGCGGAGCAGCCCGTCGCGGATGGCGTCGGCGGGCGGGCGATTGGTGGAAGTGATGAGACGAAAATCTACGGCGTAGGTCTTCTCCGAGCCGATTTTGCGATAGCTGCGCTCTTGCAGGACGCGCAGCAGCTTCGGCTGCAACTCGACGGGCATCTCGGCGATTTCGTCGAGCAGGAGCGAGCCGCCCGCCGCGTGCTGGATGAGGCCGTCTTTGTCGGCGTGCGCGCCGGTGAACGCGCCCTTCGTGTGGCCGAAGAGTTCGGATTCGATCAGTTCTTTGGGCAGCGCGGCGCAGTTCACTTTGATGAAGGGTTTCTTGGCGCGCAGGGAATTGTAGTGGATGGCGTTGGCGATGAGTTCCTTGCCCGTGCCGGATTCGCCGACGATGAGCACGTTGGCGTCGGATTTGGCGACCGATTCGATCATTTCATAAATCATCTGCATCGCTTTGGACGAGCCGATGATGTTGAAATACTCGGTGCGCGTCGAAAGCTGTCGGCGGATGGATTCGTTCTCGACCATCATCTCGCGTCGTTCCAGAGCCTTCTCGACGAGCGGTTGAAGCATCTCGAAGTCGAAGGGCTTCTCAAGGAACCAGAACGCGCCCGCTTTGGTCGCTTCGACGGCACGCGCGACCGTGCCGTAGCCGGTCATGACGATGACTTCGGTCGAGGGCTGCGCGTCTTTGACGTGGCGCAGGACTTCCATGCCGTCCATCGTCTGCGCGGTCAGTTGCAGGTCGCAGACGACGATATGATGCGCGCCGCGATCAAACAACTCGATGGCCTCGGCCTGCGTCGCCGCCGTGTCCACCGTGTAGCCCTCTTCGACCAGATTCTGCTTGAGCGAATCGGCCATCATCGGTTCGTCGTCAACGACCAGAATACGTACCTCTTTACGTTCCACCTTCCGCTTGCCTCCTTGCTAAAGTAAACGACGGACGCTCGACGTTGCGTGATGAACTGAGAAAAAGATGCTTTTGAGTCTCCGGTTCAGCAAGCGACATTTGCGGGCGTTCATCCTTTGGTCAACGGCAGACGCACGCGCAGGGCGTCCGCCTCGTGCGCGGCATCGCCGCCGTGCGCTCTGATGATTTTGGCGGCGAGCGCCATCCGCAGTCCCGTGCCGCCCGCGAAGGAGCGAAACAGGTCTGTATCGCCGTGTTTGAAATCGCTCCATTCGACGAGGGCCGAAGGCGCGTCGGCGTCGCCCTCGTGCCGGAGACGGAGTTTGAACGCGCCCGCCTGTGTCGCCGCTTCTGCATGTGCCGCCACGCCCGTCGGGCGGAGGGCGGCGTGGATCTGTTGAAAGGCTTCGGTGAGCGCGGCGGCGTCGAACTCGCCCACATATGTACCGCCCTCTGCTTCTACGGGTTCGCCAGCGGTGGAGGCGTTGAGAATCTGCGCGAGGTCGGCGCGGGCTTCGCGGCGGAGTTCGAGGGGGCGACCGAAGCGGACGAGGGCGGATGTGTCGGCGGCGGCGCGTTCGAGTCCGGCGATGAGCTTGCCGAGGGTCTCCAACTCGTCGGCGGGCCGCCCGGCGCGTTCCAGACGCTTGCGCAGGAACGTGGCATAAAGTTTGAGACCATTAATCTGATTTTTGAGATCGTGGACGATCTGGACGGAAGCCCGCCCCAACTCTTTGAGGGCTTCGGCGTCCTGTGTTTCCGAGATTATAGGCTTCATTGCGTGCGCTGACGGTCTGCCTCCGGCATAACTCAAAGGGGCTCTGGAGAGAGGTAAGGCATTGTTGCCTGTATGAATTAAGCCCGAACGAAAGCGTTCTTTGTGTCGTGTTTCGATGCGGCATCTTAACAAATAACGGGTGTGTTCGCAAGTCGTACGTTAAGAGATTCGGCGAGCGGTTCGTGAGACGGTAGAAAGTTTGAGGACGGTGGATGAATGTCAGAGCTTGAGAACGGTCATTTGACGGTCATGGTAGTAGAAGATTTCGAGGATAACCGCTTTATGATGAGGCGTTTACTCGAAATGAGCGGTTATCGAGTGGTCGAGGCCATCAACGGTCAGGAGGCCGTGGAGACGGCTGAGCGCGTGCGCCCCGATCTGATTCTGATGGATTTGAGTCTCCCGTTGCTCGACGGTCTGGCCGCGACGCGCCGCATCCGCGAGCAGGACGGACTCAAGAAAGTCCCGATTGTCGCGGTTTCCGCCCACGATACCGCCGATTTTCACGCCGAAGCCCTCGCCGCCGGTTGCAACGAATACGTCACCAAGCCGATTGACTTCGACCAGTTGGAAACCCTTCTGCAACGACTGACAGCTAGTAAATCGTGAATCGTCAATCGTAAATAGATAACTGCTTTAATCACTCTTTCTATTCACGATTGACGATTCACGATTGACTATTTCCCACGATTCCAATGCCTGAACGATTTACGCCCCTTTTTCGTCAGCATGAGGACGCGCTGATCCGCGCGTGGGTAGATGAGATTTACGCCGACCGGCGCACCGAACTGCCCGCCCTGCTCTCCAATCGCCAACTCGTTGACCATATTCCCGAGATGCTCGACGAACTCGCGCGCCTGCTCGACTCGTCGGCCTCCTACAACGAAATTCTGGAAGCGGTCAGTCGCTTACGCATACACACGCAAGTACGTTTTCAGCAGGGAGCGTTGATTGACGAAGTGGCACGGGAGTTGATAATCCTCCGTGATGTCGTAAACGATTTTCTGTGGCGCAACGGCGTGAGCGCGACAGAGGGAGACTTTCGGGAGTTGCGCGACGCGCTTCATCGCACGAACAGTTTCGTAGATGAACTGCTGGCCCAGACGATTCTGGTTTACGCCGCCAGCCTACGTCCGAACGTGCAGACACGCACTTCGACGTGGCCGCCGCCCCGCCGCCGCAAGACGGACTTCCCGGAACGCAGCAACTGATGAAGCAGGGCCATGAGAAACGTTTTATCTTCGACGTGCGCACCAAATTGCTGGTGATGCTCGCCCTGCTGTCTCTGCCGCTGCTCATCATCAGCCTCGTCCAATTCGCCAGCTACCAGCGAACCCTCAACGAACAGGCCGACACCATCACGCGCATCGAGATGGCGGCAGCGGCGGGCGCGCTCGAATCGTGGCTCGAAGACAACCCGTCGCTCGCCAGACAATCCGCGCCGCTCAACCCGGCCTCCGCACGCGACCTCTACGCGCGCCTGCAAAAACATGCTTCGCACGGAACCGCCGCCGCCGTCACCGTCATTGACGCGCGCGGTGAGGCCATCCCGAACCCGCTCGCGCCCGCGCAGACGGCGGCGCAGGAGGGACGCGCGCCCAACAATTTCGCGGCCAGCAACATCGCCGCCGGTAACATCGCCGCCAGCCTCGCGCAGGAGCGTTGGAACGACGGCGTCGTGCGCGTCACGGACGTGAAGCGGATAGACCCTTACGGTTGGAGCGTCGCCGTCGGCGTGCCCCTGCCGGAGAACACGCCCGCCGGTCGCGCCATCCTGATGCTGACGGCAACGTGGGCCTGCGCCTTGATTTCGTCAATCCTGCTCGGCGTCTGGGCGGTCGGGCGGTTCACGAAACCCTTGCGCGAACTCGCGGCCTCGGCCTCGACGCTCGGCGAAGGGAAGTTGCAGGAACGCGTCGCCGTCGAGACGGACGACGAGGTGGGGACGCTGGCCGACAGTTTCAACACGATGGCGGCGAGCCTCCAAGCGCGCTTCGGCGAACTGCGCACGCAGGGCGCATTTATCGAAGAGGTGCTCGACAGCCTCCCGCTCGGCGTCGCCGTCCTCGACGCGAGCCTCATCGTGCAGCGCGCCAACAAGACCTTCGCCGGTCTGGTCGGGCGCGACGCCGCCGAACTCGAAGGGCGCGGCCTCTACGAAGCGGCGGCGGGCCTCGCCGTGATGAGCGAGATTATCGAAGACGTGCGACGCACGCGCCGCGCCTTCGTCAACTACGGTCTGCCGCTCGAACTCGTCGCGCGCGACCGCGCGGTCAACGAACCGCGTAAGTTTTGGGATGTCATCCTCTGGCCGACGACCGAGCGCAGCGTCGGGCGCGGCGATGTCATCGTCATCCTCTCGGAAGTCTCCAAACGCGTGCGCGCCGAAAAACTGGCGACCTCGGCCTTCGCCGCCGAGAAGTCGCGCGCCGCCGAACTTGAGAGCGTCATCAACCAGATGAACGAGGGCGTCATCATCGTTGACGGGCGTGGCCTGTATCGCGTCAACCCGTCGGCGGCGCGCATCCTCGGACGCGAGCCCGGAGAGTTCCGCGACGGCGTGCACGCGCTCATCGAAGACATGGCGCTCCGCGATTTGCAGGGCAACAGACTGACGCCCTCCGAGACGCCGCTCGGTCGCGCACTCGAAGACGGCGCGCGCCTCTCCGGCGAGCACGTGATGATTGAGCGCGGCGGGGAGCAATGCGTTTTGGAAGTGAGCGTGACGCCGCTCGTCAGCGAGGAAGGCAAGCACGGGGAAGGGATGGTCGCCGTCTTTCACGACGTGACGGAGGAGGTCAGGCGTCACGCCGAAGTGGTCGAAGCATACGACCGCCTGCGCGAGCACGACCGGCTCAAGTCGGCCTTCGTCGCCAACGTCAGCCACGAACTGCGCACGCCCTTGAACGTCATCATCGGTCTCTGCCAGTTGCTTGAGCGCGACCGCCGTTTGCCGCTCGCGCCGCTTCAGAGCGAGGCGGTCGTCCGCATGGAGCGCAACGCGCGCAACCTGCTCGAACTCGTCAACGACCTGCTCGACTATTCGCGCCTCGAAGCCGGTCGCTCCGCGCTCCATCTCGAACACGTTGACGTGCGGCAGGTGGTCAAGGAAGTGATTGACGGCTACGGCGCGGACGCGCGCTATCGCGGCATCGAGTTGCGCGCCGTCGTGCTGCCCAATCTCAAGACGGTCTGGACGGACAAACACAAGCTCACGCAGGTGCTCTCGAATCTCGTGAGCAACGCCGTCAAGTTCACCTCGACGGGCGCGGTCGCCGTCAGAGCCGCGACGCTCGACGACGAGCGTTGGTTCGTCGAAGTCACAGACACGGGCATCGGCATGTCGAGCGACGCTCTGGAGTATATCTTCGACGGTTTCCGGCAGGTGGACGAACGCCTCGCGCGCTCCTACAGCGGCGTCGGTCTGGGGCTGGCGATCACGCGCAAAATCGTCGAACTGCTCGAAGGACAGATCGAGGTCGAGAGCAAACAGAACGAGGGCAGCCGCTTCCGCATCACTTGGCCGCGCGCCGCACGCCAGCGCACCGGCACGGGCTCGCTCGTCCAAGACAACAAAAAACCGCTCCTCGCCGACTCGAACGACATGCGCGCACGAGCAAGCTAAAGAGGGCAAAAGTAAAAAGGCAGACTAAAGAGGGCAAAGGGCAAAAGGTCAAAGGCAAAAGTGAAAAGCAGAATCTCCTGCCTTCACTTTTGCCTTTGACCTTGTTACTTTTGCCTTCTTTAGCTTGCCTTTTACCTTTTGCCTTTTTACTTCTTCAGCCGCGTTCGTGTTAAAATTCGCGCGTCGAAAATCCCGAATCGAGACAGCGAATCATCATGGCACAGACAGAAAAGAAGGCCACCGAAACCGACAGTTCGCGCCGGACAATCTTCATGGTCGTCGCCATCGGCTCGGCGCTGCTCGTCGCCGGACTCGTCTATCTGGCGACACGTCCGGCGGCGCGGCCTGCGGGCGAAGCGCGTCTGGAGGGCGCGCTGCGGACGGATTCGGCGGAGTTCGCGCCCTTGCGTGAACGTCTCCTCGTTGATTTCAACGCCGATCAGGACGCCAGCCAGTCCGACCGCCCGCTCGGCGATGTCGTCATCACGATGAACCCCGTCGTCCGCAACTTCACCGGACGCACCATCTCAGGTCTTGAACTCCACGCGACCGCGCGCGACATCAACGGCAAAGTCATCAAGGAACGCTACAGCATCCCCATCCCCACGCGTCAGCCCGAACTGGCGACCAACAAAACCCTCCGCGTGCCCATCACCATCGAAGGCATCCAAAAAGATAACGTCCCCGCCAGCCTCAAAGTCGAGCTATCGGGCGTCAAGTTTAAGTAGAGGTTAGATGTTGGGTGTTAGATGTTAGACCGGACAAAGCCCTTCTTTGTCTCGTCTAACATCCGATGTCTTTTCCAACATCCGGCATCTAACCTCTAACCTCTGCTTTTACATCGTTGATGAAAAGTTCTTCGAGCGCGTTGCCGACGGGCTGGATGGAGACGAGGCGCGCGCCGCATGAGCGCACGGCGCGGAGGGCTTCGTCGGTCTGCTGCTCGCTGGCGACCTCGACGCGTGCGCCGCCGGGTGTGGCGTTGACGCGCGCGCCCTCGATGGCGGCGAGCGTGCGTTCGAGACAACTCACGTCCGCGCCCGCGACGATAATCTCCATCGCGCGTTCGCCGCCGAGTTGGCGCAGTTCTTCGAGTCGCCCGAGGTGCGCGAGCCGCCCGCCGCGCAGGACGGCGGCGCGGTCGCAGAGGACTTCGATGTCGGAGAGGATGTGCGAGCAGAAGAAGACGGTCGTGCCCGTCGCGCGCAACGAGGCGATGAGGTCGCGCACTTCGCGCCGCCCGACGGGGTCGAGTCCGCTCATCGGTTCATCCAGAAAGACGACTTCGGGGTCGTTGACGAGAGCCTGCGCCAGCCCGACGCGTTGCAGCATCCCCTTCGAGAACTTCCGCAACTGCTTATCCCAACTCTTCTCCTCCAGACGCACGCGCCCGAGCATCTGGGCGGCGCGCTCGCGTCGCTCGCGTCGCGTGTAGCCGAACAACTCCGCGCAGTATTCCATAAACTCGCGCGCCGTCAGGTAGTCGTAAAAGTACGGGTGCTCGGGCAGGTAGCCGATGCGCGCGTGCATGCCCGTGTCGGCGATGTCGCGGCCCATGATTGAAGCGCGTCCCTCGGTCGGATAGATGAGGCGCATCAGGAGTTTGAGCGTCGTCGTTTTGCCCGCGCCGTTCGCGCCGAGGAAACCGAAGATTTCGCCGCGCTCGACCGTGAGCGAGAGACGGTCGAGCGCGCGCACGCGTCGCTTCTTGAGGAACCCGACCTCGTAATCCTTGCTCAGATTTTCGATCTCGATTACTGCTGCCATCGCTGCACACGCCTCCGTGGTCTAACGGTAAGGAACTTTCGAGCGCGGGTTGAGGTCAACGTCGCACTTGTCTTTGACAAGGACGTAAGCGGTGTCGGCGGGGTCGAGCGGCGCGCCCCGCGCGTCGAGTTTGATGAGCGCCTGACGACGCAGCAGCGGCGCGAGCGCGGGCCAATCTTCGGGACAACGACCCGTGCGCGTTTGATATTCGACGAGCGCGCGGCGAATCACGTCGCGCTCGTCGAAGGAGCGCAACTGCGCGAGACGCTTCAAGGCCAACTCCTTGACCTGTTCGTCTTCGGCCTCGTCGTGCATGCGTTGGAAAATCTCACGCGCCAGATTGCGGTCGCCGCCCTCGGCCTCCATCCGCGCCGCCATTGACTCCATCCAGCGCGGCGCGTCCGCCACCTGTGCGCCCTTGCGGTAAGCCTCGCTCGCCTCGCGGAACTGCCCGCGCTGCCAGTAGATGTAGCCGAGATGCTGGTAGAGCCGCCACGCCTGCGGGTTGGCGTCAATGCCTTTCTGCGTCAACTTGAGAGCCGCATCCGTATCTATCGCGGGCAGAATCACCGCGCCGTATTCGTATGCGGCCATAAACTGCGGGTCGAGCGTGGTGGTCGCCTCCATCAAGGGGTTGAGCATCTTGAGGCCGAGTTCGCTCAGGTCGTCGAGTTGGAGTTGACCGGGGTGCTTGACCATCTTGCGCCCGACGTATTGCAGCGTCCGCATCCAGTACCAGTCGGCGACCAGACCGTTGAAGCCGAGACTCATGCGCCGCGCCGATTGCGGCGTGACGTAGAGTTGTTCGACCGCTTCGCGGACGTTCAAGGGCGGACGATGCGCGTCGAGCCAGCGCGTGAGCAGGGTCGAGCAGGCGAGTCCGGCGAGGACGACGAAGGCGAGCACGCCGTCGCGCCGCGTCAGACGCCCGCGCCGACGCGCGCCGCGCGCACCCGCGTTGCCGTCCGGTGTTACTGCTTGATTGGTTGCGTCTGTCATTTGAAGTTGCGGCGGCTGAAGATGAGGGTGGCGGCGGCGAGCAGCACGGCGATGTAGCAGAGGCCGTAGAGGACGGCGACGAGAAATGCGTCGGGCGCGGGCATCACACCGTGTCCGGCGGGCGTGATGTAGGAATAGTTCGAGAGGTTCGGCAGCAGGTAGTAGAGGACGCTGAAAAAGATACGCGAGGTCTGTGTGCCGAGCGCGGCGGCGAAGGTCTTGAGGTCGGCGCTGAAGTGGCCGATGATGAAGACGCCGAAAGTTAAAAGAGCGGAGAGCGCTGGCGAAGAGAAGGTCGAGAAGAGCAAGGCGACGGCGGTCAGAATCATCAGTTCGACGTAGATGAGCGCGATGGCGGGCCAGATGTGCCAGACCGGCGCATGGAAGCCGCCGCCCGTGTAGAGGAGCGCGAGCGAGACGCCGACGCCCATCACAATGACGTTCAGCGCAAGCGTCAAACAAAGCCCCAGATACTTGCCGACGAGGAACTCGCCGCGCCCGACCGGCTTCGAGAAGATGGCGTAGATGGTGCGCCGCTCGATCTCTTTAT
>DATLMV010000067.1:0-24346 GCA_035537095.1 Pyrinomonadaceae bacterium
ACGGCGCGCTTCAGGATTTGGTCAACGGCCTCAACGACGCCACCGCGCCCGGCACTTTCGCGGGCATTGACAGCCCGAACCCCGGCACGGACGAAATCAAGAACGCGATTATCTACAAGCCTGCCAGCGTCACGCCCTCCGGCGCGCAGGTCAACGACGTGAACCCCGCATGGAATCAGGCGCGCCCGCCGCTCGCGCAGACCTTCCAGCAGAACTCGAACAACGAGAAGTTCACCTTCATCGTCAACCACTTCACCTCTAAAGGCTGCTCGGCGAGCGACACCGGAATTGACGCCGACGCGGGCGACGGTCAGGGCTGCGACAACGGCCAGCGTCAGATTCAGGCGAACCGCCTGCTCGTCTTCATCCAAGACCGCAAGACCGCTTCGGGCGACCCCGACGTGCTCTCGATGGGCGACTACAACGCCTACAGCGAAGAAGACCCGCTCTTTATCCTCGAACAGGATTCGAGCGACACTCTGGCCGACGGCGCGGGCGGCCTCGTCAGCGAGACGAAGCGGTTCGTCCCCGCCGCCGAACGCTACTCGTTCCAGTTCGACGCCGCCTTCGGCGAACTCGACCACGCCCTTGCCACCAAGAGCATGAACATTCAGGTCACGGGCACGACCATCTGGCACATCAACGCCGACGAGCCGACCGTCATTGACTACAACACCGAGTTCAAGACTCAAGACCTCTACACGCCGACGCCCTACCGCTCCTCCGACCACGACCCCATCGTCGTCGGCCTCCGGCTCGGCAATACGGTGGCTCCCGGTCAGGTCATCATCAGCGAGTTCCGCTTCCGTGGGCCGGGGACAGACCCCGCCGGTTGCAGTTCGCCGCCCCTCTCGCTCTTTTCTGACGACCCGGCGGGCCACACGGCTCTGGGCTTCCTGAACGGGATGGACGCGCCGAGCGCGGCTGTTGCCGACATCGCCGCCAACAACGAGTTCATCGAGTTCTATAACTCGACCACGTCGCCGATCACCGTCAGCACGACGGACGGCTCCGCCGGTTGGGCGCTCGTCGCCGCCGACGGCGTCACGCGTTTCATCATCCCGAACGGGACGACGATTCCGGCGCGCGGGCACTTCCTCGCCGTCAACACGAACGGCTACTCATTGCAACTCAACGTCCCCGGCGACACCATCCTGCTGCCCGACGGCACGACGCAGGCCGGTGGCTACACCGCCGACATTCCCGACGGGAGCGGCATCGCTTTATTCAACACCGCCAACTCCAACAACTTCAACATCGGCAATCGGCTCGACGCGGCGGGCTATGCCGGGAATCCTTCGCTCTACTTCGAGACGACCGGCTTCCCCGTCGGCGGCGCGGAGATGGCGACCGACATTGATTACAGCTTCGTCCGCGACCTGCGCAACAGTTTCCCGAAAGACACGGGCAACAACGCGGCGGACTTTATCGGCGTGCAGACCTACACCTACTCCTCGCCGGGAGCCACCGGACAGGGCGCGTATCTCGGCGCACCGGGGCCGGAGAATCTCGCCAGCCCGACCGTGCGTCTCACGTCGCAGATTATTCCGGGACAAATCAACAACTCGGTCAGTTCGTCGGCTTCGCCCAACCGCATCCGCAACACCGACTCTTACTTCGACAACCTGACCCCCTCCGGCCCGACCGGATCGTGCGCGGCCTACACGCTCGGCACGCTCTCCGTGCAGAAGCGTTTCACCAACAACACCGGCGCAAACGTCTCGCGCCTGCGCTTCCGCATCGTTGACATCACGACGCTCGGCACGCCCTACATCATCCCGAGCGGCACGCAAGCCGACATCCGCGTGCTCACTTCGGACGGGACGGTCAGGGCGACGGGCGGCGCGGTGGTGACGACCGTGCGCGGTCTGCGGCTCAACCAACCGCCGACACAGGATTGGGGCGGCGGCTGGAACTCAAGCGTCTCGGTTGACCTCTCGGGCTTGCCCGGCGGCGTGCTCGCGCCCGGTCAATCCGTTGACGTGCAGTTCCTGCTCGGCGTGGCAAGCAGCGGCTCGTTCCGCTTCTTCATCGTCTCCGAAGCCTCGAACTGAACCTGTGCGCGCCGCACGCGCCGGGCAACCGGCGTGTGCGGCCCAAACAAACGAGCGGACGGGGCCGTCGTTTAAAAACGTCCTTCGTCTCTGCCCGACACGACGAACGAAGGGCTACACCGAATCGGAGCAGATGTTTTCGGTGTAGTCCTTCGTCCGATTTTGGCGAAGCGTTTCTTTTGCTTTTGGCGGCGCGGGCGGGCGTGAAAGTTTACCGCCCGTTAACTTCGCCGTCAGTCTTGCGTAAAAGGCTTCTGCCATGATAGAAGCTTATTTTCACTTCGGTAGCCTTTCCGTTGAAACGAGCCACGCACAACAGTTTTTCGAGGCCCTGACGATTTCCGCAGATTCCGCAGAGAAATGTCGGCGAGCGCGCAAGAGGGCTGTGCCGGTCGAGTTTCGGTTCACATCAACTTCCCGAGTCTGAACTTTAAGGAGTTTCCTTCTATGTGCAAGTTTTTCCGCCTCTCGTTTATCGCGCTCTGTCTCGTCGTCGGGATGAGCGCAGGAGTGTTGGCGCAGTCCACGACGGACGGAGCCATCGGCGGTGTCGTTAAAGACCCCCAGGGCGCGGTCGTGGCGAACGCCGCCGTCACCGTGCTGAATGAAGAGACCAACAGAGAGAGCACGGCCACGACCGACGACGAAGGCCGCTTTCGCGTCGTGCAGTTGCAACCCGGCAACTATACCGTGACCGTCACCGCCACCGGCTTCACGACCGCCCGCCAGCAGAAGGTGGTGGTCGAAGTCGGGCGCGTCACCTCGCTCGATCTGCCGCTGACGGTGGGCGGCACGTCCGAGATCGTCGAAGTCACGAGTGAAGCCCCCGTCATCAACACGACGCAGCAGGACTTCTCGACCAACATCAACCAGACCTCGATCAACGAACTGCCGATCAACGGTCGTCGCTGGTCGAACTTCGCCCTGCTCGCGCCCGGCGCGGCGCTCGACGGCACGTTCGGCCTCATCAGTTTTCGCGGCATCTCCGGCCTCTTGAACAACAATACGGTTGACGGCGGCGACAACAATCAAGCCTTCTTCTCCGAGGAGCGCGGACGCACGCGCATCAGCTACGTCGTCAGCCAGTCGGCCATCCGCGAGTTTCAGGTCAACACCTCGAACTACTCTGCGGAGTACGGTCGCGCGGCGGGCGGCGTCGTCAACGCCGTCACCAAGAGCGGAACCAACGAGTTTCACGGCGACCTCTTCTACTACCAGCGCAACAACAAGTGGGGCGCGCGCAACCCGCTCGCCACGCAGGTCGTGCAACTCTCCAGCGGCGCGTTCGATGTCGTCGGCATCAAGCCGAAGGACGTGCGCCACCAGTTCGGCGGAACCATCGGCGGCCCCATCGTCAAGAATCGGCTGTTCTTCTTCTTCAGCTACGACCAGCAGAAGCGCGACTTCCCCGGCCTCTCCATCTTCAATCAGGTGGACTTCCTGAACCGCGCCGACCGCGCGCTGCTGACCACGCCGCTCGGCACGAACCTGACGGGCGGGGGCCGCACCACTCCCCAACTCCAATCCGGCAAGGGACTGACCAACGCGCAGGTGGATCAGGCGCTCGGTTTCTTGAGCAGCCTCAGCGGACAGGTTCCGCGTCGCGGCGACCAGCGGCTCATCCTGCCGAAGATTGACTGGGTCATCAACAACAACAACAGCTTCGCCGTCAGCTACAACCGCCTGCGCTGGCAATCGCCCGCTGGCGTCCAGACGCAGGCGACCAACACGCGCGCCCGCGATAACTTCGGCGACGATTTCGTCGAGGTTGACTCGCTCACGATGCGCCTGTCTTCGACCATCACGTCGAACTTCCTCAACGAGTTTCGCTTCCAGTACGGGCGCGACAACGAGTTTCAGTTCAGCCAGCCCGCCCTTCCCGGCGAGCCGACGAACTCCGTCAACGGTCGTTCGCCGCAGGTCAACATCACCAACGGTTTCACCTTCGGCATCCCCGAATTTCTCGAACGCGCCGCCTTCCCCAACGAGACGCGGTGGCAGTTTGCCAACACGATGACGTTGACGAGCGGCAACCATACCTTCAAGTTCGGCGGCGACATCAACCGCGTCACCGATGAGATCAACAACCTGCGTTTCGCGGGCGGCGAGTTTAACTACACGGGCGGAACCAACGCGCTCGGCTTCAACGCCGGACTCAACGATTTCATCATTGACTACACCAACTTCCGCAACGGGCTCGCCGCCGCCACGTCCTGCTACAGCAGCACGCGCACGCGCGGTCGTTGCTACGGCGGCAACTTCAATCAGGGCTTCGGCGTCCTCGGCCTGACCTTCAACACGATTGACTACAACGCCTTCTTCCAAGACGACTGGCGCATCTCGCCGCAGTTGACCTTGAACCTCGGCCTGCGCTACGAGTACCAGAAGAACCCCGAGGCCATCAACGTCAACCCGCTCTTGCCGCAGACGGCCAACATCCCGAACGACAAGAACAACTTCGGCCCGCGCGTCGGCTTCGCCTACGACCTGACCGGCGACGGCAAAACCTCCGTCCGCGCAGGCTACGGCATCTACTACGGGCGCATCATCAACTCGACCATCTACAACGCGCTCGTCAACACGGGCGTCGGCATTGATCGCGGGCAGCGGCAGGTGACGGTCACGGCGACCAACGCCATCGCGCCCGAGTTTCCGAACCTGATCAGCGCGGGAACGCTGACGACTCCCGCCGTCCAGTACTTCGACCCCGAGTTCGGCAACCCGCTCATCCACCAGTACGACTTCATCGTCGAGCGTGAGATTGCGCGCAACACGGTGATCTCCGCCTCCTTCGTCGGGAGCATCGGAAAGAACCTGCCGACCTTCGTTGACACCAACCTGAGCCTGCCGACGGCCCAGCGCACCATCAACTTCACCAACGGCCCGTTCGCCGGTGGCAGCACCGTCATTGACTTCTTCCCGACGGCGCGCCCCAACACGAACTTCGCGCAGATCACCGAGATTCGCAGCAGCATCACGTCGCAGTACAAGGCGCTGGTCTTGCAGGCCAACCGTCGCTTTACCGACGGCTTGCAGTTCCAGACCAACTACACGCTCTCGCGCGCGACCGACAACGGGCAAACTTCGACCACCTTCACGTCGAACAACATCCCCTTCAACGCCTTCAATCCGGGTATCGAACAGGCGCGAGCCAACTTCGACTCGCCGCATAAGTTCACCGCCAGCGTCGTCTGGACGCCCGACTTCTTCGGCGATCAGGGCGACAGCAAAGTGGGCCGCGCCGTCTTCAACGGCTTCACCATCGCGCCCGTCTTCTACGCCTTCTCCGGCAGCCCCTACACGGGCGGCATCTCCGTGAGCGGCGCGGCGGGCCCCGGCGGCATCAACCAGTCGGGCGGCTTCAACCGTCTCCCCGACCTGCCGCGCAACTCCTTCCGCCGACCGAAGATCGTTAACTTCGACCTTCGTCTCTCGCGTCGCTTCCGCTTCGACGAGACGAAGAATCTCGAATTCCTCGTCGAGGGCTTCAACATCTTCAACCGCACGCAGGTGACGAACGTCAACACGACCTTCTACACCGTGACCTATCCGGCGGCGACCCCGGCCAACCCGAACCCGGCTGGCACGGCGGTCTTCAACTCCGCTTTCGGCAACACCACCGAAGCGGGCGCGACGCTCTTCCGCGAGCGTCAGGTGCAACTCGCCGTGCGCTTCCAGTTCTAAACTGTTTGCACGGGCGTTTTAACCTCTGCACATAGATTAAGAGCGCGCTTTCTTCAAGAGAAAGCGCGCTCTTTTTCTTTGTCCGAAGACAGGGCGCGGACGCCGCAAACGATGTACGGAAACGGACACATCAAGGCCCTCCTGCCGCCGCCCGAAATCCGCCCGCCGCCTGCCGCGCCGCACGCCCCTTCTGCGCCCGCATAGGTCTCTGCGTAAACAACTTTCGCGCGTCGGGAATCGCGCTCGCGCCCGCCGGGGCACGCGCTGGCACAAGCGTTGCTCATTCAAACGGGCGGGTATCAAAGAGCGTTCAAAACGTCCTCGGGCCGGAAGCGCAGCAAGCGTCGCGCACGCCCCCGGATGATCTCTCCTCGTGAACGAGAACCATTGTTGATTCACTCCAAAGGAGGAAGTTACAAAAATGGGTTTACCGAATGACGACGAAGTCGAAGGAAAATTCGATCAGGCGAAGGGCGCAATCAAAGAGAACGTGGGTCGGGCCGTCGGCGACAACGAGATGGAAGCCGAGGGACAGGCCGACCGCGCGGGCGGTAACATTCAGGAAGGTTTCGGCACGGCGCGCCGCAAAGTCGGCGAGGCCATCGAAGACGTGGGCGACGCTATCAAAAGATAAACGCCTCTCTTCTCCAAACAAGCGGGTAGGTGAACAAACACTTAGGCCGGTCGGCGACATCGTGTCGAACGACCGGCCCTTTTTTTGTTATCACAAAAGTTCGGATGTCAGACGCGGGATTGATAATAGATGTCGGATGTTAGATAAGACGAAGAAGCTCTGTTCATCTACTGACATCCGTCATCCGGCGTCTTCAACGTTCCGCGTTCATCCGTCGCTGCTATTCTTGCCGGACGTGGTCGGCTCCGAGATCGTCGAGCAGTTTCTCCAACTCGTTCGCCTCCTCGACCGTCTTGGATTCGACGCCGATCAGGATGCCGCCGCTGCGCAGGCTGGCGTCGTAAACTTTGGCGCGATGTTCGGGGATGCCCGCGCCGATGAGTGCGCCGATGAGGCCGCCGGTCGCGCCGCCCGCGCCTGCGCCCGCGAGCGCGGCGGCGAGCGGCCCCGCGATGACCAGACCGATTCCGGGCAGGACGATGTTTGTGCCGACGGCGGCAATCGCGGCCAGCACCGCGCCGACCGTGCCGCCGACCGCGCCGCCTATCCCTGCGCCGTCAGCCGCGCGCGTGCCCGTCTCGATGGCGAACTCTTTGGTCTTGGTCGCATCCGACATCAACACGCTGATGTCGTCGCGCGTGTAGTTGCGTTTGAGCAACGCGTCAACCGCCGCTTCCGCCGCCACGCGCGTCTTGAAAACTCCGGTTATCAATTTTGCCATGATGAAGAACGCTCCTTAAACGACGCGCGAAACTTCGCCTCCGGCGACGCCTGCGCGAAAACTTCAGAGATAAACTTTCCTGAGTGCACGCCGCTCGACGGCCATCTTCACGCCGCCGCCGCGCGCACACGCGACGACGAATCCGCATCTACCGGGGAAACGTCTCCAATGTTGGATGAACGCCCGCACGCTGTCAAACCCGCGCACGAGATAAAGCAGGCGATTGATGATGGTTAACGGTTAAAGAAAAAGCCTTTCGTCTGATCCGCTGATAGAGCATCCGTCGTCGGTCGGTGCGCCCTCCTTTCCGCGCTCACGCCGTTGGTGTAAGGTAACGCATTGATTCGGAGACGATGCGGACAAGGGAGATTGAGAGTCGTGATTAAAGCGGTCATTTTTGATATTGACGGGACGCTGGTTGATTCCGTGGATTTTCATGCGAAGGCTTGGCAGCGCACGTTCGAGCGTTTCGGTCGTGAGGTTGCGTTCGAGGAAGTGCGACAGCAAATCGGCAAGGGCGGCGACCAGTTGTTGCCCGTCTTCTTTTCGCGCGCGGAGTTGGACGACTACGGCGAAGAGTTGGAGAAGTATCGCGGCGAACTCTACAAGCGCGAATACCTGCCGCGCGTGCTGGCGTTTCCCCGCGTGCGCGAACTATTCGAGCGCATCCGCGACGACGGCAAACGCATCGCGCTCGCCTCATCCGCGAAGGAGGACGAACTCGGCGCGTACAAGAAGATTGCGCGCATCGAAGACCTCGTCGAGGAGGAGACTTCCGCCGACGACGCCGACAAATCCAAACCGCATCCCGACATCTTTCAAGCGACCCTCGCACGGCTCGGCGACGTAGAGCCCGCCGATACGGTCGTCGTCGGAGATACGCCCTACGATGCAGAGGCCGCGATGAAAGCAAACTTGCCGACCATCGGCGTGCTCTGCGGCGGCTTCCCCGAAGACCAACTGCGCGCGGCGGGCTGCGTCCGCATCTACCGCGACCCCGCCGACCTGCTCGCCAACTACGACCAATGGAGAGCAGAAGTCTAAAGTCGGCAGAAGTCGAAAGTCCAAAGTCCAAAGTCCAACGCTTTGTCTTGCGACTTTAGACTTTGGACGTTCAGACTTTGAACATGTTTACGACTTTGGACTTTAGACGTTCGGACTTTTGACTTCTTTTTCCGCCCTTGAGAATCCTTCACATCAGTTCGGCGCGTGCGCTCGGCGGGGGCGAGCGGCATCTCGCGGATTTGGCGCGCGGGCTTGTGTCGCGCGGTCACGATGTTTTCGTTGCGCTGGCGCGGGAGTCGCCGCTCTGCGCGGAACTCGCAGGCGTGCTGCCCGTGGAGAACATCTTCACGCTGCCGCTCCGCAACGCGCTCGACGCCGCGAGCGCACACAGACTCGCGCGCTTCGTCCGCGAGCGACGCATCGAGATTGTGCACGCGCACGTCGCGCGCGACTACACGCTCGCGGCCTTCGCCGCATGGCGCTCGCCCGCCGCGCGTCTCGTCGTCACGCGACACGTCCTCTTTCCCTTGAGCCGCTTGCATCGCCTGACGCTCGGACGGGCGGCGCGCGTCATCGCCGTCTCGGAGGCGGTCGCGCGTGCGCTGCGCGCACAACGTCTCGTCGCGGCGGATAAGATTTCCGTGATTCACAACGGGATAGATTTCGCGCGTCTGGACGCGGCGGCGGGCGACACAGGGGAGATGCGACGGAGTTTGATGAGCGGCGATGTTTCCTTCGTCGTCGGCACGGTCGGGGAGTTGAGCCGCGTCAAGGGACAGGAAGACTTGGTGCGCGCGGCGGCGACCGTCAATCGCGCTCTGGCGGGCCGTGTCGGCTTCGTCCTCGTCGGCGAAGACGCCTCGCGGGCGGGCGAGACGCGCGCGCGTCTCGAAAGTCTCATCGCGGAACTCGACCTGAGCGAGCGCATCCGCCTTCTCGGGCGACGCGCGGACGTGGCGCGGATTCTCCACGCGCTCGACCTCTTCGTGTCGGCTTCGCACACGGAGGCGTTCGGCATCGCCATCGTCGAGGCGTTGGCGTCGGGCGTCCCCGTCGTCGCCACCGAAACCGAGGGCGCGCGCGAAATCATCGGCGCGGGCGCGGGCGGGCGACTCGTCCCCGTCGGCGACGCGGAGGCGTTGGCCGCGAGCATCGTCGCGCTGCTCGGAGATGCGTCGGAACGCGCGCGCTTGAGCGACGACGGGCGCGCGTCCGCACGCGAACGCTTCAGCCTGACGCGCATGATTGATGCGACCGAACGCGTCTATCTCGCAGCCCGAAGCTCTGTTTGACCCTCGCGCGCCGCGCGTGTTATCTACGCACGCGCCGAAAACCTCGCAGGAAATTTAAACAGGATGGACAGGATGAACAGGATGAAAACAGATGAGGGGTAAAGGGGAAACGTTGAAAGGTGAAGGGCAAAGGATAATCTGATTGAATCCGCTCGCCTTGACATCGTTTATCCGCTTTCCCTTTTCGCCGTTTCCCTTTTCGCCGTTTCCTTCTCTTATCCTGTCTATCCTGTCCATCTTGTTAAATGCATCATGTTGAAAAAGGAACGGAAGCGATGAGCGTCGCCAGCGTGCGCGGAATCGAGTTGGCATATACGGACGTGGGGACGGGGCTGCCGCCCGTCGTGTTGTTGCACGGGTATCCGTTCAATCGTTCGATGTGGGACGGGCAGGTGCGGGAGTTGAGCGGACGTTGGCGCGTGATTGCGCCGGACTTGCGCGGGCACGGGGAGAGCGGCGCGGGCGACGGCGCGGCGGTGACGACGATGGAGGAGTTGGCCGAAGATGTCGCGGCGTTGTTGGACGCGTTGCGTTTGGAGCGTGTCGTGCTCGGCGGGCTCTCGATGGGCGGCTACGTCGCGCTCGCTTTTTATCGTCGCTTCCGCGAAAGAGTCCGCGCGCTCGTGCTCGCCGACACGCGCGCGACGCCCGACACGGAGGAGGCGCGGCGCGGTCGTGAAGAGTCTGCGCAGAAGATTCTGAGCGCGGGGATGAAGCCGGTCGCCGACGCGATGCTGCCGAAGTTGCTTGCGCCCGCGACGCTGGAAAACAATGCGGAGGTCGCAGCGCGCGTGCGCGGGATGATGGAGCGGACGAAGCCGGAGGGCGCGGTGGCTGCGTTGCGCGGGATGGCGGCGCGACGCGACCAGACGGAACTTCTCGCGGAGATTGACGTGCCGACGCTCGTCATCGTCGGGAGTCTCGACACGCTGACGCCGCCGCGTGATGCGGAGTCGTTGCGCGCTCGTGTTCGCGGCTCGCGTCTGGTCGTGATTGAAGGCGCGGCGCACGTCTCGAACGTCGAGCGGCCTGCGGAGTTCAATCGCGCGCTCGCAGAATTTTTGGAGACGCTTGAACCTTAGGAGTTTTCCGTTTAATGTAAGGGCCGAACATGTTCTTGAACGCTCCTTTATCGTTCGATAAAAGTACCCAAGCAGGAGTTTTCCATGTCTGAAAAAAAGGGTTGGGGTTCGACCGTCGTCGGATGGTTCGTCGTGCAGGACGAACAGCAACAGCAGCAACAGCCGGACGCAGGCGACGCGACCGCCGACGACATCATCAGCCGCTACGCCAGCGAAGGCATGCAGACCGACGCGGGCACGCCCGTATACGGCGACGACGCCAGCATGGGCGGCGCGACATCTTCCAGCGCAGCCGACGCCGGACATTTCCCGTCGGGGCCGCCGCCGCTCGCGGGCGGGAAGGTTGATTTCGAGGCCGTGTTTGAATCGGCGGGCGTTGACGCCGAAGAACGCGGGCGCGTCGCCAAAGCCATCGAACTCTTACAGAGTCTCCCGACGGACACGGACAAGGCAGTCAAGAAACAGATCGTCGAAGCATCCTTGCGCGCGTTCGGCGTGCCCGTCGAGAAGATAATCGAGGCGGGCGCGGAGGAGATACAGGCTCTCGAATTTTATATCCGCGCGGGCGCGGCTGACACGGAACAGTTGATTTCGGAATCCGAGCAGCGCATCAAGGAATATGAGGAGGAGATTGCGAACATCCGCAAGATTATGCAAGACCGCGTGCAGGAACAGCAGACGGTCATCAAAACGTGCAACGATAAAAAGCTTGAGGTGCAGCAGATTTTAGAATTCTTCGGTCGGGACAGGGTCGCAGCCGTCGTCAAGTCGTCGCCCAAGTTGCAAGACCCGTCCGCCGCCGAAACCACGTCGGGCACTTAAAGAAAGGGAGACAAGAGATGAGTCTTTTTTCACGCCTCGGCAACCTCTGGCGGGGTTTCCTGTCGCTGTGGATTTCCGGCATCGAACAGGAGCATCCCGAAATCGCCTACGAGAATGCCATCAACTCGATGATCGGAAAATATTCCAAACTCAAGACCGCGACCGCCTCCATCATGCGTCGGCGCGAAGAACTCGACGAGCGTTTCAAGAACGCCAACCGCGAACTCGAACAGACCAACGCCGAACTCGACACCGCCGTCGAAACCAATCAAGACGACCTCGCCGTGATTCTTCTCCAAAAACAGAACGCGCTCAAAACCGAGTTGGCCGAACTGCAAACCGAATTGGAGACCGCCAAGTCCGACGCCGACTCGGCCAAGTCTTCCCTGCTCGGCGTGCAGTCGGAGATCAGAAAACTTCAGGCCGAAAAGGACACGATGCTCGCCAAGATGCAATCGGCTCAGGCGCGTATCAAAGTGCAGGAACAACTCGACGGTCTTTCGGTTGACGAAGAAGTGCGCGCGCTCGACAACGTCCGCAAGCACATCAAGACGACCATCGCCGAAGCCAATCTCGGCAAGGAACTCTCCGAATCCTCGCTCGATTCGCGCCTCGCCTCGCTGCGCAACCAGACCGGCGACGTGCAGGCCCGCAAACAACTCGCCGAACTCAAAGCCAAAAAAGCCGCGCAACAACAGGGCGGACAAAAGACGATGTGAAGCAGCGACGGAAGGCGGAGCGCGGAATGAGGAATGAAAGACTGTTGTTTTCCCATTCATCATTCTGCGCTCCGCCTTCTGCGCCGCTTCACTCTCTAGCACATCAGAAAAGCGAGCTAAATTATGAAACTCACTCCCTTAGCGAAAGTTTTTATCTCGGTGGTGATTCTCGGCGTGCTCGGTTATGCCCTGTGGCATTACAAGGGCGACGCTTTGAAGCGTTGGGCGGTTGGCGACAAGACGGGCGGCGGCGAGCAGATTGCGTCGGGCGATTTCGACAAGTTGAAGGGCGCGCCGACCGACCCCGGTCGTGATGTCGGCTCGACGGGCGTCAACGCCGTCTCAATCGGCGCGGGCAAACTGACGCGCCCGCTCGTCGTCGCCATCAACACTTGGGCCGGACACGCGCCCGGCATCGTGTTCAACGCGGGGCTTGAGCCGAGCGCGTCGTCGCTCTACAAAAAGCAGTTCGGCATGGACGTGAAGTTCGTCCTGATTGAAGACCCTTCGGCCAAGCTCGCCGCCTTCCGCAACGGGCAGGTGGACATCATGTGGAACACCGTGGACAACTGGGCGCGCGAGGCTTCGACGCTCGGCGAACAGAATCAGAAGGGCAAGTCCATCATCTTGCAGGACTGGTCGCGCGGCGGCGACGGCATCGTCTCGCACAACTCCATCAAGTCAATCGAAGACCTCAAGGGCCGCAAGGTCGCCGTCACGCAGTTTACGCCCTCTCACTTCCTGCTGCTCTACCTGCTCTCGCAGTCGGGGCTGACGCCCGAACAGCGCAACGACGTTGAGAAGAACATCATCTACACGCAGGACGCGCCCGCCGCCGCCTCGATGTTCAAGGCCGGACAGGTTGACGCCGCCGTCACGTGGGAGCCAGACCTTTCCGCAGCAGTCGCCGCGCGCTCGAACGAAGCGCACGTCCTCGTCTCGACCACCGCCGCTTCCAACATCATCGCCGATACGCTCTGCGCGCGTCAGGAGTTGATCGAACGCTATCCGGAAACGCTGCGCGACTTCGTGCGCGGCTGGTTCGACGGCATCGAGATGATGAAGACCGACCCCGCGTCCTCCTATTCCATCGTCGCGCGCGCGCTCAAGCTCGACGACGAAACCGTCTCCGGCATGCTCTCCGGCTTGAAGCTCACGCCCTACGCCGACAACGCGCAGTTCTACGGCCTCACCGGCGCGCGCGCGCACTACGACACCCTCTTCGACACGGCCTTCGTCATCTGGCGCAAGAAGGGACTCGTGACGCGCCCCGTCGAGGCGAAGGAGTGGGCCGACACGCGTTTCATACAGGCGCTCGCCTCCGTCTATCCGGGCCAGAAGGTTGAGGAGAAACAGGTCGCCGTCTCGAAGTCGCCCTCGGCCAAAGACCGCGCCATCATCAACAAGCAGATCCAGATTCACTTCACGCCCAACTCCGACGAGATTATGCCCGGCTCCTTCTTCGTCCTCGACTCGCTCGGCGACACGATGACCTCCTTCGGCAATACCGTCTTGCGCGTCGAAGGCAACACCGACGCGCAGGGCAACCCGCAGGCCAACATGACGCTCTCGGAGCGACGCGCGCTCGCCGTCAAAAACTACATCGTCAAAAACTTCCCCAACATTCCGCCCGCCCGCTTCCAGACCATCGGTCGCGGCCAATCCAACCCCATCGCCGAAAACACCACCGAATCCGGACGCCAACTCAACCGCCGCACCGACATCAAGGTGGTGCTCGCCGGAGGAGAATGAAAGACCGTAAATCGTGAATGGTGAATCGTAAATAGAGAGGGGTTTCAGACCGTATGCGACCTCACGAGAAGCTGGATGTTTGGAGTAAGGCGATGGATTTCGTCGTTGCCGTCTATAAATCAACCGAAGATTTTCCGAAGGAGGAGAAGTTCGGGTTGACTTCGCAGCTTAGGCGGGCGGCAGTTTCCATACCCGCTAATATTGCTGAAGGGGCTGCACGTAAATCCAGTAAGGAGTTCGCACACTTTCTCTCGAACGCACAAGGTTCTGCTAGTGAAGTTGAAACAGAACTGCTCATCGCTCATCGTCTCGGCTTTCTCGACGAGCCTGTGCACTTAAAGCTGCGCGGTTCGCTCGATGAAATAGGTCGCATGTTGACGGGCCTTTGTCATCACTTGGAACGCCGCACCTAAACTATTCACGATTTACGATTCACGATTTACTAATCACATGCCCCAAAGCAAATCCAACCTCTTCTCGCTACGCCAGCCGTTGCCGCGTGCGACGGCGTTCGCGCTCGGTTTCGTCGCGCCCGCCCTCGTGCTCGCCGTGTGGTGCATCATCACGTACGGGGAACTCGCGCCGCCGGATTTCGTACCGTCGCCGACCGAAGTGATACGCGGCACGCTCCAACTTTTCATCCAACATGATTTAGCAAACGCGATTCTTATCTCGACGCGTCGCATCGCGTTCGCGTTTCTTTTGGCTTCGGCGGTCGCGCTGCCGCTCGGCGTCTTGATGGGCGCGTTCGATCCCATCAACCGCTTCTTCGAGCCGATCATGGCTCCGCTCCGCTACATGCCGATTTCGGCCTTCATCCCGCTGCTGATCTTGTGGTTCGGGATTTACGAGAAGCAGAAGATCGCGTTCCTCTTCCTCGGCGTCTTCGTCTATCTGCTGCCGGTCGTCGTCTCCGCGATTCGGCTCGTGCCGGAGGAACTGGTGCAGACGGCGTTGACGCTCGGCGCGTCCAAGTGGCAGGTGATACGCACGGTTCTCTTGCCCGCCGCGCTGCCGGAAATCTTCGACTCCTTCCGCGTGATGAACGCGATTGCGTGGACGTACGTCATCCTCGCCGAAGCGGTCAACCCCGGCGGCGGGCTCGGCTACATGGTGCAGTTGGCCTACTCACATCAGAAGGCTTCTTGGTCGTTCGCCGGTCTGCTCGTCATCGGCGGCATCGGTCTGTTGACCGACTTCCTGATTCGCATGCTGTCGAATATTCTGTTTCGTTGGAGGGAGAAGAGTTCATGAGCGAACAGGAAGCGACGCAGCCGACGCCCCCTGCGGGCGAGCCCGGAACGGTCGCCGTCACCACCGGCACGCACAAAGGTTCGGGGGGCGCCACCTACGAACCCGTGCAGGTTGAAGGCACGCCGAAGCTGCGCGTGCAGAACTTGAGCGTCACCTACATCGGGCGCGACGGCAACCGGACGGAGGCCGTGCGTGATGTTTCATTCGACGTTGAAGACAAGCCGGAGAGCGGCGAAATCGTCGTCTTTCTCGGCCCGTCGGGCTGCGGCAAATCAACGATTCTCAAGGCCGTCGCCGGACTTCTGCCGCCGACCAAAGGCGAGATTTTCGTTGACGGCGAACCTATCGCCGACACGGGCCGCGACCGTGGCATGGTCTTTCAGGCTTACACCTCTTTCGCTTGGCTGACCGTGCGCGACAACGTCGAATACGGTCTCAAGCTGCGCGGCGTACCGAAGGAGGAGCGGCGCGCGCAGTCAACCAAATACCTCGAAGCGGTCGGTCTGGCGGACTTCGCCGACCGCTATCCGAAAGACCTCTCCGGCGGCATGAAGCAGCGCGTCGCCATCGCGCGCACCCTCATCAACAACCCGCGCGTCGTCCTCATGGACGAACCCTACGGCGCGCTCGACCCGCAGACGCGTTGGGGCATGCAGGGCCTCCTGCTCGATGTCTCTAAGTCTGAGAACAACACCATCATCTTCGTCACACACGATGTCTCCGAAGCCGTCTATCTCGCCGACACCGTCTACGTTCTCTCCTCGCGTCCGGCGCGCATCCTCCATCGGATAGACGTGCCCTTCTTCCGCGTCCGCGATATCGCGCTCAAATCCAAATCCGAGTTTCGCGCGGTCGAAAAGAAACTGCTCGACCTGCTCTATGCGCCCGGCGAAAAGTCTTAGTTGAACCCCATCCGTCTGGCTGCATTCACCCTTTAAGGGATAGAATACCCAGCGGGAGCGAATCACATGAGCACTACCACCCGAAGGATGACCGCCGACGAACTTCTCCTGCTGCCGGAGGACGGCTACAGGTATGAGTTGATAGACGGAGAACTGATTAGGATGTCACCGACCGGATTCGAGCATTCAACTATCATGTTCAGGCTCGGCGGGCGTCTTAATGCTCACGTCGAAGAGAACGATTTAGGTGTCGTTTGCGGAGGTGATGTCGGAGTTGTTGTCAGCGAAAATCCCGACACCGTTATCGCGCCCGACCTCGCCTTCATAAGTAAAGAAAGGATTCCCGCCGAAGGGGTTCACAAAGGATATTTGAGACAGACGCCCGATCTGGTCGCGGAGATAATCTCGCCGAGCGAAGTTCTCAAGGAGTCGCGGGAGAAGGCCGAGCGTTGGCTGGCCGAAGGCGCGCGCATGGTCTGGCTCGTCAATCCGCGCAAACGTACCGTCACGGTTTATCGCCCGGCGTTTGCGCCGCAGGTGTTGGCCGAGACGGATGAGTTGGATGGCTTAGACGTTGTGAGCGGCTTTCGTTGTGCAGTAGCGAAGATTTTTCCCTGACCGGACGGGGACGCGAGAACACGGACTTCATGGCAACCGACGGTAAGCAACGGCTGACGACGCCGCCCCGCATGAGAACCGGAGCGTCGGGGAAACTGTCTCAACCGCCCGCGCCGAAGCAGCAGCCACAGACGGCGACGACGACGCCCGCGCCCGCCGCGACGCGACAGCAGGTGATCCCCTCGCGCAACGACACCTTCGGCGCGACCGGCGCGTATCTCAAGAGCAACGTGGAGAAGCGTCCCTATCTGAAATGGGCCTTCGCCAATCCTTACAACATCTCCCTGCTCGTCGGCGCGGTCGCGGCTTCCGTGCTCACGCTCAACCCCCTGCCCGCCATCATCGCGCTCGGTCTCGAAGGTCTCTGGCTGCTGCACGGGCCGGAGTCGAAACTCCTGCGGCGTATCCTCTGGGATCCGCGATTCGAGCAACTGCGGCTCTCGCTCGAACAGCAGCAACTCGAAGAACGCATCAAGAACCTGACGGGGCGCGAGCGTGAACGCGTGGAAAAGCTCGTCCATAAGCAACAGGAGATACAACGTCTGGCCGCGCAGAATCCTTCGTTCACGGGCGAGTTATTGCGCAGCGAATTGCAGAAGACGGGCCGCCTCGTTGATGCCTTCATTGACATGGCCGTGACCTGCGCGCGCTACGAAGCCTACCTCGACTCGATTGACATCCCAGACCTCGAAGGCGACCGCAGGCGTTGGGAGAAGATCGTTAACAACGCCGACGACAACGACCCGTCGCTTGAGATTGCACAGAAAAATCTGGCGGTCATTCTCAAGCGTTTCGAGAAGCTGACAGAGATTCGCCGCTACCTGACCATCGCCACCGGCCAACTCGATTTGATCGAGAACTCTTTCCAACTCATCGCCGACCAGATTGTCACCATGCAATCGCCGCAGGAGTTGACCGGACAACTGAACGAACTGCTCGACGGCGTCGAATCCATCAAGCAGACCGCCATAGACACAGAGAGAATGCTCAACTCATTTTAGAAGTGCCGAATGCAAGATGAAAGACAGCGGTTTTCCTATTCATCATTCTTCATTCGGCATTCATCGTTAGATTCAGCTTATGACCGAAACGCAAATCCTGCCCGCGTGGGCTGAAGATGTTCGCCGTCGTTACCTGCGCGGCGAGTCCTCGATGTTTGTGCTGCACGGCAACGTCTATGATGTCGTCATCCATCGCAAGCAGTTGATGTCTCTGACGGAATTTCTGACCGACGTTCTGCTCAAGGATTCTAAAGAGACGATTGCCGTCTTCAACGTCGCGACCGGCGTCCGCTTCTCGAAGCGCGCGAGCGATCTCACCGGACTCGAAGAGTTGCTGACGGCGGACGAGAAAGACCGTCGTCTGGCCGCGCTCGAACGCTTGATGATTCAGACGACGAAGGCGGCGGTCGTCGTCGAGTATGCGGAGGTGGTCGCTCCGGCGGGCGACCCTTCGTTTCAGGCCGACGCCGACCGCTCGGCAATCGTCACGCTTCATCGCTGGTCGTTCCTGCCCGAAATCGAGCGCGGCGACAACGTCATCCTGCTCATCTCGGAGAACCTGACGGAGCTTGCGCCGAAGATTATCTCGAACCCGAAGGTCGCCGTCGTCGAAGTGCCGATGCCCGACCGCGAGGTGCGACGCCAAGCCGCGCTCCTCGCCGACCCGCGTTTAACTGAGAAGGACGGCGAGCGTTATGCAGAGATAACCGCCGGTCTCAAGGCCATCCAGATAACTTCGATACTCACGCCGCCGCCACCCTCCGAGGAGGACGCCGCCGAACGCGAAGCCTTCATCGCCGGACTGCTCGGCCCGACGCCCGACGCCGCCGAGCGCGCGCACAAACTCGCCACGCTCACCACCGGCATGTCGCGCGAGGAGATAAAAAAACTGCTCGCACCCGGCGCGCCCGCTCTCGGCGAGATGGTGACGCCGACGACTCCCGCGACCACTCCCGCCGAACGCGCGCGGACGGAGACTTACCGCCTCATCGCGCGACGCAAGAGAGAGATTCTTGAGCGCGAATGTTTCGGGCTCGTCGAGTTCGTCGAGCCGCAGCACGGCTTCGAGGTCGTCGGCGGGATGGACGAAGTGAAAAAGGATCTGCTCGTCATCGCCGAAAACATCCGCGAGGGGCGGACGAGCCGCGTGCCGATGGGGATGCTTTTCACCGGCCCGATGGGAACAGGCAAGACGTTCGTCGCCGAAGCCTTCGCCAAAGAGTGCGGCCTGACGACGATCAAGCTCAAGAACTTTCGCTCGAAGTGGGTCGGCGCAACCGAGGGCAATCTGGAGAAGATTCTCAACGTCATCCGCGCCATCGGTCAGGTGGTCGTCATCATTGACGAGGGCGACCGCGCCTTCGGCAACACCGACGGCGAAGGCGACGGCGGCACGTCGTCGCGCGTCATCGCGCGCATCAAAGAGTTTATGTCCGACACGTCGAATCGCGGGCGCATCCTCTTTCTCGTGATGACCAACCGCCCGGACAAACTCGACGTTGACCTCAAACGCGCCGGACGCCTCGACCGCAAGATTCCCTTCCTCTATTCGCAGACGCCCGAAGAGGTCGAGATGGTTGCGCGCGCGCAGGTGCGCAAGAACAAGATCAAGACGAGCGTTGATTTCACGGAGATACGCGAAGGCTTCTCCAGTAAGCTCGTCGGCTACAGCAACGCCGATGTCGAAGCCGTCATCCTGCTCGCCAACGACGACGCGGCGCGCGAGGCGGGCGGCGAAGCGGAAGTCACCGCCGCGCATTTCCTGCGCGCCGCGACCGACTACTTTCCGAGCCGCGACGCCGAACTGCTCGAATACATGGAACTGCTCGCCGTCTTCGAGTCTTCGAGCCGTCGCCTGCTGCCCGCGAAGTATGCCACGATGACCCCCGAAGAACTCGACGCCCGCATGCGCCTGCTCCGCGCGATTGTCGGCAACCGTCGTTAGAGGAACAATCGTCGCCGCGCGCGCATGTCGCCAATGAACGAAACTTGGAAATACAGCATCGAGGAGCGCGTGCGTTGGGGCGACGTGGATGCCGCGCGCATCATCTTCTACGGCGCTTACATCCGCTTCTTCGAGATTGCCGAGACGGAACTGTTTCGCGCGGCGGGGCTCTCCTACGGCGTGATGTTCGACGAGTTGGACATCTGGCTGCCGCGCGCGCATCTGGAATGCGACTTTCGACGCGCCGCGCAACTCGACGACCTGCTCGTCGTCTCCGTCTATGTCGGGCGCATCGGCGCGAAGTCCATCCGGCTCAACTTTGAAGTGCGCCGAAAGAATGAAGACGCGCTCGTCGCCGAAGCCCACTTCGTGCTCGTCGCCGTCCAGAGAAATAGTTTTGAAACCGTCGGCGTTCCCGAAGAACTCAGACGCCGCCTCGCGCCCTTCACCTGTCCCGCGACGGCTAACGCGCCGGAGACGGCAGAGCATCAACCTCGCTGATGCTCAAGCGGCCTCCTTACAGATAAAAAAATTCTCACGTTTTCAAAACCATTGACGCACTATCCTCGTAATCTTAAAAGTGATTGCCAAAGGGAGTTTGTAAGTGATGGAAGAAGACAACAGCCTTGAGTTCGACATGTTCGAGGAGGTGCGGCGCAACCTGACGCAGGTTCTCGTGCGTGAAGGGCGCGAGTTGATTGACGCCGAGCGCATCGCGCTCTACGTCGTGCAGGGCGTCCGCGAAGTGCCGAAGTTCCTCACGGCCCTCGTCCGCTCCAACAAGCCCGACAAAGAGATTCTCGTCGCGCTCCTCACGGTCTTGAACAACGCCGCGACCCTAGATAAAGCGCGCAACATCCTGCTCAATCTCGACGATAAGATCGTCCATTGATGTCCGTCTAAATTTTTTCTTCGCCGCGAAACAGGCGGACGCAAACGACAGCAAACGAGGAACTCGACTGCGGCCCCTCACACCGGCCACACGGCGCGACGCGCGAGCATTCCCTTGAGATTCACGTAACCCTGATCGCCCGCCACCAACTCGCAGAGCGTCCGGCGGATGCCGCCGTGCACGCGCGCGAAATCTATCATCCGCTCGGTGAAGGGCGCGCCCATAAAGTTTCCGTAGAAGCGTCGGCGCATCTCCGAGGCGCGGCACAACTCGCGTCCGAAGTCCGCGCGCCAGAGTTCCTCATAAGCCGCGACGCTGCCCCGCGCGTAAGATTCGGCGAAGAGTTCCGCCGAGCGCAGGGCGTAGAAAATCCCCTCGCCCGTCACGGGGTCGGCGAAGCCTGCGGCGTCTCCGAGCAAGGCCCAATCGTCGCCCGCCGTCCGCCGCGCCCGCAGCGTCTCCGGCTTGAGACCGGGAATCCGCGCCGCGTAGCGTCCGGCGACGGCGCGCAACTTCTCTTCAATCTCCACGTCGCGCGCATCCTTCGCGTGTCGCCCCGTTTTCGCGTTCGACCAGAGCGGCGCGCGCTTGTCGTCGCGCATGCGGTAATAGCCGCGCATGAAGTCCCAGAGCAGGCGGTCGAGCGTTTCGTGGTCGAAGGTGTCCTGCGCGGTGGCGATGCCGAAGGAGATGTGGTCGAGACGCGGAAACGCCCAAGCGTATCCGGCCCAACGCGGCAGAAACGCGACGACGGTCGGCGCGTCCTGTTCATGCTCCGGCAGCGGCGTGCGATAACCGAAGGCGACCTCCATCTCCGAGTTGGCGATTGCTCCCGCGAGCCGACGCGCAATCGGACTGTTCGCGCCGTCAGCCGCGACGAGCACGCGCCCGCGCCACTCCGCGCCCCCACGCTCGCGCACCGTCCACAGTTCCGTCTCGTTCTCGCGCGCGGGAGCGGAGACGCGTCCCTCGAAGACGTGCGCTCCGGCGGCGCGCGCACGCTCGCGCAGGTATGAGTCGAAAGCGCGGCGCGAGTAGATGGCGAAAGGCTCGCGGAGTTTGAGCCGGACGCGTTTGCCCGCAGGCGAATACATCTCGACCTCGTCAACCATCCGGCCCATCGCTTCGAGCAGAAACGGCCAAGCCTTCAAAGCCTTTGACGTGACGCCGCCCCCGCACGCCTTCGCCTCGCCCGCCGGTCGCCCGTCAAAGAGCGCGACCCGCGCACCCCCGCGCGCCAGTCTCTCCGCCGCGAACGAACCCGCTGGCCCCGCCCCGACAATCAAACCATCATACGCATCGTTCGCAGACATCGCTTAAACCCTTCCGTCTCTCGCGCTTTTGCACATCGCTCCGCTCGTCCTCATCCTACACCACACGGGCCGCTGACTTCACGCCGTCCGGCAATCAACGCGTCGTTCGTTTCGCCTTCGGAACCCGCCGCAATAGCGACTTGGAATTTCCCCTTCAACCGCTACGGGCGTTTACATCTTGCGGCCCCGCGCGCCTGTTGTTAGAATCCCCCATCCCCTTCAAAGTTCAACGCCGACGCCGCAGAGAGGCGGCGACAGGTTCGGAATGATGACAACAGGCTCCGTTGTGTTCGTCGGGATCGCTCCGCATCCGCCGATTATGGTTCCGGAAGTCGGCGGCGAAGCCGTCGCCGAAGTGCGCGGCTCGATTGAGGCCATGCGCGAACTGACCGCGCGCGTCCAACTCTCCGGCGCACAGACGCTCGTCATCATCTCGCCCCATGCGCCGCTCGAACCGCGCGCCTTCGTCGCCTATCAAGACGCGCAACTGCGCGGCGACTTCTCAAACTTTCGCGCGCCGCACGCCACCGTCAACGCGCCGCTCGACCGCGAACTGCTCGAAGCCATCACCGTCGCCGCCGTCGAGGACGGCTATCCCGTCATGCACATCGCGGATTTCCCGCTCGACCACGGGACGGCTGTTCCGCTCTATTTTCTCCTGCGCAACGGCTGGCAGGGCCGCGTCGTCGCGCTCGGCTACAGTTTTCTCTCGAACGAAGACCATCTGCGCTTCGGCGCGTGCATCCGCCGCGCGGCGGACGCGACCGGACGCTCCGTCGCCTTTATCGCCAGCGGAGATTTGAGTCATCGTCTCAAACCGCACGCTCCCGCCGGTTTCCACCCCGAGGCCCGACGCTTCGACGAGGAGGTGGTCGCCGCCCTGCGCGCCTGCGAACCCGAACGCATCGTCCAGATCAACCAGAACCTTCGACGCACGGCGGGCGAATGCGGCTATCGCTCGATGCTCGTCGCCTGCGGCGTCTCCGAAGGACTCCCCCCGCTCTGCGAAGTGCTCCACTACGAGGCCCCCTTCGGCGTCGGTTATCTGGTCGCACAACTCGCGCAAGCCGCCGCCGCAGCCGACGACAAGCAGACGGAGGCCGCCGGATAAAACATGAGCGAAGAATTAGATATGACCGACGCCGCGCGCGATGCGGACGCGACTGCCGGAACTGTGCCGATGCAGGGCGGTAAATCCTTGACGGACGAAGAGTTGCTGCCCGCGCTCGCGCGCGCGACGGTCGAGACTTTCGTCCGCGACGGTCGCGCGCCTGATGATGACGACCACACGCCGCCGCGTCCGCCCGCGTCAATCTTATCGGAGCGCGCGGCCTGCTTCGTCTCGATCAAGACCGACACGGGGGACTTGCGCGGCTGCATCGGCACGATTGAACCCGCGCGGCCCACGCTCGCGCAGGAATTGACCGCCAACGCCATCAACGCGGCGACCGAAGACCCCCGATTTCCCCCCGTCGGCGCGCACGAGTTGGCCCGCCTGCGCTACAGCGTGGATGTCCTGTCAGAGCCGGAACCCGCGCAGTTTGAAGATTTAGACCCGTCCACATACGGCGTCATCGTCGAGGACGAGCGCGGCATGCGCCGTGGGCTGCTGCTGCCCGACATCGAAGGCATCGAGACCGCCGCGCGACAGGTGGAAATCGCCGCACGCAAGGCCGGAATCCCCGCGGGCGTGCCGCTCAGGTTATACCGTTTCCGCGTCCGACGCTTCCGCGAGCCCGAACGCACCACGCACGACACAGACAACAAGGAGCAGAGCAGATGACCGACGATAAAAACAGAAATTCTCTCAACGAATCCGACGCCGGTTTGCGGCCCGATACCAAGCCGGATGCCGTCGAGGCCGTCAATCCGGCCAACGACGACCGCGCGATTGACATCGGCGAATCGGGGCAGTTTGCACCCGGCGGACGCTACAACGAACTCGACGCAAACGCCCCCCGCCGCATAGATTTGGACGAACAGGTGGACTCGGCGTTGAGCGACGAGCAAAAGTAAAATCTTTAAAATTCTCGGATAAATCCGGCCTCACCAGTTGTCCGGAGGCTCGCCCGCGCGCCGCTTGAGGAGATGGCGGGGTTTTACATTGTCAGTTTTAAATTGACTGCGGGGCGGGCGAGTTTTCCGGCATAAAAAAGCCGCTGCATACGCGAGAAGCATGCAGCGGGTCAATGTCCACAGGAGGAAAGGATTTGCATTCTATACGAGAGCGCGCCGTGTGTCAAATAGATTCAGACTGTCCGCTTTCGTACGCTCAGATGTGTCAGATATCAAGGTTTTTGACATCCAGCGCGTTCTCTTCGATAAACTTGCGGCGCGGCTCGACGGCGTCGCCCATCAGCACCGTGAAGATTTGATCAGTCTCGACGGCGTCGTCAATTTTGACTTCGAGCAGCGTTCGCTTATCCGGATTCATCGTCGTCTCCCACAACTGTTCGGGGTTCATCTCGCCGAGACCCTTGTAGCGTTGAATGGTCAAATCCTTCTTGGCGGCGGCCAGCACGCGCTCCAAGAGTGCTTCGCGCGACTCGACCTGCTCGCTTGAGCCGTTTTCCCCGAGAAGGAAGGGCGCGGCCAGACGATCTTCGAGCGTCTTGTAGAGTTCCACGGCCTTCTGAAACTCGACGTGGCTCGCTAA
>DATLMV010000068.1:0-13656 GCA_035537095.1 Pyrinomonadaceae bacterium
CTCACTTCGTCGAGCGACTTCTGGTGCTGCTGGAAGGCGGCGTTATTGACGAGGATGTCGAGTTTGCCGAACTCCGCGACCGTGCGCTCGACCGCTTCGCGACAGAACTCCACGCGCTTCACGTCGCCCGGAATCAAGAGCGCCCTGCGTCCTTCCGTCTCGACGGCGCGGCGCGTCTCCTCCGCGTCCGACTGTTCCTCCGGCAGATAGACGATGGCGACATCCGCGCCCTCGCGCGCGTAGAGCACCGCGACCGCGCGACCGATGCCGGAATCGCCGCCCGTGATCAACGCCGCCTTGTCCTGCAACTTGCCCGCGCCCCTGTAGAGCGGCGCTCGGAATTCGGGGCGCGGCGTCAACTCCGATTCGAGTCCCGGCTTCGCCTGATGCTGCGCGGGCATCGGCGACTGCGGCTGCTCTTGCAGTTGATTCGTTGCGGACTTCTTCGCGGAAGATTTCTTCGCGGCGGATTGCGTCGCCGATTTCGCGGCAGATTTTTTCTCGCCGCCGCCTTTTTTCGTCGTCGTCCGGCTCGCGCCCGCGTTCTTCGTGCCCGCGCTCGCCTGCCTGTTCTTGCTCGCCTTCTGTTTACTCTTGGTTGCCATTGTTCCCTCTTGATTCCCTTTGAATAAAATTACCTACGAGATGTTTTCCCGCACGCGCGTCAGACCTCTGCGGGCGGCCAGATGCCCACTTCCAGAGCTTCCGCGTAGTGCAGGAGCGGTTCGCCGTCCGGCGTCGGCAGCCCGTGCGACTCGATCATCGTCGAGCGCAGATGCGACAACCCGGCGCGTCGCAGAGGCCACGGGCGATGATGGATGCGCGCACGGTAGAGACTCTCGTCGCGCGCCGAGTAGAGACAGTAACGTTCCGTCAGAAAGAACTCCAACGAACCCTCGGCGGCCTCCGGCAGCCTTTCGCCGGTAGTCCACGCGGCGTCGAAGTCGGCGGCGGGGCGGTCGGTGCGTTGGAGATGGTATTTGATGGTTTGGCCCTGCTGTTCGAGGTCAATCCCGGCGTTGAAGTAGGGCAGGTGATAGAAGGTGCGCGCGCCCCAGACGGTCGTCGTGCTGTTGGTGTCGAGCGAGAAGAACCAGACGCCGGGCACGCCGTCCAAGTGGACGTACGTCCGCACGTTCAACTCATGGAAGTCGCTCAGGTAGGGGACGGGCGGCGTGAAACTCAGACGCACGTCCCAGAGCGTGAAGGGCGTGACGCCGATCCACGCTTCGCCGTCGTAAGTATCAATCGTCAGGCGTTCGGGGATGAGCGCGCGCAGGGCGTCGGCGGGCAGGGGCCAATGCATGAAGAGGAGTTTGCCCCAATGGTGCTGCATGAGCGGCAGACCTTCGGGGCGTTCGCGGATCGAGAGACGGTCAATCTCCTGTTCGTCGTCCTGCTTCATACGCTTGCCCTGTGCCGCGTCGAGTCCGGCGCGTGCGTCGTCGAACCCGCAAAGCTTCCGCTACTTGCGCTTGCGGTCGCCCCGGTCGCCCTGCCCCGGCCCGGCGTCGGTCTTGGCCTTGCGTTTCATGTCCTGCGAAATCGAGCGGCCCACGTCCACCACTTCGGCAAACTGCCCCTTCGCGTTGCGCCGCACGTAACGCTTGTCCGTGCCGGTGTCAATCAGTTCGCGCTTGCCTATCGCCCCGCTGCCTTTCTTGCTTCTTGACCCGCCGCCTTTTTTGCTCGGCATCTCCGGTATCCCTCCTGTGCTTCGGGCTGGTTGATAAAAATGCTCTCCGAAATTGACGCGTGCATGCGTGCCAAGTTTTAAACCTTTGCGGCACGCATTTCAACTGCTTTATGCTCACAAGAGCAACTGCACCGCAAACTTCCGCGCGTGAATCACTCCAACAGAGCAAGAGCGGGACGGATGAAGTAAATCGTGAATCGTCAATCGTGAATAGAAAGAGCAGGTCTTATCTATTCACGATTGACGATTCACGATTTACGAGTAAAGCATTTTGTCTTTCATTCATCCCTCAGCCCTGCGGCCCTCCGCCCTGTCTCGATGTGTTCGACGTTGATTGATGAAATATAACATCCCTCCGGAAGCCTTCGCGGTACGAAGACGTACGCTCGCCCGTGTCGAAAAATAGTCGCGGAGAGTTGGCGCGTCGCGGAGGTTTGTCGCGCACGAAGGTTAACGTCTATCCTGTCGGCTGCGAATGTTCGGGCAAGTCAAAGCTGGCGACGGAGAATCGGGATGAAACTTTTACGGGCCGCAGTTTGTGTGTCGCTGTTTATGTGCGCGTTATTCTGTTCGGGGGTCGGCGTTTGCGCGCAATGGGTGGCGCAGCGGAGCGGCGTGGCGGTGCGTCTGCGCGGGGTGAGCGCGGTCAGCAGCCGGGTCGCGTGGGCGAGCGGCGACAAGGGCACGTATGCGCGGACGACCGACGGCGGCAAGACTTGGCGTGCGGGCAAGGTGGCGGGCGCGGAGGAGTTGGACTTCCGCGACGTGGACGCCTTCGACGCCGACACCGCCTATCTCTTGAGCATCGGCGCGGGCGCGCTCTCGCGGATTTACAAGACGACCGACGGCGGCGCGCATTGGTCTTTGCAGTTTACCAACCCGAACCCCGAAGCCTTCTTCGACGCGATGGCCTTCTGGGACGCCGCGCACGGCATCGCCCTGAGCGACCCCGTCAAAGGGCGTTTCCATCTCGTCCAAACCTCCGACGGCGGCAAGACTTGGCGCGCGCTTCGCGCCGACGGGATGCCGCCCGCCCTCGAAGGCGAGGCGGCCTTTGCGGCGAGCGGGACGTGCATCACGGTCGGGGGCCGAGAGCGCGTCTGGTTCGGCACGGGCGGCGGCGCGCGTGCGCGCATCTTCCATTCGTCCAATCGCGGGCGCACGTGGGAGGTCTTCGACACTCCGATCATCGCGGGCGGCGCGTCGGCGGGCATCTTCTCCGTCGCCTTCCGTAGCGCGCGTCACGGCGTCATCGTCGGCGGGGACTACAAGCAGGAGACAGAAACAAGGCTCAACGCCGCGCGCACCGGCGACGGCGGGCGCACGTGGCAACTCGTCGAAAACTCAAGACCGCGCGGCTTCCGTTCGGGCGTCGCATACGTCTCGCACTTGCGACGCGCGCTGCTCGTCGCCGTCGGGCCGTCGGGCGCTGACTACTCAGACGACGACGGGCGGACATGGCACAACGCGTCGGGCACGGAGGGCTTCCACAGCCTCAGCTTCGCGCGCGTGTCGGGCGCAGGTTGGGCCGTCGGCGAACAGGGCCGCACCGCCAGATACGCGGGCGCGTCGCGGAGAAGGAATTGAACGGATAGAAATGCCGGAGGGAAATTGGGTAAAGGGGGAAATGGTCAAAGGGTAAAAGCAGATTCTGTCTTTCCCTTTCCCGTTTACCCCTTTGACCATTTCCCCTTTTTTATCCTGTTTAGATTCTGAAATCGGAAATTCTCGGGCGCGCGCGTCGGAGGAATATCTGCCGGATTAGTCGTATCTGATAGTTGTCGAACCGGATATGCAAAAAGGGGTGGCGCGAGCGGCGGGTTAAACGTCCGGACGGGGCGGCTGGCGCGGGCGCAAGCGCGAGGCTTTTTTCGCGTCGTCGCTGCTGGCCGGAGAGGCGCGCGGGGACGGGCGGCGCGACTATTGACAGGGTCTCGCTTTACGCATAAGGTAAACGAGTTGGCTCAAGCAATGGTGTCGAGACGCATGGCCCGTGTTCCCGCACTTTCCGAGCGCGCTTCAGAGCGGGCCGCGAGTCGTCTCCCGTGAAAGACCGCCGCCGGTCGTTTCACCGCACACCGCGCCCGCCTTTCATGTTCCAGATTTTGACCCGGCACTCTCTCTCTAGCCTTCGCTTGCGAGAGGTTTTATCTATGCATCTCACCCCCTCAACTGAATATCCGCTCTCGCATCGCACAGCCCCGCAGACCTCCGCACGCGGACGGTCACATTCGCGTCTCGTGATCGTCGTCGCCTGTCTGCTGCTGCTGTCGGGACAGACGTTCGCCGTCAACGCGTTGACGAAGTGCGTGCCGCAGAACGCGCCCGAAGCGTCACAGCAGACGGCGACGTGGCCGCTCGAACGCGAACTCGCGGGCGGCGAGGTGCATTCCTACAGGCTGCGCCTGACGGCGGGACAGTTCATCCGCGCCATCTTCGAGCAGCGCGGGATTGACATCCTCGTGACGCTCTCGGGGCCGGACGGCGAGCCGCTGTTGCAGGTGGATAATCCGGTCGGCGCGTGGGGGCCGGAGCCGCTCTTTTTCGAGACGCCGCGCGGCGGCGCGTACACCATCGAAGTCCGCGCGCGGAAAGCTTCGGCTTCGATTGGCCGTTATCAATTCAGCATGGAGGCACGCCGCGCGGGCGTCGCCGACCGCTTGCGCTTGCCCGCCGACAGGGTTTTCGCCGAAGGCACGCGCCTGCTCGCCACAGCCGCGACGCGTCAGCCGGGACTCGATAAATACGCGGAGGCTCTCGGTCTCTTTCGCAGCGTCGGCGACCGCGAGGGCGAACTCTTCACGCTCGGACTTTTGGGTTCGGTCTCCGCCGCGCTCGGCGACGAAGCGAAGGCGCAAGGCTATTTCGACGAGGCGCTCGCCATGCAGCGCGACGCGGGCGACCGCGCGGCGCAAGCACTGACGCTGCGTAACGTCGGGCTGCTCTATCTCTCCATCGGCGACAAGCAGAACGCGCTCGACCACTTCAATCAATCATCGAGCCTGTTTCAGGCGGCGGGCGACAAACGGATGGCCGCCGTCGCTGCCGTCAACACGGGCGCGACGCACGACGCGATGGGCGAACGACAAAAAGCTCTGGACAGTTTTCTCGCCGCGCTCCCGCTCTTTCGCGCCGCCGCAGACCGTCGCGGCGAAGCCTACACGCTCAACAGCATCGGTCTCGTCTACGGCGCGTTGGGCGACAAAAAACGTGCGCGCGATTATCACAACCAGTCGCTCGAAGTCTTCCGCGCCATCGGTTCCTGCAACGACCTCGCCTCCGTCTATTCCAACTCCGCCGAAGAAGCCCTCGACGCGGGCGACCGCCAGAAGGCGCTCGAATATCTGAACGAGGCGCTGGCTATCCAGCGCAGCATCCGCGACCGCGAGGGCGAAGCGCGCACGCTCAACAACATCGGCTTCCTCTACAACTCGCTCGGCGACCGCCCGCGCGCGCTCGAATATCTCGGTCAGGCGTTGTTGATTCATCGTGAGGTGGAGAACGCGGAGGGCGAGGGCGACACGCTCAGCAACCTGATGTTCACATGGCGTTCGGACAACAAGCCGCAGGTCGCCATCTTCTACGGCAAGCAGGCGGTCAACCTCTTGCAGAAGGTGCGCGGGGAGATTCCCTCGCCCGATAAGGAGGCGCAGAAGAGTTTCATCCGGAGTCATCAAACCATCTATCATCAACTCGCCGACCTGCTCATCGCGCGCGGTCGCCTGCTCGAAGCGCAGCAGGTGTTGGGGATGCTCAAGGAGGACGAGTATTTCGAGTTTACGCGCCGCAGCACGACCGAGGCCGCGCCGCCGCGCATTCAGGCCGAGATGCGGCCCGAAGAGTCGGAGTTGCAGAAACGCTATCAGGAAATAGCCGGTGAGGTGGCCGCGCTCGGCAGGCAGAAGAGTGAACTGCTCGGCAAAGCGAATCGCAACGCCGACGACGAACAGCGTCTCTCGGCGCTCGACGCCAAGCTGGGCGACGCCAACAAGGTCTTTCAAAACTACCTCAATCAACTCTCCGTCGAACTCGCCAACACGAAGGCGGGCGAGCGTGTCGAACAGGTCAGAGACCCGCAGGACATCACGCGCGCCCTGCGCGAACTGGGCGCGGGCGCGGTCGCGCTCTACACCGTGTCGGGTGAAGACAAGTACCGCGTCATCCTGATCACGCCGAACGTCAAACTGGCGGGCGAGTATCCGATTCGTGCCGCCGACCTCAACAGCAAAGTGCTCGCCTTCCGCGAGGCTCTGGAAAATCCGAAGCGCGACCCCGCGCCGCTGGCGAAAGAGCTTTACCAGATCATCGTCGGGCCCGTCGCCAAACAGTTGCGCGACGTGGGCGCGGAGACGCTGATGTGGTCGCTCGACGGGCCGCTGCGCTACATCCCCGTGGGCGCGCTCAACGACGGGCAGAAGTATCTGGTCGAGAGTTATCGCAACGTCGTCTTCACTCCGGCCAGCATGACGCGACTGACCGACCCGCCCGTCTCCAACTGGACGGGGCTCGGCTACGGCGTCTCGAAGGCCAAAGAGAACTTTGCGGCGTTGCCTTCGGTTCCGGCGGAGTTGCGCGGCATCATCCGCGAGGCGGCGACGGCGCAAGCGGGCGGCGGCGTTCTCTCGGGCAAGGTCGTGCTGGACGAAGCGTTCACCGCCGAGTCGTTCCGCGCCGGACTCCGCGAGCGTTACCCGCTCGTGCACATCGCCAGCCACTTCCAGTTTCAACCGGGCAACGAAACCGACTCCTTTCTCCTGCTCGGCGACGGCACGCATCTCTCGCTGGCGCAGATGAAGAGTGCGCAGAACCTTTTCGGCGGCGTCGAACTGCTGACGCTCTCGGCCTGCAACACGGCGACGAGCGGCATAGATGCCGACGGCAAAGAGGTCGAAGGCTTCGCCGTGCTCGCGCAGCGTCAGGGAGCGAAGGCCGTGCTGGCGAGCCTGTGGCCCGTCGCCGACGAGAGCACCAAGTTGCTCATGCAGAACTTCTATCGCCTCCGCGACGAGCGTTCCGGCAAGGCCGAAGCCCTGCGCGGCGCGCAACTCTCCCTGCTCCGCAATCCCGCCTACGCGCACCCCTACTACTGGGCTCCGTTCATCCTGATCGGCAACTGGAAATAAAGGTTGACCCATCGGCGCGTCGCGCCAGTCCACGCGCGTCGCAACAGATAAAAAGAGTAAGGGGCAGGAGACGTTTCCTGCCCCTTACTCTTTTTGACGAGAGCGCGCGTCGTGCGCGGCGTCGAGAGACGCTTGCGCGCGTGTCGCCGGAGGAGGCTCTGTTATGGCTCTCCGGCGTCCTCGTTGCTGGCGGCGTACCAGAGTTTGACGGTGCGCTCGAAGGTTCCGGTGGCGAGCATCCGGCTGTCGGGCGAGAAGGCGACGGACGAGACGTGCGCGTCGAAATCTTTGAGCGTCATCAACTCCTGATGCGATTCCGCGCCCCAGAGCTTGACGACGTTGTCGCTGCCGCCGCTGGCAATCGTCCGCCCGTCGGGCGAGAAGGCGACGGAGAGCACGGCGTCGGAGTGGCCTTTGAGCGTGGCGAGATTCTCGCCGCTCTCGGCGTTCCAGAGTTTGACGGCCCTGTCCTTGCCGCCGCTGGCGATCAACAGCCCGTCGGGCGAGAAGGCGACCGACCAGACCGCCTCGGCGTGGCCTTCGAGCGTCCGCAGGAGTTGCTGCGTCGCGGCATCCCAGAGCTTAACCGTCTTGTCGAAGCTCGCGCTCACGAGCCGCTTGCCGTCGGGCGAGAAGGCGACCGCCGTCACCGACTCGCCGTGTCCCTTGAGCGTCGCCAGTTCGCGGCGCGTCGAGGTGTCCCAGAGGCGCACGGTGTTGTCGTTGCCGCCGCTCGCCAGAGTTTTCCCATCGGGCGAGAAGGCGAGCGAGAGCACGGAGTCCGTGTGACCTTTGAGCACGGCGAGTTCGCGTTGCGTCGCGGCGTCCCAGAGCTTGATCGTGCGGTCGCGGCTGCCGGTGGCGATGAGGTTGCCGGAGGGCGCGCAGGCGACGGAGGTCACGGTGTCGGCATGTCCCTTGAGCGTCGCCAGTTCGCGGCGCGTGGCGGCGTCCCACAGTTTGACGGTCTTGTCGTTGCTGGCGGTCGCCAGAATCTTGCCGTCGCCGGAGAAGGCGACGGAGAGCACGGAATCGGCATGGCCTTTGAGCGTGGTCAAGCCGTGCAGAGAGGTTGTGTTCCAGAGCTTGGCGGTGCGGTCGTCGCTGCCGGTGGCGACCGTTTTGCCGTCGCCCGAGAAGGCGACGGACTTGACGGCATCGGTGTGCCCGTTGAGCGTCGCCAGTTCTTTCTGCGCGGCGATGTCCCAGAGCTTGACGGTCTTGTCGTTGCTGGCGGTGGCGAGCGAACGGCCATCGGTGGAGAAGGCGACGGACTTGACCGAGTCGGCGTGTCCCTTGAACGACATCAACTCCCGGTGCGTCGCGGCGTCCCAGAGGCGGGCCGTGCGGTCGTCGCCGCCGGAGGCGAGCAGACGCCCGTCAGGAGAAAAAGCGACCGACCAGACCGGCTCGCTGTGTCCCTTGAGCGTCGCCAGTTCTTTGTGCGTCGAGGTGTCCCAGAGGCGCACGGTGTTGTCGAGTCCGGCGGAGGCGAGCAGACGACCGTCGGGAGAAAAAGCGACCGAGCGGAGCGAATCGGTGTGGCCCGCGAGCGTCGCCAGTTCTTTGTGCGTCGAGGCGTCCCAGAGTTTGACCGTCTTATCGTTGCTGGCGGTCGCCAACATTTTGCTGTCGGGCGAGAAGGCGACCGACGAGATGGCGTCGGCGTGGCCTTTGAGCGTGGCGAGTTGGGTGCGTGTTTGTGTGTCCCAGAGTTTGACGGTCAGGTCGTTACCGGCGGTGGCGAGCAAGCGGTTGTCGGGCGAGAAGGCGGCGGCGAGCACGGAATCCGTGTGGCCTTTGAGCGCGGCCAGTTCCCTTTGCGTGACGGCGTCCCAGAGGCGGACGGTGTTGTCGAAGCTCGCGGTGGCGAGCAGGCGGCTATCGGGCGAGAAGGCGACGGACGAGACGGAATCGGCGTGGCCTTTGAGCGTCGCGCGGTCTTTGTGATAGACCTGCCAGAGGTAGTACCACTCGAAGCCGCGCAGGTTGAGCGTGTACGCGCCCGTCTCGTTGCTCATGCTCACGCTCGCCCCGGCTTCGTCCAACAACTCCTGCGCGCGCGGCACGTCCTTTTCCAGAAACTTCTGCTGCGACAGATTGATGTCGGCGGCATACAACAGGTTGAGCGAACGCTGCCATTGCACGAGAGCTTCAGCCCTCGACCTTTGCGCCGACCGTTCCTGTCGCTGCGCGATCTCCTTCTGCTGCTCGGCCAACTCTTTCTGCTTCTCCGCGCGCTGTCGCTGTTCCTCCGCGAGGCGGTTCGCGCTCACGGCCTCCAACTCGTTCTCGTGCGCGATGCGCGCTTGCTCGACGGCCTCCGCTTGGGCCTCCTTCGCCTTCTGTTCGTTCGCGCTGGCAATCTGCGCCTGCCGCTCGGCCTCGCCCTTCTGTTCGAGCGCGTGCGCCTGCGACTCCTTCGCGTTCTCCTTCTCTTTATCGGCGCGCTCCTTCTGCACGAACGCTTCCTGCGACTTCTGCTCGGCGATCGCCGTCTGCCGCAGAGCCTCGCCGCGACTGACGAAGGCGAAGACGGAGGAACCGAGCGAGAAGAGAAAGGCGACGAGCAGAATCATGACGAAGCCCCGCGTGCGCCGGAGTTCGGCGCGGCGCGCGGCGTCGCGTTCGGCAATCTCCCAATCACGTTTCGCGCGGCTGGCGTCGAGAAAGGCCATCGCGCCGTCGAAGTTCGGATGATAGCGCGCGGCCCAAGTCTGGTTAGGTTTCGTCTGCTCGCGCCAGTTCAAAGCGAGTTGCAAATCAGGGTCGCCCCAGAAGCCCGCCTCGCCCTGATCGTGCAGCGTCGCGGTGTCGGCGAGGCGTTGGTAGATGCGCGCCGAACGCGCCTCCTCGTCCACCCAAGTCTTGAGACGCCGCCAGTTGCGAATCAAGCTCTCGTGTGAAATATCAATCAGCGAATCGGCGCGCAGCGGCACTTCCGCCGGAGGCACGAGAAACGAGCGTCCCGGCTGTCGAAAGATTTCGACGACCGCGACGACCTCCGCCTCGCTCGCGCCCGTCAACTCGCAGAGTTGGCTCAAGGGAACGGGCCTTCGTATCTCCCGATTGTCCGCCCCCTTCTCCGTCAGCCCCTTGAACAACTTCTCGGCGACCTCGCGGCTGCGGTCGTCGGGCAACTCCGCGTAAGCTTCCTCTGCATGGAGCGAGAGTGCGGAGGCCATCGTGCCGATCTCGTGATAATGGCGGATGTCCACCGGCTCATCTTTTTCGCGCGTCTCGCGCCAGCGATTCCACGTCCGCATCAGCGCGTGCTGCAAGATGGGCAACTGGTCGGGGTTGTCGCCCATGTCGTTCAGGAGCAGGTTGACGAGGCGCGGCGTGATGTCGCCGCCGCAGACGGCGACCGGGCCGGTGACGGCCTCCTTGCGCTGCTCGCGTGTCAGTCGCGGAATCAGGTATTGACTCTCGTTGATGGCTTCGGGCAGACCCCAGAAAAGTGAACAGTCGCCGAGATAATCGGAGCGGAGCGTGAGCACGACGTAGATGGGAATCGCTCTCTGATTGATGGCTTCCAAGAGCAGTTTGACGAAGGCCGCCGCTTCGTTCTGGTACTGCTCGCCGCCGGAAGTCTGCGCGAAGCGAAAGAGTTCCTCGAACTGGTCGGCGATGATGAGCAGGGATTCTCCCTGCGGCATCCGCACCTGCCTGACGGCTTCGACTAAGCCGAGACTGCTGCGACGAAGCGTCGCCTCCGTGATGGCGACTTGCAGTTCGGCGTTCTCCTCGATCTCGGAGCCGAAGACATCGGGAGCGTTCAGCGCACGCGCGAGATTGCCGAGCGGGTCGTTGCCCGGTCGCATGATGGCGACGCGCCAGTTCGAGCCCGCGCTCGTCATAAAACCGCCGTAGAGGGCGGGCAGAAGTCCGGCGCGGACGAGCGAAGACTTGCCGCTGCCCGACGTGCCGACGACGGCGACGAAGCGTTGGCTCGCGAGTTTGGTGAGCATCCGTTCGCTCTGCCCGTCGCGCCCGAAGTAGAGCAGGCTTTCGTGAAACTCGAAGGGCCGCAGACCCGGAAACGGGTTCTCCGGCATGTCCAGTTCCATGTCCATCCTGACGCTTTCGCTGATCATTGCGCTCGCGCTCCTTTTGACTTCTGCACCTGTTCAAAAAACGGCTGCAAGCTCTCCGCCGTGAACGCTCCGTAGTTCTTCATCACGACCGCCTCGTGGTCTCTGAGACGCTCTTTCGGCGCGGTCTGCGGGCCGCCCGCGTAGATGCCCTTCGCCAGCAGCGGCTTCGTCCGCCCGTAGCCCGCGATTTTTTGTAGCTCGCGCTGCTTCATCCGCAGCCAGATTTCGCTCGCCTGCCCGTAGTAGATGAGCACGGCGTCGCATTCGAGCAGGTTGGCCTTGTGGTCTTCATAGACCTGCGTTTCGTCGCCCTCCATCGCGGGCAAGATAACGTCCGCGCCGAGGTCGAAGAGATAACTCTCGATGTCGGCGACGGCGTCCATGTCCTGCCGGTCGCAGATGAGATAGACGGAGAAGCGTCCGCCCTCGGCGTCGCTCAGAGCGGGGGCCGGTTCGGGCTTGTTGCGCTTCGTCAGTTGGTCGTGGACGAGCGTCTTCAAGTCCTCAAACTTGGTCTGTAAAACTTCCGTCCCCTTGTGCGTGCTGTGCCCGAGACGCAGCCCGTCAATCAACTTCTGCTGCCGCTCGTCGCCGGACGCGAGCCCGACGGGCATCCAGACGATGCGCGGGAAATCGTCGCCGCGCGCCGCCGCCATCTCGCTCTGCAAGTGGACGATGGAACGACTCTCGCCTTCGGGCACGATGCCGTAATACTCGCCGATGAGATGGATGGAGAAATCGCTGCGCGACAGATATTCGCCGACCGCCTCTTGCAAGGCCGCGCCCTGCAAAGGCAGTTCGCGGTCGGGCAGGACGATGTGCCCGTGCTGCTGCAAGTCGCGTTTGATCTGGTCGCGCTCCGAGTCAACGTCCGAGGTGGCCTGCGCGAGATAGACGGTCATGCCGGACTCGGCTGCCGGGACAGCGGCGACAGCTTGCGCCGTGTTTGCTTGCGCCGCATCCGCTTGAGTCGTCGCCGCCGTCGTCGCGCCTGCGCTCGTCGCAGGCTGCTGGATAAGGTTTTCGACCAACTGCTTGATGTCGTAGGCGAGGTCGTCCAGTTTTTCCCAGTAGCGGATGTCGCGCACGGGGACGACTTCGGGGCTGAACTCTTTGGCGCGCCCGCGCTCCGGGTCGTACTCGTAGAACTCGTAGCCGAGCGTGCCCCGCAACTGCGGCGGGTGGTCGGTGAGCGGGATGTGCGTCTTGACGATTTTGAAGATACGCATCTTGTCGCCGACGCGCAGCCCGCCGCTCGTGTCGGCCAGTTTGCAGAAATCGTTCAACTCTTTCAGACACCATTCGGATTTGACGTAGCGCGGCGAGATGATGGAGACGAGGATGGCGACCTTGCCGATTTGACTGTCGAGCGTATCGGCGAACACGTCGTTGCCTTGCAGCTTGCGGTCGCGCCAGATTTTCACCTCTTCGCCGAGCAGTTGCGTGAGACGAATCTTGAGCCGTTCGTGCAGCGTCTCGACCCATCCTTGCAGACCTTCGGCGAGCGGCTGATTATCTACGTGAGCGTAGCTGATAAAGATGTCGTCTTGATAATTGGGAATCGGACACATTACAAACTCCATTGGACGGGCACGCGCGCGAGGGCTGACTGCGCCGACGAGGGAGGCCCGGCGTGCCGCCGTCGCCGTCTCAAACCATCAGGAGTGGTGTCGGTAATTTTGCGAGTGGCCCCCGCGCGAAGTAAGCGAACAATTTTTAACTCCGCTGGCGTGCCGGAGTCAATCCGCGCGAAAACGGCACGGGCGCGCATGAGCCTCGCCGCTAACGCTCGACGCGCTTGTCGCCGCCGGGCGCGAGTGCGGCGGCGGGTGGCAAGCCTGCGAGTTGCTGCTGCGCGACGACGAGAAACGTGCCCGTCACGCCGGGAATCAGAATCCACTTCAGAAGCTTGTTGTGATATTTCTGCTGCCAGACGGTGTTCGAGTCGTAGAGCGCGAAACGCTCCCAAGCCATCCGCAGGATTTCGTCGCCGCCTAGCGCCACGGATAACCGGCGAGCCCGCCATTCTGATGATGAGAGGCCCGCTTGTTGCGAGTCCGGTTCATCCGCGGCACTAGGCTGCGCTTTGGCTACACCTTATCCTTCCAGCCAATCCATATACTGCTTATAATCTCTCCGCTTTATTCTCCCCTCTTCTTCCGGGTCAAGACGTCCGGTGTTCTTGCTCATCCATTCAGGATTCTCCGCGTATGCTATTACATCCCTATAATCATCCTGCGCGGTATCTACGTACTTACGCAACTTTCCCAAGTTGCCCTCTGATAATTTGAGCACCGCGATTTGGACACACGAGCGTAACCCTTCCGAGGACTGCACACCACACGAGTCAAGGAGCGACATAACCTTTTCCTCATCCTCACGAGGGAAACATTGCTTGACTTTAGCGAGAACCAAATTCCTATTGTATTCAGTCATTACTTTCACCCTCCTTAGTTCTCTGCGGCGTCGGCGTCGCAGGCGCGCGCGGGGTCGTTTGTGCGTTCATCAAAGTCGTTGTCTCAAAGCTTCGGGTATAGAGCGAAGCGGGATGTGTCGCTGAAGGGTGTCGGCGTGACCAGCCGGAGCGCGCCGCAGGGGCCGCGCAGCCACGCGCGCGAAGAATCAAGTGAAGCGCGCGCATGTTAATCCGAACGCCCGAGCCTTATCAAGATTTTTCCACCGGCAGCGGAAGAATGGAACGCGACGGAACGCAGATAATCAAAGTCCCGTCGCGGCGACT
>DATLMV010000069.1:0-7830 GCA_035537095.1 Pyrinomonadaceae bacterium
CGCGAAGAGTTCGATGAAGGTGATGCCGGGGTCGTGCCGGTTATGGTCAGTCCATTCGGGCGACTGGCGCGGAATCAGCTTGGTCGCTTCGTCAACGAGCGTGACGAAGTTTTTGTCGTCCAGATTTGGCTGCGGCAGAGGCATATCAGTTATCCCGAAACTTTGACCGTGAATTGATGTTCGCCGCTATAGACGAGCGCATAATCGGGCACGTCAATATCGAGCGGGCGGTCTTCCGTGACGACGCGCGCCGCGCCGTTGTATTGCCCGCTCTGTTTCACCGCCTGCAAGGTCATCGTCAGATTCTCCACGTGGTCAACGCCCTCCAAGCCTTCGAGCAGCGCGTAGAAATCGGAGAGACACGGCAGGCGTCCGAACTCCCAACCCGTGTTTGTGTAGCTGCCCGTGAGCGGATGCAGGAACGCTTTGACGTTGACGACCGCCTGCGTCTCAATCTTCGGCGCGAGGTCAATGCTGACCGGATAGAGGTCGGCTGCGATGCGGACTTCGACGTAGGCGGGGCCGGTGACTTTGACCTGCTTCGGATAGGCGGCGACGTTGGGCGCGCGGTCGCGCACGTATCGCTCGACGCGGTAGCGCAGTTGCGGCGAAGGCACGGGCCGCGCCTCGTCGCTCGCGGGCACGATGATGACCGTCACCCATCCCGTTTCAAACTGCCCGTTATCGTTGAAGGTCGGCAGGCATTTGACGCGCGCTATCGCCTGCGAAGCCTCGCGCGCAATCCACTCGAAATCCTCCGCCGTGATCGCGCGCCCCCGATTCTTGATGAACTGCGGCCCGCGCTCCAACGCACGCCCGAGCAGTTCCGTATCCGAGCCGCCGCCCGAAGGCTCCGGGTTGATAACCTTCTCGACGAGTGGAATCGTCGTCCTGAGCGACGTTATCAACCGCGCGGGGATGTTGCCGCGCGCGCCGCCGCCCGCCTGATAACTGGCGCGCAGGTTGTCTCGCCCGATGGGCGGAACCATCCCGCGCACGCCGTCGCCAAACTCCACCTGCCCGAACGTGCGGTCAATGCTATAGACGCGCGCGGTCGCGCCCGCCTCCGTGATGTCTTCGAGCGCGGCCCAACGCACCCAGAACTCCGTGTCGTTGCCCTCGGCGTCTTTCCGGACGCGCACCTCCATGTCCGCGCGCCCGACGAAAGCCTTGCGCTCGCTCTCCGTCAGCGAGCCGATTTCGTTGACCCAGATGGCCTCTTCGATGACGGGAAACTTCGTCAGCGTAAAACTCTGATTCGGGATACCGTTGCTTGAGCCGACAATCTCGTCGGCGACCGTCTCGGACTGCACCGCCCAAGCCGTGTTGAGATAGACGCCGTTGACGAGCGGCGCGAACGGGTTGAGCAGAAGGTTGGCGTTGATGGTGTAGGGCAGGTCGAACGACTCGACCGCCTCGCCGCAGACCGGAACACGCGCGCCCGTCTGCTGCAAGCATGGAACGGGAATCAACGGTGACGACAACGACGCTGGCTGCGACGCTTGATGTGCGATAGGCAGTTTCGCTTTGGCCCTTGTCGCCGTGCGTCGTAAGTCAGCGACCGAGAGGCCGCGAAACGAACCGGAAATCACGTCGAGCGTCTGAGAAGTCTGGTCTAGTGTCGGCGAAGTTTGGTCTAACGTCGGGGCGGTGCGCCCGGCGGCGAGCCTCGTTTGATAGCGCGCGAGGTCATGGAGCAGGGCATCAACTTTGCGCGTCTCCGCCGGACGCGACGCGTGCTGCAAGTCGCCGCGTGTTTGATGAAGTCCGCGCTCACGTTGACGCGGGAGGACGGGGGCGTCTGCGTCCGCGTCGTTTGCAGCGGCGGTCTGTTCGAGCGCCTGCGTGATGTCGCGGAGCGGCACGAATTTGTCGTTGATATCTTTGACGCGTATCCAGTAGAGCGACTGCCCGAAGCGCGAGAGCGGCGCGAAGTCGGGCGGGCCGATAAACTCGATTGTGCCGCTCTCGGTGAGATTCTTCGTCCCGTCCGTGACGATGAGGCGAAGCCATTCGCCCGCGTCCGCGCCCGCGCGCAGCCGGTAGTATTCCCAGACGAGATGCGGCCTATTTTCGTCCGTGTACTCCTGCTCCTTGAGCGAGAAGAAGATACCGATGGGGCCTTTTAAGGGCGCGCGGTCGAAGCCGAAATAGAGCGATTGATGATCGTCGTCGAGCGCGTCGAAGGGCGCGAAGGGCGCGGCGATGGGGAGCGCGGGCGCGTTGAACTGTAGATTGCTGAGCGTCAGGATTTGCTGCGGCGGCTCGCCCGCCGACGCGTATGAGATGGTGAACGACTTGAACGCGGGCGGCTTGATGTCGCTCGTGTCGAAGGTGATCTTCGTCGGTTCGATGCTTTGGATTTTCTCTTTGCCGTAATCGCCGAACGCGATGCGGACGCGAATCCAGTAGTTATTCTGACCGATGACTTTCGTCGGCGTCAGGTCTTCGGGGCATCTGAAACTGACGTAACCGGAACTCGTCAGGGCGTTCGTCTCGTCCTTCAAATCTTCGAGCGCGACCCATCCCGCGCCGTTCCAGTATTCCCATGAGAGCACCGGCACGGCGCGCGCAGGAGGGGTGCTCTGGCCGATGACGACTTCGGTCGGGCCTTGCGTGACGACCTTGTCGTAAAACTCTTTGACGGTCGCCTCGCGCATGTTGCGGATTCTGACCATGTAGCGGCTCGCGGGAATTTTGGCTTTCCGGTTGCGGACGATTTCGGCGACCTGTTGCGGGTCGAGTCTGAGAAAATCGGCGACCGTCTTGACGCCCGCCGCGCGCAGACGCCGCGTGAATAGCTTGCCGATGCCGTGCACGCGCTCGATGTCAACACCCGCGCCCGCGACCACCACGTCGCTCTCTTTCGGGTCGCCGACGATGAGCGTGATGTCCGAGCCTTTCTTCGAGAAAGCCTCTTCGCTGGCGAGATAAAAGATGTCGCCCGCGCGCGGGCGGATACCGATTTCGCCCGCTGGCGGCGCGGGGCCGAAGGGCGTCAGCGGCTTCGTCTCGTTGGGCGGGACTTTCAAAGGCAGGTCGTTATAAAAGGCCGCGTCGGGAGCGACGCCGCCCGACGGGCGGGCCGCTTGCATCTTGCCGGGCTGCGTGCTCTGCGCGCCCGCGACGAAGGGCGCGGACTTGAGACGCAGGTCAATAATCTTGAGCCTCGCCAGCGGGTCGCTTTTGTCGAGCACGCCCTCGACCGCGCAGCGTATCCAGCGGCTCTTGATGCCGTTGACCTTCACTTCCTTTAGTTCGTCGGCGTTGTCCTTCTTGAGCAGAATCCTCTCCTGCTCGACGGTCGCTTTGTCGAACTGCCGCCAGTCGAGCACGGGCTCGCCGTTCTTCTTCTGCTTGGTTTCGCCCGCGCAATATTCCCAACGCGCGCGCCCGCGCTCGACGTATGCGCCGCTCGCGGGCGTCGCCGCGAGTTCGATGACGACGGAGCTTTTGATATTGAACAGGTCTGAGTGGCCGATGAAGAAACTGTGCTCCTGTAGATTCTTGGAGTCGTCGGTGTAGAACAGTTCGGCGGTCGTGCCCTGCTGCAACTCGGCGGTGTGATTGATGACGGCATCCTTCGCGGGCATGATGCTGTAGATGGCCTGAAGTTTGGCGGGCGTGGCGAGCAGCGTCTTCTCCGTCTCGTAGACGATGGGGTCGCCGCCGTCGGGCGGTGCGCCCGCCGCGACCTGCGAGCGCGCGGGGATGGCGACGGAATCCTGCGCGCCCGCGCTCAGGGAGAACGTGACGGGGACGCGCGCGGGCAGCGCGGGCAGCAACTTGATGCCAACCATCTCAAGGAAGGCGACGAAGTTCCGCAGCGGCACTTCGTTCAAGCGGCGGATGATGCCTTCGAGCATCTTGGCGAAGATTTTCAGGAGCGCCGCGCCCGCGCCCGTATCTTCCGCCGCTATCCATTCCGGCGTGTAGACGGGCGCGAGTTCGCGCACTTCGCGGAGAATGGCGTCGAAGTCTCGCCGGTCAATTTTGGGGGCTGCGTCGGCCACCTATGCCTGCTCCTTGAGATAGAAGGGGAAGACGAGATTAAAACGCGTGTTGGTCGCGCGGACGCGATAGTCAACATTGATCAGTAGCTTGCCAGTCTCGCTGCGGTCGGCTTCGACCTCGACCGCCCTGAGTTCGATGCGCGATTCCCATTCGAGCAGAGCGTCCTGCACCGCCTGCTGAATCTTGCCGATGGTCGTCGCGCTCATCGAAGCGAAGACGAAATCATGGAGGCCCGCGCCGAACGTGGGCCGCATCACGCGCTCGCCCTTCGCCGTCATCAAGACGATGCGAATGGCCTCGCGCACGTCGTCCTCATACTCCGAGAGCGCAATCTTGCCCGTCGCGTCAACCTCGACGGGAAACTTCCAACCTCTTCCTAAAAAATCCTTCGGCATCGGCTTTCGCTTTCAGATTGAACTTTTACCTTTTACCTTTTTACCTTTACCTTCTAACCAATCTGCACCGTCATTTCTCCTAACATGATGGAGTTGGGCGGGGCCGATTCGGTGATCATGTCGCCCATGCGGGCGGCGGGCATGCCGCCGATCAAAACGGTCGCGCTCCCCATCGCCACAACCCCGCCGACGTGCGGGACGACGCCCGTCACCAGCGGGCACGCGTGAAAATCCCCGACGCGCCATGCGGGCATGCCTCCGATGAGGACGGTGGGTGCGCCGGGGCCGGGCGCGAGCGGCGTGCCGTGTGCGGTCGTGTCTCCGAGTCGTGCGGCTGGCGGCATGTTCGTTTCTTCTCCCTCGTTTGCGTTCGTTAGTTGATCATCACCATCGCGCCTTTGACGGTCATCATGGCTCCGGCTTTGGCCTCCATGTTCGCGTCCGCGCCGAGCTTGACCATCGAGCCGTTGAGTTCGAGCGTCGTCGCTTTGATTTTGAGCGACGTGCCGGCTTCGATTTCCATATCGGTCGTCGCTTTGATTTTGAGCGTCGCCCCGCTCTCGATCTCGATGGAGTTGGCGGAGGAATCAAACTTCATCTTGTTGCTGCCGGTCTTGTCCTTGATGGTGATGCTCTCGGAGCCGGAGGTGTCGTCGAGCAGGATGACGTGGCCCGCCTTCGTCGTGATGCTGACCTGTCCCTTGCCGTCCTCGTCGTTGAAGACAAGCTCGTGGCCCATCCTTGAGGTGATGACGCGCTCGTTGTTTTTGCCGTCGGCGTTGTCGCGCTGCGGCGTGTCCACGCCGTTCCACAACATGCCGAGCACGTAGGGAAAACGCACGTCGCCGTGCTCGAAGGCGACGAGCACTTCGTCGCCGACTTCGGGCAGAAACCAAGAGCCGCGACCCTTGCCCGCCATCGGCGAGGCGGAACGCGCCCACGTGCTCTCGTTGTCGTCGTTGAGCCAAGGGAATTTGACCTTGACGCGCCCGATTTTTTCGGGGTCTTGATTGTTGGTCACGACGCCGACGACGACACCGTAAATCTTGTCGCTCGTCGTCTGCTCAAACTCCGACATCATCACATCGAGTAGACTCATGTTGCGTTCCTCGCCACCGTGAATTTCGTCAAGTAGCCTCGGGGGCCGACCGTGTGCGTCGAGGAGGTGATGTAGTAGAGGCCGCTGAAACGCGTGCCCAGACCGTCCAACTCCACCACCGCCCCCGCGCGAATATCCATGTCTCCGATGGCCGTGCCCTCGCCCGTGATGAAATCGTTCGTCATCGCGTTGAACATCCCTTTGGCAATCTGCTGCGCCTCGCCCATCGAAAAAACCGGCTTGTCAACGATGACCTTCTCCGAGTTGCTGAAGACCTCCTCGCTGATGGCGACGCCGAGCTTCGCGCCGCTCATCTTGCTGATCTCGTCGCCCTGTCCGGCGTTGGCGACGATGGTCTCCTTCGTCAAAGGATTCCAACCCTTGACGATTACTTCGTTGACCTGTCGCATCGTGCTCAGGCGCGGGTAGAAGGATTGCAAAGTCATCCCGTACTTGAGCGTGACGACCTTGCCTTTGTCGTTCGCCGCTTTGCGAAAGATGAGTTTCCTGTCTTTGAGCGTCACCTCGAAATGGATGCGCCGCGCGCGTTCGAGCAAGAAATCAATGTCGGTTTGATTGCTCTGCAAAACGTACTCGTGCGTCACCGACGTATCGTCCGCCTCTGCGGTCAGGCCCAACTCACGCGCGATCTGTCCGGCGATGTCGCTGTCCTTCATCTGGACGAACGAGCGCGTCTTACGTCCCCGGCGGAAACGATGCAGGCGGTCGTAGCCGCGCACCTTGAGACTCGGCGCTTCGTCCGCCGCAAACTCCGGTTCGAGCGCGATCACTTCGCCCTTTATCAAGCTGCTCAGGTTGTCAACGTAGCCGACTTTGACCTCGACCTCCGTGCCTTCGGCGAGCAAATCTTCGTCAATCCACTTGAACTCCTGCGTCTCCGAATCCCAGTTGTTGAAAGTCACTATGAATGCGCTCGCGCCCTCGACGTAGTCGCTGACCTCGACTTCGAGAATGTCAATCGCCGTCTCGACGGGCAGTTCGCTTCCGCCCACGTAAATCTTGAAGTGGGGCGCGTCGCGCGGTGTTTCCAGAGCGGGTTCGGCCATCTCTTTTGCGGCTCTCTCGCCGGCGGTCGCTATTCAATCGCCGGGACGATCAAGTTATTACCGGGTTGCAGCAGGCGCGGGTTGCGGATGTTGTTGGCCTCGGCCAGCAGACGCCACTTGAGCGGGTCGCGCCAGAGTCCGGCGGCGATTCCGCTGAGCGTGTCGCCGGCGCGAATCGTGTAGGTCTGCGCCGGAAACGAGCCGCGCTTCGGCTCCTTCTTCAACTGCTCCTCGGGCAACTGAAACTCTTTGATGGAGATCGTCAGCGTCGCGCGGACGGGCTTTCCGTGGCTGTTAAAGAGCGTGAACTTCTGCGTCAGCTTTTCCAGCACGCCGACGAAGGGAAAGACGCCGACCGGCATATTCGGGTCTGCCCCGCCCCACGTCAGTTGCACTTTCGCCGGACGTTTCCCGTTGCCATTGATGTCAATGATCATCAACTTGGCGACCTTGCCCGTGTATGTCCGCACGTCTTCGTCGCGCTCGTAGGTATCGAAGAAAAGATCGAACGACAGCGTCCGCGAGCCGCGCGACGTGAACTGCACCTCGTCCTTCCCGCGCTGGCGGTCTTGCCCCGCCCAAGTGTTCGCCTCGTCAACCGTCAACTGCGTCGGGTTGAAGAGCACGTCGAACGTCTCGTTCGTATCCTTGTTCGTGATGTTCAACTTTTCGAGCGACATAAAACCTCAACGGCTATGCAGTCCGAGCCGTTCCTTCTCGGCAACCAGACGCCGCACCAGCGTCGAATAAACTTGATCGGAGATGTGCGTGTAATCCGCGCGCGACAGTTTCATGCTCGCCGCAGCCGCCGCCGCGTTCGACGACATCAACGTCTGCACTTCCCTCTTGACCAACTCGACCACTTCCCTCTGCTCGACCTTGCGAATCACCTTCTGTTCGCCGACCGGGGACGGGCGTGCCGTCTGCGTGAACACGTACGACAGGCGCGGCGGCTTGGCCGTCTCCTCCTTCCGCAGCGACACCAGCGTCCGCTCCAACGCTTCGCCCTGCGCGACCTGACCGCCCCCGCTCTCGTCCTCCCCCGCCTCGACGCCCGCCGCCGCCCGACGCCGCAGAATCAACAGCGACATCCGCTCCGCCCCCGACGCGAACGCCTCCAAACTTCCCGCGCCCTCGCCCTCCGCACCGCGCGCCGCAACACGCCCCCGCTCCGGCGCAAACATCTTCTGCAACAGCACCGAGGCGCGCGCGATACGCTGGCTCAACCCGGTCGTCGTGTTTGCGTCTGCGCTTC
>DATLMV010000070.1:0-7597 GCA_035537095.1 Pyrinomonadaceae bacterium
CTTCGAGCAGACTGAACGCGGCGGGCGCGAGACGCGCCGCCCGCCGCCCGTGCTTGAGGGCATATGCTTTCAAAAATTTCTCGGCCAGCGCGCGGATGTCTGCGCGCCGCTCGCGCAGGGGGGCGATGTGGATGCGGACGACGTGCAGGCGATAGTAGAGGTCTTCACGAAAAGCGCGACGCTTGACCGCCGTCTCCAAATCAACGTTCGTCAGGGCGACGACGCGCGCGTCAACGTGGACGGTCTGCCTGCCGCCGAGACGTTCAAACTCGCGCCGCTCGATGACGCGCAGGAGTTTCGCCTGCGCGTCGGTCGTCAGGTGCGCGATTTCGTCCAAGACGAGCGTGCCCCTGTGCGCCGCTTCGAGTCGTCCGGGCTTGGCGGCGGTCGCGCCGGTGAACGCGCCGCGCTCGAAGCCGAACAACTCCGCTTCCAGCAGTTCGCCCGAAAGGGCCGCGCAGTCAATCTTGACGAACGGCCCCGCCGCGCGCTGCGAACGCGCGTGAATCAGCGCGGCGAGCGCGTCTTTCCCCGCGCCCGACTCGCCTGTCACGAGGACGTTGGCGTCCGTCTGCGCCACGCGTTCGGCGAGACGCACCGCCTCGCGCATCGCCTCCGACTGCGCGACGAGTTCAATCACCGCTCGTTTCTCAAAGAGCTTTCGCCGCCCGTCGCCGGAGCGTTTGCGCCCGCCGTCAACTCGGGCGGCAGGGCGACACGGCCCGCGTCGCGCCAGAGACGTTCGAGGTCGTAGAACCGGCGTGACTTGTCTTCAAAGATGTGGACGATGAAGTCGCCGTAATCAATCAGCACCCACTCGGCGGCGTTGTAGCCCTCGACGCGCGCCGCCTTCGTTCCCTCTTTTTTGGAACGCTCGACGATCTCGTCGGCGATGGCCTGCACCTGCCTGACGTTCGTGCCGCTCGTGATGAGAAAATAGTCCGTGAAGCTGGCGACGGCGCGCAGGTCGAGCACGACCGGGTCGAGCGCCTTCTTGTCGCTCGCGGCATGGAGCGCGGTGAGCATCCGCTCGTCGAGCGCGGCGGGCGGCAGTTGTTCGCCGTCCCCTGTCGCCTGCGCTGCTCCTGCTGCCGCGCCGCCCGTCTCTTCTTCGGGCGTTAGCGTGCGCGTCTTCTTGCCGCGCTCCTGTTCATTGAGCGGCGAGGTCTGTTCGGGCGTCGTTGGGTTCTGTTTCATGCGTGTCTTTATAGAGCCTGTATTTTCTGATGTACTCCGCCACTTCTGGCGAAACCAAGTTTGAGAGCAGCGCGCGGTCTGCGCTCTCGTGTGCGGCGCGGCGAATCTCCGTGGCCGCGACATCCATCAGCACGGCGTCCGTGAAATAAATCTTCGACGCGCGCGCGTCGTTCTCCGCCAACGCCTGCTCGACGCGTGTGCGCTGCGCGCCGCGCAGGTCAACAATCCGCTCCTGCCACGCGCCCGACAGATGCGTCGCCGTCAACTCGAAGCCGGGCCGCGTGACGACCAGATGCTCGATTGAATCGAGCACGCGCTCCCACTCGCGCCACGTCGTTATCTCCATCCACGAATCCGCGCCCATGATGAAGAAGAGGCGGCTGTCGCGTCCGAGCGTCTGTTGAAAGAGCGCGAGCGTGTCCACCGTGTAGGGCCGCTCGGGCGCGTCGAGTTCAATGGTCGAGATACGAAAACGCGGCTCGTCCTGCGTCGCCAGCGCGAGCATCGCGTAGCGTTGCAGGGGCGGCGTGACCGGCACATGCCGCTTGTGCGGCGCGACGTGCGCGGGGATGAACAGCACCCCTTCGAGCGCGAACAACTCCGACAGGTTTCGCGCCACCGCCAGATGCCCGACGTGAACGGGATCGAACGTCCCGCCGTACAGGGCTATGCGCTTCAGCCGTTCCATAAAATGACGCGCGCTGGCGTGCTCATGCAAACGACGCGGCGAAAGACTCTGCGTTGCCGCTCCGGGCTTTCGCTATCTGAGATATCCGACAAGCTCACGCGATTATCTCAATCGTCGCGTCGTCGTCGCGTCTCCCAGTCCCCTCGTCCTTTGCGGCGCGCATCTCATCGAGCCGCCGCGCGACCGCGTTGACCAAATCGCGCACGCCCTGATTCGTCGCCGAAGATATTTCGTAAAACTCACGCCCGTCGGCGAGCGCGCGCTCGCGCAGGCGCGAGACGCGTTCCGGCTCGTCGAGCGCGTCCATCTTCGTCGCCACGACCATCTGCGGTCGTTCGGCAAGCTGCGCGTCGTAGGCCGCTAGTTCGCGGTTAATCGCCTCGTAATCGGCGACCGAGTCGCGCCCCGACAGCGACGAAACGTCAACCAGATGCAGCAGCAGTTTCGTCCGCTCGACGTGGCGCAGGAAGCGGTCGCCCAACCCCGCGCCCTCGTGCGCGCCTTCGATGAGGCCCGGAATATCGGCGACGACGAAGGTCTTATAGTCTCCCAAATCAACGACGCCCAGATGCGGCTCAAGGGTCGGGAAGGGATAATCGGCGATCTTCGGTTTGGCGGCGGAGATGGTGGAAATCAGCGTTGACTTTCCGGCGTTGGGAAACCCGACGAGCCCGACATCGGCCAGCAGTTTCAACTCCAACTGCAACTCGCGCTCCTCGCCCGCGCTGCCCTCTTGATGATAACGGGGCGCGCGATTGGTCGAGGTCGCAAAGTGTGAATTGCCGAAACCGCCGCGCCCGCCGCGCGCCGCCAGCCAGCGTTGCCCCTCTTCCGAGAGGTCGCAATAGAACTCGCCCGTCAGCCCGTCATAGACCTGCGTCCCGACGGGAACCTGCACGACGATGTCCACGCCTTCGCGTCCCGAACGGTTCGAGCCTTCGCCGTGTCGCCCGCGCTCGGCGGTATGTTCGGGGTTGTAGCGCAGGTGGAGCAGCGTGTTGAAGGAGGAACTGGCTTCGAGCCACACGTCGCCGCCGCGCCCGCCGTCGCCGCCCGAAGGCCCGCCGCGCGGCACAAACTTCTCGCGGCGAAAGGCCATCACGCCGTTGCCGCCGTGTCCTCCGCGAATCCTGATTTTGACCCTGTCAATAAACAAAATGATGAACTCTGAATGATGAGTGATGAACTAATAACGATGAGTTAGCCTTTCATTCATCGTTCTGCATTCCGCGCTCATCGTTAAATTAAAGACGCCCGTCGCTTGAGTAGAAGCACTCGGCGCGGGCGTCGCTGGCAGTAACGGACGTGGTCACTTATGAGACTCAGGCGGCGACCGCTGCCTCTTGCTCGGGCGCGGCGGCGACAGTAGCCTGTGGATAGACGCTGATGAACTTGCCCTGTCGTCCCTTGTCTTCAAACTTGACGACGCCGTCAATCAAAGAGAACAGCGTGTCGTCCTTGCCGCGACCGACGTTCTTACCCGGCTTCCATTTCGTGCCGCGCTGCCGCGCCAAGATGTTACCGCCGAGCACGCTCTCGCCGCCGAACTTCTTGAGGCCCAATCGCTGCGAATGCGAATCGCGCCCGTTGCGCGAAGAACCAACCCCTTTTTTATGTGCCATTTCTCTAAACTCCCGAAAGCAGATGTTAGAGGTTAGATGTTGGATGTCAGGAAAGACTAAAAGCTAACATCTAACACCTGACATCTAATCTCTATTCTTAGCCGATAGAATCAATCTTCACCGTCGTATAATTCTGGCGATGACCCTGCGTGCGCTTGTACTGCTTGCGTCGCTTCTTTTTGAAGACGATGATCTTCTCGCCCCGACCGTGGTCAACGACCGTCGCCGCGATGCGTGCGCCCTCGACCGCAGGCGCGCCGATTTTAACGCCGCCTTCACCGCCGCCGATAACCAACGCTTCTAACTCGACCGCATCGCCAGCCTGCTTGTCCAGAGACGGTACGCGCACCGTCGCGCCCTCTTCGACGCGAAACTGCTTGCCGCCCGATCTGATGATTGCGTAAGGCATTATCTCTCTCCTCCCACTACTGGCGGAATAATCTGCCGTAGAAAAGTCGGTTATTATAAAGGCTCTCCGGCCCCTCCGTCAAACCGCTGTGAACTGCGCGGATTTGGCGCGATTTTCGGCGCTTTTCGCCCTATTTCCCAACGTTCCGGCGGGCCATGAACTCTTCCATGAACTTCGTCGAATACTCGCCCGTGCCGAACTGCGCGTCATTCATAATCTCCAAATGGAGCGGAATCGTCGTCTTGATGCCCTCGACGACGAGCACTTCGAGCGCACGCCGCATGCGCGGGATGGCGAGTTCGCGCGTGCGCGCGTGGACGATGACTTTGGCGATCATCGAATCATAAAACGGCGGCACGAGATAGCCCGCATAGATTGACGTGTCAACTCGCACGCCGGGGCCGCCCGGCAAATTGTAGGTCGTGATGCGGCCCGGCGACGGCGTAAACGTCAGAGGGTCTTCCGCGTTGATACGGCACTCGATGGCGTGGCCGACGATCAGCACGTCCTCCTGTTTGAAGCGGAGCGGCTCGCCCTGCGCGATCAGTATCTGGTTGCGCACGATGTCGGCGAGCGTGACCATCTCCGTTACCGGATGCTCGACCTGTATGCGCGTGTTCATCTCCATGAAGTAGAAACGACCGTCTTCGTCGAGCAGAAATTCAATCGTCCCCGCGCTCGAATATCCGATGCGCTTGCAGGCTTCGACCGCCGCGCGTCCCATCTGCTCGCGCAGTTCGGCGGTGAGCACGGGCGAAGGAGCCTCTTCCAGAAGCTTCTGATGACGACGCTGAATCGAGCAATCGCGCTCGCCCAAGTGAATACAGTTGCCCTCTTCGTCGGCGAGCACCTGTATCTCGATGTGGCGCGGGCGTTCGATATAGCGTTCGATGTAGATTTCACCGTTCTTGAAGGAGGCCGCCGCTTCGTTCGACGCCACCTGCATCAGCGGCCCCAACTCCTCTTCCGTCCGCACGATGCGCATCCCGCGACCGCCGCCTCCCGCCGACGCCTTGATGATGACGGGGAAACCGATCTCGCGCGCCAGACGCATGGCCTCCTCTTCAGATTTCAAAGGCTCCGGGCTTCCGGGCAGGATGGGCAGGCCCGCTTCCTTCATCGTGCGGCGCGCCTCCACCTTATCGCCCATCATTTGAATCACCGAAGGGCGCGGCCCGATAAACTTGATGTTGCACGCCTCGCAAATCTCCGCGAAGTAAGCCGACTCGGCGAGGAACCCGTAGCCGGGATGAATCGCGTCAACGTTGGTGATTTCGGCGGCGGCGATGACGGAGGGAATGTTCAGATAGCTCTGCGCCGACGGCGAACCGCCGATGCAGACCGACTCGTCGGCGAAGCGGACGTGAAGCGAATCGCGGTCGGCCTCGCTGTGGACGGCGACGGTGCTGATGCCCATCTCCTTGCACGTCCAGATAATGCGGCACGCAATCTCGCCACGGTTGGCTATCAGAATTTTACGAAACTTACGCATGTTGAAACAATGACAAGCGACGAGTGACGGGCAAGAACAAGTCTTTGACTTGTCACTCGTCACTATTTTTTGATTCCGAAGAGAGGCTGGCCGTATTCGACGGGCTGGCCGTTCTCGACGTAGATTTTCTCGACCGTGCCGGTGGTTTCAGCTTGAATCTCGTTCATCAATTTCATCGCTTCGATGATGCAGACGGTCGTCGTCGGTTCGACGTGGCTGCCGGGTTTGACGAACGGGTCGGCGGCGGGCGACGGCGAACGGTAAAACGTCCCGACAATCGGCGAAGGAATCACGTGCAGTTCTTCCTCCGCTTCTTCCTTGCCGGGCGTCGCGGCCTCCGCTCTATCCGGCGCAGCGGTCGCCGGTGAAGAGACGGAGCGCGATGCGCTTCCGGAGTGTGTCGCGGGCGTCGCCGCGTTCGCGGTGTGCTCAGCGCCGCCGGTCGTCGCGCTCGTCTGGCCCGACAGGTTGCGGCTCAAGCGGACGCGTATCTCTTCGTTCTCAAGCTCGAAATCGGTGAGACCGTTTGCCGTGAACAACTCGATCAACTCGCGCAACTCTTTCATGTTGATCGAGGCTTCGGTGCGCCGCGACTGCTGCTGCTGTTGCTGCTGCTGCGGGTGACGCCTGCGCCCGTGGCGACCGCCGCCGCCGCCGCTTGCGCCGCCGCGTTCTCCCTGCGGTCGCTCGCGTTCTCGCTGCGTCTGTTCGTGGCCGGATGGTTGCGCTGAATCTTGCTCGCTCATGCTTTTCAGACTCCGAACGGGCGAGCACTCCGGCTCGCTTTCAGTCCACATCAGATCAGACCTATGGAACAGCCCCGTAGATCATACCAATGGGAAAGCCCCAACTCGCGCGCAACGCCGTGCGTTCGATTGGGGCCGGTAGTTAGTGAACGAGCGCGCGACGGTTCGAGACTCCGGCGGGTGCGCCCACCCTGTGCGTTCACTCCCTCGATTACTACTCTGTCTCCTGCTCGGCGGCGGTTGATTCGGTTTTCTGCGAACGGCGTCCGCCGCTGCCTGCTTTGTCCGAATCCTTCGTCTCGGCGATTGACGCTTCGCCCTTGCCGCGAGCATTCGTGGTCTCTTCCTTCTCGAAAGTCTTGTCGGCCTTGCGGCCACCCCGACGCCCGCCCTCGGCCTCTTTACCGTCGCCCGCCTTCGCCGATTTCTTCTTGCCCGAGGTGACGGACTTGGCGCGCTTGGTCGCGGCTTCGGCGGCCTCGCGTTCGCGCGGGTTGTCAACGAGTTCGATGATGGCGAGTTCGGCGTTGTCGCCGTCGCGCCTGCCGAGCTTGATGATGCGCGTGTAGCCGCCCGGACGGTCTTTGAAACGCTCGCCGAGTTCGTTGAAGAGACGCTTCAAGGCGGCGACGCCCGCCGTGCGCGGCGCGCGCGGCTGTTTGCGTTTGCCCGTCGAGGGAGACTGCTGGCGGTTGCCCGCGTGGAAGAAGCCCGCCGCCTGTCGGCGCAGGTGGACGCTCTGCACCGCCGCCTGTTCGCCCTCCAAGCCCTTCGCATGACGCGACAGCGTGATGGCCTTCTCGATAAACGGGCGCAGTTCTTTCGCCTTCGGCAGGGTGGTGATGATGCGCTCGTCGCGCGCGTTGATGAGCGAGGTCGCAAGGTTACGCAACATCGAGATGCGATGCTCCGTCGTGCGTCCCAGTTTGCGATGTGCTTTTAAGTGTCGCATGACAAAATTCCTAAGCTATGAACTATGAACGCCGGGCGGGGCCGCTCTCCGGCCGACCGCCCGGCGTTCGAACTTAATCCTTGTCGTCCTCGTCCTCGTCGTCCGGGTAATCGTCCGGGCCGAGGTCGGAGCCGCCGGAGCCGGGGATGGGGTTGCCCTGCTCGTCGAAGGCCATGCCGAAGTCGAGCCCCATCCCGTGCAGAATCTCCTTGATCTCGTTCAAGGACTTCTTGCCGAAGTTCTTCGTCGCGAGCATCTCGCGCTCCGAGCGCTGGACGAGGTCCCGGATGGAGCGGATGTTGGCGTTCTTCAGGCAGTTGTAGGACCTGACCGACAGCTCCAGCTCGTCGACCGAGCGGTCGAGCACGTCGTTGCGCGGCAGCGGCGGGCGCTCGATGTTCTGGTAGGCGAACTCGTCGGTGTCCTCCTCGAAGTTGATGAAGATCTGCATGTGATCCTTGATCAGCTTCGCGGCGAGCCCGATGGCGTCG
>DATLMV010000071.1:0-1190 GCA_035537095.1 Pyrinomonadaceae bacterium
GTTCCTCCCTCGCACGGTGAGACTGTTAAGCGTCTGCTCGACGGCTACATTGTTATGATCCAAATCCGCGCGGTTTCGCGCCGTGCGGATAACATGCACTTCGGCGCTTCCCGTTTCCGTGGTTTCAATCTCAACCGACCCGCTGATACTTCTGACTTCGACGCGCGCCCCCGGCGAAAGCTGATAACTCTGGCGCGTTTCTTCCCGGCCTTCGCCGATTTCGACCTCGCGGTTTGCTGTGCCATCTGGCCTTTCGCACCCGATCACCCACGCCGCCGCGACGATTATTAAAACAAACATGATTTTAAGTTTCATTTCTCCCCCTCCAGTGCTTCTTATTTACCGGCAGGCTGTTCTCCACCTTCATCGCCCGTAAGTTCAGGAAGAAGAACGAAGGAAACCACAGATGAGTTCAATCAATTGGTGGGCGACGAATCTGGCGCGCAGTCACGCGCGGAATCAAGTGTGGTCAGCGCCCGCGCAATCTCGGCGGCGACTCGCGCGTTGCTCTCCAGCAAGGCGACGTTGGCGGCCGTGGTCGCGCGACCCGTTCGCTCACTCATGCGTGCTAATAGAAACGGCGTTACATCCCGCCCCCCGATTCCCAGACGCTCAAGCTCGGCAAGCGCCTCGTCAAGCGCGGGATCAATCATATCCGCCGAGACTTCCGATTCACTTGGCACCGGAACGGTGACGAGAATCGCGCCTTCCAAACCGAGTTCGTTCCGCGCCCGCGCGAGCATTACTACTTCGCGCGCGGAGTCGGCGCGCACATCAACCGGGAGTCCGCTACGGCGCGTGTAGAACGCGGGCATCTCGTCGCAACCGTAACCCACGACGGTGACGCCATACGTCTCCAGCCATTCCCGCGTCGCCGCGAGGTCGAGCACGATTTTCGCGCCGGAACAAACGACGGTCATCGGCGTGCGCGCCAGTTCCGGCAAATCCGCCGACACATCCGCGAGCGTTCCGCGATGAACGCCGCCGATGCCGCCCGTCGCAAAAACCGCGATGCCGACTTGACGGGCAATCCACATCGTCGTCGCCACCGTCGTCGCGCCGTCCCACCCACGCGCGACGGCGACGGCTAAATCACGCCGGCTCAGTTTATGAACTTCACGCCCATCATCGGCGATTCGATCAAGCTGCGCGTCGTCGAGGCCGATTGTAAGTTTGCCGCCGAGCACGGC
>DATLMV010000072.1:0-4347 GCA_035537095.1 Pyrinomonadaceae bacterium
GCCGCGCCTTCGCGGGAGAAGGAGTGAGCCTTTTATGATTCGACTGGAATGGTATCTGGCCCTGTCGGCGATGCTCTTTACCATCGGCGTGGTCGGCGTCATCATCAAGCGCAACGTAATCACGATGTTCATGTGCATCGAGTTGATGCTCAACGCCGTCAACCTGACGTTCGTCGCCTTCTCCCGGTATTTCAACGATGTCACGGGCCAACTCTTCGTCTTCATCGTGATGACGGTGGCGGCGGCGGAAGCGGCGGTCGGCTTAGGCATCATCATCACGGTCTTCCGCAACCGTGAATCGCTCGACGTTGACGACGCGAGGGTTCTCAAATTTTAGTAAATCGTGAATCGTCAATCGTAAATAGATAAGAGCATCCAGCACACTTTCTATTCACGAGTTACGATTCACGATTCACGAACATTATGCTTCGCTACATCATTTTCGCGCCGCTCGTGGGTGCGGCCATCAACTGGCTGGTGGGCCGCAGGCTGCGCAGCGAGAAGTTTATCGGCATCGTCGCGTGCGCGGCGGTGGGCGTCTCGACGGTCGTCGCTTTTATCGCGGCGTTCGGGCCTGAGGGCGCTCTGCGCGGCGAGCCGAAAGTCATTCTCGACCACCTCTGGACGTGGATGGAGGTCGGAAGATTTCGCGCCGATTTCGGTCTGGGGATGGATAGATTGAGCGGCATCTATGCCTGCTTCATCACCTTCGTCGGCCTCCTGATACACATCTTCGCCACCGGCTACATGCACGGCGATCAGGGCTTCTATCGTTTCTTCGCGTACCTGAACCTGTTCATGTTCATGATGCTGACGCTCGTGCTGGCGGACAATCTGTTGTTGATGTTCGTCGGTTGGGAGGGCGTCGGCCTCTGTTCCTACCTGCTCATCGGCTACTACTTCGACCGCAAAGAGGCGGGCGACGCGGCGAAGAAAGCGTTTGTCGCCAACCGCGTCGGCGACTGGGGCGTCGTGCTCGGCATCATGCTCGTCTTCTTTCTGACGGGCTCTATCAGTTTCTTCGACAAGACGGCTGAGGGCGTCCAGAGCGCGATGCGCCTCGTCGCCGAGATGCCGGTTGACCCGTTCACATGGGGCGCGATTGTCGCGGGCGGCATCACGTCCGCCGCCGTCCTGCTCTTTATCGGCGCGACGGGCAAGTCGGCGCAGATTCCCCTGTTCGTTTGGCTGCCGGACGCGATGGCGGGCCCGACGCCCGTCTCCGCGCTCATCCATGCGGCGACGATGGTGACGGCGGGCGTCTATATGATCGTCCGCTGCTCGGCCATCTACACGCACGCGCCGTCGGCCATGTTCATCGTCGCCATCATCGGCGCGGCCACCGCCATCTTCGCCGCCACCATTGGACTCGCGCAGAACGACATCAAAAAAGTTCTCGCCTATTCGACCGTCTCGCAACTCGGCTACATGATGCTCGCGTGCGGCGTCGGCGCGTTCGTCGCGGCGATTTTCCACGTCATGACGCACGCCTTCTTCAAGGCCCTGCTCTTCCTCGGCTCCGGCTCCGTCATCCACGGCATGCATCACGAGCAGGACATGCGGCGGATGGGCGGCCTGAGGAAGTACATGCCCGTCACCTTCGCCACGATGCTCACGGGCTGGCTCGCCATCAGCGGCATCCCCATCTTCGCGGGCTTCTTCTCAAAAGACGAAATCCTCTGGAAGACTTGGAGCAGCGGCGCGCTGTGGACGGCGTCGGAGACGACGCACCACTTCCCGAAAATCCTCTGGGCCGTCGGCGCAATCACCGCGCTCCTGACCGCCGTCTATATGACGCGCATGATGGTGATGACCTTCTGGGGCGAGGAACGTTTCCGCGAGGCGGCGACGGCGGGCGGGCAGGCCGACGAAGCGCACGCGCACGCCTACGACGAGGGCGCGAAACCGCACGACGCGCGCATGGATTCCGCAGGCGACCGCCCGCATCACGAAGCGGGCGAGCACGCAGCCGACGCGCAGACGCACGGTGCGGCGGCGCACAGTCCCGACGCAGCAACACATGACGCGCACGGCGACGATGCGCACGGGCATCACGGCGCGCACACGCCGCACGAATCGCCTTGGACGATGACCGTGCCGCTCGTCGTGCTCGCCATCCTCTCGACCCTCGGCGGGCTCGTCGGAATCCCCTACGCTTTGAGCGGCGGCATCGTGCCGAACTACTTCGAGCACACGCTCGAATCGGTCGTCGAGCATGCGCCGGAGAGCGGAGAGGGCGGAGCGGGACACGGCGGCGCGGCGACGAGCGGGCACGGCGCGACGGGGCCGGAGTTTTTATCCAAACCACCGCAAGCGACCGACGGCGCGACGCCTCTTTCGGTCGGTGAGGGCGAACACGGCGGCGTGCCCGCGTCGGAACACGCGCACGACCCCGAGGAGGTCAAATGGGAGCGCATCTTCAGCGCGGTCTCCGTCGGCATCGCTCTCATCGGCATCGGCATCGGCTGGACGGTCTTTCGTCGCCGCCCGCTTTTGGAGATGCCGCGCATCCTTGAGCAGAAGTACTACATTGACGAAATCTACGATGCGACGATTATCAATCCCATCAAGACGGGCTCGCGCGAGGGCTTGTGGAAGTTGTTCGATGTCGGCGTGGTTGACGGCATCGTGAACGGCGTGGGCCGCGCCGTCTCGAACATCGGCGGCGTCGCGCGCCACTTGCAGTCGGGACTCGTTCGCAGCTACGCGGCGATTATCCTGCTCGGCGCGCTCTTCGTCATCGCCTTCTTCGCCTATAACGCTTACAAGGTTCTCTCCGTCGTCCGCTGACTTTCGCTATGCAGCAATACTTAATCACCATCCTGATACTCCTGCCCGTCGTCGGCGCGTTGGCCGTCGCCGCGCACACGCTCGCGCCCTACCGCCGCGAGACTCATTATCGTTGGATTGCGCTCGGCTTCTCGCTCGCGACCTTCGCTTTGTCGCTGCTGCTGCTCGGCGGGGGCGTCGGCGAGGGCGCGGCGAACGAGTTCAAGTTTGTGCAGGACGTGCCGTGGATCGGCGCAATCGGCGCGCGTTATCACGTCGGCGTTGACGGCATGAGCCTCTGGCTCGTGATTTTGACGACGCTCTTGATACCGATTTCGATTCTCTCAAGCTGGCATGCGGTGGAGAAACGACCGCTCGCGTTCTATGCGTTCATCCTGATTTTGGAGAGCGCGATGATCGGCGTCTTCGTCTCGCTCGACCTGCTCGTCTTCTATCTCTTCTTCGAGGCGTCGCTCGTCCCGATGTTCTTTCTCATCGGCGTCTGGGGCGGCGAGAAGCGAATCTACGCGGCGGCGAAATTCTTCATCTACACGGCGGTCGGCAGTCTCCTGATGCTCGTCGGCATCATCGCGCTCTACTACATTCACTTGCAGCAGACGGGCGTCGGCACATTCGATTACGTCACGCTCTTCAATTCGCTGCAAGACGGAAAGATGATTTTGACCGACGGCGTGCAGCCGTCGCGCGCGCAGTTCTGGCTGTTTCTCGCCTTCGCCATTGCGTTCTCCATCAAAGTCCCGCTCTTTCCCTTCCACACTTGGCTGCCCGACGCGCACACGGAAGCGCCGACCGCAGGCTCCGTCATCCTCGCGGGCGTGCTCTTGAAGATGGGAACTTACGGGCTGATGCGTTTCAACTTCGGACTGTTTCCCGAAGCCGCGCGCGAGTTTGCGCCCTACATGATTACGCTCGCCGTCATCGGCATCATCTACGGCGCGCTGGTCGCGATGGTGCAGCCGGACGTGAAACGCCTCGTCGCCTATTCGTCGGTGAGCCACATGGGTTTCGTCGTGCTCGGTCTGTTCTCGTTCACCGAACAGGGGATGCAGGGCGCGCTCTACCAGATGTTGAATCACGGCGTCTCGACCGGCGCGCTCTTTCTGCTCGTCGGGATGATTTACGAACGACGGCACACGCGCGCAATCGCCGACTTCGGCGGGCTCGCGCACCCGATGCCGATTTTCGCGACGCTCTTTATCATCACCACGCTCTCGTCCGTCGGATTGCCTTTGATGAACGGCTTCGTCGGCGAATTTTTAATCATGCTCGGCATGTGGCTCTCCAACTCGCTGTCCGTTGGTTGGGCGCGTTTGGCAACGATGGCTGCGGCGACGGGCATCATCCTTTCCGCCGTCTATATGCTCTGGATGGTGCAGCGCGTCTTTATGGGGCGCGTGACGAACTCCGCCAACGCGCGTCTGTCCGACTTGAACTGGCGCGAAATCGGCTTGCTCGTCCCGCTCCTGATTTTGATGATTTACATGGGCACGTACCCGCAGCCGTTCCTCCGTCGCTCGCGCGCGAGCGTCGAGCAGACGCGTGCGCGCATCGTCGAAC
>DATLMV010000073.1:0-5495 GCA_035537095.1 Pyrinomonadaceae bacterium
GTATGAAAGATAAGCTGATCGTCGCGCTCGACGTGGAGACGGCGCGCGAGGCGCGCGAGATCGTCGCGACGCTCGCGGGGCAGGTCGGGATGTTCAAAATCGGCTCGCAACTCTTCACCGCCGCCGGGCCCGGCATCGTGCGCGAAGTCGTCCGCGCGGGCGAGCGCGTCTTCCTCGACCTCAAGTTTCACGACATCCCGAACACCGTCGCCGGAGCGAGCCGCGAGGCCGTGCGTCTGGGCGTCTCGCTCTTCAACGTGCACGCTGCGGGCGGCGCGGAGATGATGCGCCGCGCTGCGACCGCGACCGCCGAGACAGCCGCGCGTGAAGGTACGACGCGCCCGCGCGTCATCGCCGTCACCGTGTTGACGAGCGCGGACGCGGCGACGCTCGCCGAGGTCGGCATAGATGCATCGCCCGCAGAGCAAGCGGTCGCGCTCGCGCGGCTCGCCGAAGCGAGCGGGCTTGACGGCGTGGTCGCATCGCCGCATGAGATTGCGCCCGTGCGTGCGTCGGTCGCGCGCGAGGATTTCTTGATCGTGACGCCGGGCGTGCGCCCTTCGAGCGTCGCGCACGACGACCAGAAGCGCGTGATGACTCCCTCGGAGGCCGTCCGCGCCGGGGCGAACTATCTCGTCGTCGGTCGCGCCATCCTCAACGCCCCCGACGCGGCGCGCGCCGTCGCGGAAATCATCGCGGAGATGGAGAAAGCGGAAGGTAGTAAATCGTGAATCGTCAATCGTGAATAGAAAGAACTGTTTTCTCTATTTACGATTTACGATTCACGATTTACTAATCACGATTCACGAGTGAATGATGCCTGAATATCGAGTACAGGGAAGCGGCCCCGCGTTCGTCTATGTGTCGGGCGTGGAGGGGTCAGGAAAACTTTTCTACAAGCAGGCCGACGATCTCGCGCGCGACCATACGGTCGTCACCTTTCCTCTGCGCAGCGCGGGTCGCTACGGGATGCCGCAACTCGTCGAAGACCTGCGCACGGTTGTGCGCGCGGCGGGCTTCGAGCGTGCGACCGTGCTCGGCGAATCTTTCGGCGGGCTGTTGACGATTGCCGCCGCGCTCGCGTATCCGGAGTTGTTCGAGCGGATGATTCTCGTCAACACTTTTCCATTTTTTACGCAACGTGCCAAAATCAAAGCGGGCGTCGTGCTCTTTTCCGTCCTGCCGTTTGCTTTGATGCGTGCGCACCGGACGCGGAGCGCGCGCCGTCGTCTCTTCAGCGACGACGTACTGGAAGAAGACCGCCGCTTGTTCCGCGAACACACGCGCAGTTTGCCGTACGAGGGTTATCTTTCGCGGATGCGGATTATTCGCGACACGGATTTGCGCGCGCGCCTGCACGAGATCGAGACGCCCGCGCTCGTCGTCGCCGGAACCGCCGACCGCTTGCTCGACAGCGTCGCGGCGGCGCGACTTCTGGCCGCGAAACTCCCGCGCGCACGGCTCAAGCTACTCGAAGAGACGGGACACACCGCGCTGCTCTCGCGTCGCGTGCGCGTCCGCGATTGGCTTTCCGAGTTTGAAGGTCTCTAACGAGAAGCGCGTGCGCGCAGCATTACGCCTAAAGTCGGTTTTGACTATAAAGCATTTGACTTAACCACAGAGTCAGATTTTGAGCACCCGCCTGACGGTCTGAGCCAGCGCGTCTAAATCCATCGGCTTTTTCAGAACCACAACGGGCGTCTGCTCATGGTGTTTCAGCGAGCGCACGAACTTAGTCTCTGCGTCCGCCAACGATTCGTCGAACATCAGGAGCGTGTATTTAATGTCGCTCTCTAGGAACGTGCGTGAAAAAAGGTTGTCGGGGCAACGCACCACATGACACTCGACGGGCTTGAGCGCGGCGGTCAAAAGTCCCGGCAGAGTAATCTCGTCTCCGACGTAGAGGATTCGGTGTGAGGACATAAACGGATAGTGTAAGATGCTGGCGCTCTAGTCTTTGAAAACACGATTGCGACGGTCAGATGCGTAGCTCCTCAACCTCAGAGAATTGATGAGCATCGCCGTGCGAGATGAAAGGTTCATACTCACGGCGAATAACTTACGCAAACGCATTTTATGTATATTCATACATAAGGTCAAGCCGCTAGTTGTCTCGTCGGGAGGAAACTCCTGATGGGCAAGAGTGCGCGTCCGAAGCCGGAACGTTTGGCGGAAAAACTTCTACAAATCCGACTGGCCCTCGGCCTTTCTCAATCAGAGTTGCTCAAGCTTCTCAAGGCCGAAGAGCAGATTGATTACACGACCATCTCAAAGTACGAAACAGGAAGAAACGAACCGCCGCTCATGATTCTTTTGCAGTACGCACATGTGGCGGGCGTGCATATGGAGGCGCTCGTTGACGATAATCTGAACTTGCCGGAGAAACTGCCCGGCCCTGTGAAGCATGAAGAGATTACGCGCGCCTACACCACGCGTCTTCGTAGCAAAAAGCGTTGATACCGCGATGAGCATGATTAAGCAAAAAAATAGATGCTTGAACAACCTTAAATACGCGTGCGCGCGGCTTTTACTGCGAGCTTTGCACGCGTCTTGCGCGATAGGCGTTTGACGATTGTAGGTGGTCTATGGTCTGCTTGAGGCCGCAGATACATCCTCCCGTTATCAAATTTTTTCGCGCGTTGTTTTGCAGCCCCGAGGGCCGCGAGCAAAAAGGTGAACGAACGGAGCGAGCGGGGCGTGTAAGGCGGGCCGGACGCTTCACGCGGCGCGGGTTCGCGCGCGGGAGCAAGCAGACAGAAACTTTAAGGGGAACTCTACTGTTGAAGCAAAAACTTTGGCTGCTGCCGCTGCTGCTGGCTGGCCTCTGCATGTCTCTGATGCCGTTTGCGCCCGCGAGCGTTCGCGCGCAGGGAGCCGTCAGCGAAACGAACGCGAGCGCGCTCTCCGCAGCCCCCTATCGCAGCGGCGAAAAGTTGAGCTATAACGTCGCCTTTTCGCGTTTCCAGTCCGCCGCGCACGTCGAACTCTTCGTCAATGGCCGCACGACCATCGGCACGCGTCAGGCCATCGAACTACGCGCACACGTCGAGACGCTCGGCGTCGTCAACGTCGCGCTCTATTCCGTCAACAACGATTACGTCACCTACGTTGATCCCGCCACCGGACTCCCCTTTCGCACCGAGCAACTCATCCGCGAAGGAGGAGCGCGCGTGCCGATTGACGCGGCGCGCGACTTCAATCAACCCGCAGACCCTTCCGCGCAGCCTGCGCGACAGACGGCGGGCGGTTTTCCCGGCACATATGATTTTCTCTCGGCGATCTATCGCCTGCGTTCGCTCCCGCTCGTGCAGGGCGCGTCCTATCGCCTGAGCGTGCAGGGCACGGACGAACTCTACGATGCGGAACTCCGCGTGACGGGCCGCGAGCTTTTGAAGACCAACATCGGTTCCTTCAACGCCATCGCCACGCAGGTCTCCGTCCGGCGCAATCCCTCCGCCAACAACTACAAGATACGTCTCTTCTTCAGCGACGACGAACGGCACATCCCCGTGCTCATTACGGCGCAGCATCCATCGGGCGAAGTGCGCGTCGAGATTGCGAGCGCGGAGTTTGTCGAGCAGACGCCGCCGCCCGCCAGCATCTCGACGACGCCCGTGAATCCTCTGAACACGACGCCGCCCGTCGTCCTGCCCGGCACGACGCCGCCGAATCCGAACACGACGCGTCGTAATCCGCCCACGCCCGGCGGTGCGCCCGGAGGCGCGAGCGCGGGCGAGACGGCGTTGCCCGGTCTGCCCTTCTCCGTCGGCGAACAACTCAACTTCCGTTTCTTTCTCGGCGACGCCGTGCAGCCCGTCGGCACGGCGGCCCTGCAAGTGCGCGCGCGCGCCAAATATTTCAACCGCGACGGGCTGCTGCTCAGCGCCTTGATGGGCACGACCGGCGCGGGGCAGAGGCTCTTTCCCGTCAGCGACCAGATAAACTCCTACGTTGACGCGACCTCGCTCTTACCCTTTCGCACCGAGCTACGCATACAGGAAGGACGACATCGCTTGAACGCCGTCGTCAATGTTGATCAGGACAGAGGCAACGCGCAGTTTGACGACCGCACGCGTCTGGAACTTCCCGTCGGCACGCACGACATCATCTCCGTCTTCTATGCCCTGCGCTCCTTCGACCTGACGCCGCCCCGCCGCAACGCCGTCTCGCTGCTCATCAACAAGCGTCCGCGCACGCTCTTCGTCACCGCCCTCAGACGCGAGGCCATCGAGATCGGCGGCCAGCGAATCAACGCCACTCAACTCTCGCTCGTCACCGACGACACGCAGGGCGACCGCCTCCAACTCCGTCTCTGGGTCAGCACAGACCGCCGACGCCTCCCCCTGCGCCTCACCGCCGTCACCCCGCTCGGCCCCGTCCGCGCCGACCTCGCCATCATCCCCGTCGGCCTCCAATGAACCCGCGAAGAGTGAACGGATATTTAAATCGGCCCACGTTCGAGTTAAGCGTTTTAAAGACAAAGCTCCGGTAATTCCTTCCTTTTCTCCGGTCGTCAGGTTAAAAAATCCCTGATAAATCGAACTTTTTCCTGCTAAATGAAATTGAAATTTATTTTCAACTCATCTATACTTCGTCCGCAGTACCAAAAAGTACTGTGCGGCGTCGCTTCCGGTTCTCGTGTATAAACTCGCGCGGCGCAGGGTTAGTTGCTCGTGCAAAGGTCGAATGCGCGCGTGTGAGAGGGGCTTGATGAAAGTTGACGAAAAAAGGGGCGCGGGCGAAGCGGCGACGCGCGAGCAGACCACGACGCCTTTGGATGCATTGCCGTTTGGCGTGCAGGCGCGGGTGGTTGCGGTGGGCGGCGCGGGGGCGGTGGCCCGCCGACTGATGGAGATGGGCGTCGTCCCCGGCGCGCCCGTGCGCGTCGTGAAGAGCGCGCCGCTCGGCGACCCCATCGAGGTACGCGTGCGCGGCTATCATCTCGCGCTGCGCCGCACGGAAGCGCAGACGATTTCAGTAGTGACAAGTGACGAGTGACGAGCAAGAGAAGGAGTCGAACGTCGCCAGTCGAGAGTCCAAAATTCGAGAGTCTGGAATAATAAAGGTCTTTAACTCCGAACTGTCTTTAACTTGTCACTCGTCACTCGTCACTTGTCACTATTCTTATGTCTTCCTTACTTGAATCCCCTTCACGCTTGAATGAGGCCGCGCCGGACGAGACGGCGGTCGGGCAGCGTGTCCTGACGGTCGCGCTGGCGGGCAATCCGAACGCGGGCAAGACGAGTCTCTTCAACGCGCTGACGGGACTCCGGCAGAAGGTCGCGAACTATCCGGGCGTGACGGTGGAACGCAAGGAGGGCGTCTGGACGCTCGCGCCCGCGACGGATCCCGCGCGCCTCGTTGACCTGCCCGGCCTCTACAGCCTCGACGCCGCCTCGCTCGACGAGCAGATCGCCCACGACATCATTATGGGGCGCGTGGCGGAAGTGCCCGCGCCGGACGTGGTCGTCGCCGCCGTCGACTCCACGAACCTC
>DATLMV010000074.1:0-10232 GCA_035537095.1 Pyrinomonadaceae bacterium
ACGGCGCGCAAGACCTGCGCGCGCGTCAACTGCCCGCCGTTCAGTTTGTTGAGCAGATCGTCGCGCTCGCCCTGCGCGAGCGAGTTGCCGGTGTTGGCGTTGAGCGCGTCAACGTATTGCGCGTTGTTCATCGCGCCATACTGCGCGGTGAACTGCGGGCGCGCGACGAAGGCGTTGGCGTATGTCTGCTTGTTGGCTTCGAGTTGGGCCTGCCACGCGCCCTGATTGACGATGACGCCGCGCCCGATCTCCTGCGTGTCGGGGAGGAAATCCCGGAGGCGCAGTTGCTCGTTGGTGTTGAAGGCGGCCTGATAGAAACGGTAGACGAGATAGCCCGTCTCTTGAAACTCGGTCGAGACGAAGAAGGCGGCAGAGACGTTGATGCGTCGAATCTCGCGACACTCCTGCGTTGCGCAAGAGGTAATCTGGCTCGTCCAGAAAGCGAGGCCCGCCGCGTCGGGTTCGCGATTGAAGAAATCAATGTAGTGTTGACGGACGAAGAACTGCGCGTCGAAGGTCGGGTCTTTGACGGGGTTCGCGCCCGTCACAGCGTCGTTGTTCGTAATCTGGACGCTGACCGCGTTCGGCGTGCCGAGCAGGAGATTGACGGGATTGCTGAGCGTGACGTTTACGGTTTCCGTAGATTCCGCGAGCACGTCGTCCGTGACGAAGATGTCGAAGGACTTGGACGCCTCGCCCGCGTTGAAACGGAGCGTGCCGATGGCGGCGGTGTAGTCGGAGCGGTCGGAGGCCGTGCCGTCGGTCGTGGCGTAGGCGACGGAGGCGGGCAAGGACGCGTCCGAACGATTGAGCGTGATGCGGACGCTGCCGCCGTTCTCCGCGACGTTGTAGCCTGCCGCGTCGAAGTTGACGCTGGCGGGCGGCGTCGTGTTGTTCGTCGTCAACTCATACGCGCCGCGCCCGTAGGTCGCAACCTGAATGCGCCCGCTCGCCTGCGCCGAGAAGGCCGTGACGACCACCGGAGGCATCCCCGTGTTGAAGGTCTCCCAAGTGTTGCCGCCCGCCGTCGAGCGGAAGACGCCGATGTCCGTGCCGACGTAGAGCGTGCCGGAGTTCAGAGGGTCAACAAGGAGCGCGTTGGCGGGCGTGTTCGGCAGGTTGCCGCTGATGTCCGTCCAAGACGCGCCGCGATTGACGGTCTTGAAGACGTGGCCCCTGATGGGGTCAATCGCTCCCGCATAGCCGGAGACGGTCAGGAAAGCCGTGTCCGCGTTGTTCGGGTCAACCGTGATGCTCTCGATGAAACGATTGGGCAGACCGGAGGTGATGTCCGTCCAAGACGCGCCGCCGTCGCCGCTGACCATCGCGCGGCCCATCGAAGAACCCGTGTAGATGATCTGCGTGTTCGAGCGCGCGACGCCGATGGCGCTCAGAGCGTCGAAGCAGGGCGACGGCGGAAAGGGCAGCCCGCACTTCGTCTGGTCGAACGAGCCGCCGGGGGAAGTCCACGTCGGCGGGTTAAGACCGCCGAGGCGTTTGGTCGTGTCGTTGCAGTTCTCGCAGATGAAGAGACGATACGTGCCGAAATAGAGGCGATGATCTACGCCGTTGCCGACGAAGGGCGGATAGAAAAGGATGCGGCGCGTCTCGGGGTCGCTGCTCTCGCCGAAGCTGGAGTCCGTGGCGATGTCGCCGCTGTAGGTCAAGCCGTTGTTGGTATAACGACGCGCGACGCCGTACACGTAGGTCGTGAAGACCATGCCGGGGTTCGTCGGGTTGATGATGTTGCGCCCGCCGTCGCCGGAACTGAACTCGCGCCACGAACTCGTGCCGTTCAAGCGTCGCTGCGTGCCGTTGTCCTGCGTGCCGCCGTAGCTGATCGAAGGGTCGTTCGGGTGGAGCGAGAGACTGACGAACTGCGTCAGCGAGAGCGTCTGGTTGCGCGATTGGAAACTCAGCCCTCCGTCGGTTGACTTGGAGATGCCGCCGTCGTTGCCGATGTAGAGGACGTTCGGGTTATCGGTCGAGAAAGCGAACGACTGCTGGTCGGGGTGCGTGTTGGAGATAGAGGGGTTGTACTGGAAAGCGGGGCCGCTGAAGTTGCGCGTGATGTTGGCCCAAGTGAAGCCGCCGTCCATGCTCTTGTACACGTCGCGCGAGCCGACGTAGAGCGTGTTCGCGTCGGCAGGGCTGACGTTCAGGTACGTGTTGTAGCCGAACTGTTTCAAGTCAATGCCGAGCGCGCCGCGATTCGTCCAGTTCGCGCCCGCGTCGCTGCTCACCTCGACGCGCACTTCGGCGGGTTCAATCGTCCGCCCGACAGAGACATACACTCTCTGCGGGTCGGCGGGCGTCACCGCTACGCGGATGTCGCGCGTGCTGCTCGGGCCGTAGGGCGACGTGTAGGCGAGACTGAAGTTTGCGCCGCCGTCGGTTGACTTGTAGAGACCGGGCGTGCCGGGCGGGTCAATGGTTCGCATGGCGACGTAGATGGTCTGCGGGTCGGCGGGGTGAATGGCAATCTTGCGCGCGTTGCCGGAGATTTTCCTCGTCCAGTTGACGCCGCCGTCGGTCGAAGTAAAGAGACCGCTCGTGAAGATTTGACCGACATTCAAGTTGAGGCTCGCCGCCTGCGTCACATAGACGCGGTTCGGGTCGTTCGGCGAGACGACGACATCCGTGACGAGCGCCTGCGCCGGGAGCGAATCGTTGCTCACGCGCGCCCACGTCTGCCCCGCGTCGGTTGATTTCAGAAGGCCCGTGCCGAGATAGCTGTTGTCCAAGTCGCCCATCCCCGCATAGACAATCGAAGGATTGCTCGGCGCAAACGCAATCGAGCCGACGGCGAGGTCAACCTGCGTGTCGCTGACGGGCGAGAAGGTCGCGCCGCCGTCGGTCGAACGCCAGATGCCGCCGGTTGATGCGCCGACGAGGACGAGTTGCGGATTCGCGGGCGAGACGGCGATGGCGTTGATGCGCCCGCTCGTCACGCCCCACGCGTCGAACGAAGAGGTGGGCGCGGGGCCGATGGGCGTCCATTCGTGCTGCGCCAGCAGTTCGGTGCGTCCTTTGGCAGCGCGCGGGCGCGACTCCCAAGCGCGTCGGCGCGCGTTCGCCGGAATCGTGTTGAAGGGATAAGCGCGCTTCAAATAGAAGAACTTCTGGCGGCCCTCCACGTCTTCGCCCGCCTCGTCCTCCTCCTGCGTCGGCTCGAAGAATCTCTCGGAGGGCTTCGCGGGAGAAGCATTGCGCGCGACGCGGCCCGTGCGTGTGTTGCGACGCGCACCCGTGCGGCTCGCAGTTGCAGCGGCGGCGCGACGCTTCGCGCGCTTCTGCTTGGCGGCGGAGTCTTGCGCGCCCGCCAGCCAGACGACGCCGAACGCGACGAGCAGGCAGACGGAGAGCGACCAGAGGCGATGAACCGGCAAGCGACGAGGCACACGCGATACGGCGGAATCGTTTCTTTTATTCATGGAAAACTCAACTCGCGGACGAACAGACGCCGAAGTCTTACATCTATTTTGAGATTTGTTGTAAATGCGAACTGCGGAAAATCATCAAGGGTAACGGGCCGGAACAAAAGAACGCTCTGGACGGGTGTTCCTTCGTCCTGATTGTCCGGGCTCAAACTTGCGGGGAGTGGGTTGCCGCGCGTGTCGGGTTGCGCCGGATGTTTGCCGGAGAGGCTGACGCGGCCTCGACCGGATAATTCAACTCTAGATTCCGCGCACGGTCGCTGTCAAGATTTCGCCGCAGTTATCCGTTGCCAAAACTGCGGAGGCGACGGACGGCGACCCGGCGCGGGGGCAATGCGTCAGACGCGTTGACGCGTGGAAAAATTCATTTCTCTTCCACGCGTCAACGCGTCGTTTGACATCTCCCGTCCGGTTTCTACGACGGGCCGAAGCGTTGCTGGTACTCGGTCGAAGTGATGAAGGCTTTGACCATCTCCGCCGAAATGTAGTTGCCGCCGAACTGGTTGAGTTTCGTCAACCAGAAGAAGTAACCGGAGTAGTCCGTGTTCGGAGAGTCGTTCGGATTCCTTCGCAGGTAGCCGAAGTATTGCATCAGGACGAACGCGCGGTTGCGATGCAGGTTCGTGAACGTCTGATTCTGGGCGACCTTGCGCAGAACCGTCGCGCGCGTCTCCGTGCCGACGTTGAGGCCGTTAATCAGCGCGTCGCGCTCGCCCTGCGCGAGCGAGTTGCCGGTGTTGGCGTTGAGCGCGTCAACGTATTGCGTGTTGTTCAGCCCGCCGTAGAGCGCGTTGAACTGCGGGCGCGTGACGAACTCGTTGAAGAAGGCCACCGTGTTGGCTTCGAGCAGGGCTTCCGCGCCGGGCTGCCCGATGATGACGCCGCGACCGATCTCGCGCTGGTCTGCGAGGAAGTCGCGCAGGCGCAGCGTCTCGCCCGTATTGAACGCCACCTGATGCGCGCGATAGACGAGATAGCCGGTCTGCTGAAACTCTCCCGAGACGAAGAAGGCGGCAGAGACGTTGATGCGACGGACTTCGCGGCATTCTTGCGTCGTGCACTCGTCAATCTGGTTCTTCCAGAAAGCGAGGCCCCCTGCGTCCGGCTCGCGGTTGAAGAAATCAATGTAGTGTTGACGGACGAAGAAGGTGGAATCAAAGGTCGGGTCTTTGACCGGGTTCGCGCCCGTCACGGCGTCGTTGTCGGTGATGTTGACGGTGAAGGCGTTCAGCCCACCGAGCGAGGTCTGGAAGGGACTCGTCAGCGTGACGGTGAAACTCTCCGCGCCTTCGTTGAAGACATCATCGGTGATAAAGACATCGAAGGACTTCGTTGTCTCGCCCGCTGCGAAGCGGAGCGTGCCGAGCGCGGCGGTGTAGTCGGAGCGGTCGTTGGCCGAGAAGTCGTTGGTCTGGTAGAAGACGGTCGCGGCGTTGGCCGTGTCGCCCGTGCGCGTGACGGTCAGCGTTATCTTGCTGATGTTCTCGCCGACGGTCGTGTTGGGCGCGTTGAATTGGACGGTGTTCGGGCCCGCCGCGTCGTCGTTCTGGATGGTCAGCGTCGCGGTGTTTTGCGCGCCGAGCGACGCGCCGTTGGTCGGGTTGCTGAGCGCGATGTTGAGGGTTTCGTGCGGCTCGATAATCGCGTCGTTGTTGATCGTGATGGTGAAATCCCTGAAGGTTTCGCCCGGAGCGAAAGTCAGCGTGCCGCTCGTGGCGATGTAATCACCATTGATACCGGCGATGGCCGTCCCGTTGCTCGTCGTGTAGTTGACGGATTGCGTCGTCGCGGCATCGCCGCCGCGGACGATCCTGATGGTCGCCGTGCCCGCGTTTTCGCTGACGGCGTAGTTGGCTTGACTGAGTTGGAAGGTTGCCGGAATGGTCGTCGGGCGCGGCGTAAACGTGACGCTCGCCGCGTTGTTCAGGCTAATCGGGGAGTTCGGGAACTCCGACGTGTGCGACGCGATGACGTAAGCCTCCGGCTCGCCGCCCGAGATACCGACGACGGGGTGCAGATTATTGTTGCCGCTCCCGTAGCGCGTGATGATCGTGCCGTCCTGTCGCAACTCAATTTCAAAGTTAATAGGGTTGGTTGGGTTTGTAACTGGTGTCGCCGGACAACCCGGCGCGGTGAAGGGCACGCCCTGCCAGCGGAAGATGATCCGCGTGGCGTCCGGCTTGACGACGTAGATACCGGCATCGGCGCGGAAGCACGTCCGCAGGTCAATGTCGTCCCAGAGTCCGGCGATCATGTTCTGCCCGTTCAAGCCCGCGATGGAACTTGGCACGTCGTTGGAGTCGCCGTTCTCTCGCGTGGGCGGCCCGAACTGCGTGGCGTAGGGCGGAAAATAGATCGCGCCATTGCTTGAGAGCATGATCTGCTGGCCGCGCGGGCTGCGGTAGAAATCGAAGCCGAAGGGCAGGAAATAGGCTGAATAAACATCGTCGGCGTTCAGCAGGAGACGTTCGCTGGTGTCGGTCGAGAGACCGCCGCCGCTGCCGAGGGCGAAGACGTACGGGTCTGTGCCATGATTCTGGCCGACGGTGACGAAGATGCTCGCCGTGCTTGAGTTGCCCGCGTTGTCGTAGGTGCGCAGTTCGATAGTGCCCTGAAAATTGCGATACGGAATATCAACGTTGACGCTCTGGTGCGTGCCCGCCGGAGCGGGAAGGATGGTGCTCGGCATGAGCGTGCGCTGGTTGGTGTTCGAGACGAAGTAGAAGTCGTAATCAGCCGCCGTGCCGCTGTTGCCGTCGTCGCCGGGCGCGTTCCAACTGAGCGTGACGGTGCGACCGTTGATGGCGGTGTGAACGAAGTTCGACGCGGCAGCGGGCGCGGTCGTGTCAACGACGCCGCCAGCCTCGCGCGCGCTCTGAATCGAGTTGAAGACGTTCAAGCGTCGGCCCGTCGTCGTCTTACCCTGAAGCGAGGCGAGCACGTCGCCGCTGTAGGCGAGGACGCCGCGCAGGTGTTCCATGTCTATGTTCGGGTTGGCGGCGAGCACGAGCGCGGCCCCGCCGGAGACGTGCGGCGTCGCCATCGAAGTGCCGCTGAAGAAAGAGTAGGTGTTGTTGGGCGTGGTGCTCAGAATTTGGGAACCGGGTGCGCCCATGCTGACGACGCGCCCGCCGAAGTTGGAGAAACTGGAAAGCCCGTCAGGGTCAGCGGTGTTGGTCGAGGCGACGGCGAGCACGTTCGGGAGGTCGTAGTTCGAGGGAAAGTGCGGGAAGCCGAAGTTGTCAACCCCGTCGTTGCCCGCTGCGGCGACGAACAGGATGCCGACGTTATTGAGTTGGAGAATCGCGTCGCGCGCGCTCAACGAACCGCCCGCGCCGCCGTAAGAGTTGTTGAGGACGCGGAGGTTGACGCCGCGCTGCTTCATCATTCGCGCGTAGTTGTAACCGCCGATAATGTCGGAGGTCGAGCCGCCGTCGGGGCCGAGCACCTTGATGGACATGATCTTGACTTGCCAGTTGACGCCCGTCACGCCGATGCCGTTGTTGCCGCGCGCGCCGATTGTGCCCGCGACGTGCGTGCCGTGATCGTCGCCCGGCTGACTGTCGAAGACGGTGCGGTCGCCGTTGGCGAAGTCCCACCCGTTCACGTCGTCTATAAAACCGTTGCCGTCGTTGTCCACGTTGTCCACCGTCGAGTCGCCGGGATTGACCCACATGTTGGGCGCGAGGTCTTGGTGGACGTTGTTGACGCCGCCGTCAATCACGCCGACGACGACGTTGGGGTCGCCCGTCGTGATGTCCCATGCCTGCGGCGCGCTGATTCTGGTCATCGCGTACTGCTCGCCGTAGCGCGGGTCGTTGGGCGTCGCCGTCTTGCGCCAGATGTAGTTCGGCTCGGCGTAGAGCACGTCGGAGCGCGCGTTGAGTCCGTCTATGGCGCGCAGCGTGTCGTCGGCTGCGACGCGCGCGAGGCGCAGGCCCGAAACGATGTCGGAGCCGTCGAAGCGTTCGACGCGGACGGAAATCTCGTTGCCGGTCTCGTCCGTCACGGGCAGCACAACGTCCGCGCCGCCCTCGGCGGAAACCGCGTCGCGCGTCTTCTCGATGACCGACGCGTCCGCGCGGAAGCGCACGAGGACTTCGCCGGGAACGTACTCCCCGACGGGTTCGACTTTAGACCTCGATTTATAAGAGCTTGCGGCGGCGGCGAAGGCGTCGCGCGCTGGCATCAGGGCGACGGCCAAAAGGAGGAAGCTCAAGAAGACGGCGAGGCCGCGACGCATATTTTCGGCGCGCGGCGTCCGGCGGGATAGAGACGAAAGCGACATCGAGGAAACTCCTTATTCCCGGCGAGGGAAATGCTTATATAAAATTATCCGGAGTCAAAAAAAGATTTCAGACTCGTCCGCGGGAGAGTGGCATTTACAGATACTTCGGTTTACGAAAAAATTCAACCGCAGGCGTCCGGCATGTTCGGACGAAGCTTGAGAACCGCAAAAGTCTGTCGGGCCAAGAGACGCGCCTGAAGGGTCTGGACAGGACGGGAGCGCGTCTGTTCAATCGGTCGAAATGGCTGTCGAAAACGGTCTGGAAGATTTCTGTTCTGGGGGTTTAAAACTGCCGAGTTTTGTCCAACTGGAGTGAACGCCAACTCTGATGCCTTTTTCGCCCCCCAAGTTGCATCGCCCGCCGGAAAATTCCCTTTAAAACCGACGATAGACCATAGACCATAGACGATGGACGGCAGGAGAGTTTCCCTCTCATCAATCGTCTCTGGTCTATCGTCCATCGTCCATCGTCCATCGTCCGCGTTAACGAAGATTCTGACCGATTTGCTCGGTTCCGAAAGTGCCGATGCCGTTCAGGCGGAAGCTGAAGACGACGCGGTTCTCCTGCCGGAGACCGACGTTGAAGGTGTAGTTCTGCGCGGTGATGGCGCAGCAGTCCCAACTGTAGCCGAGCGTGACGGTCGAGCTAATCAGCGACGAACTTCCCCGCCCCGGCCGGTTCTGAAAATCGAAGAAGAAGGATGCGCCGCCGAAGATGCCGCGCTCGCGGTCGCCGAGGAAGATGGAGGGACTCCATTGCGAGCCTTGCAGCGTGCCGGGTTCGTTGCCGTTGCGGTCGGCGAAGGCGGCGAGCGAGGGAGCGAGCGTGACGGCGCGCGTGTAGTAGAAGGTTTGAAACGCCTGCACGAGTTTGCGGTCGAGCCCGAAGCTGACGGCGATGTCGCGGACGCCGCCGCCCTGCCCGAGCACATCAAGGTCAGTCCGCACGTCGGCAAAGAGCGTCCGCGTCGGGCGGATGCGCGCCTCGATGTTGAGCGGCGAGAAGCGACGCGGCACGCCGCCGTAGGCGAAGCCGGAGAAAGTGTTCAAGGGATAGAACTGGTTGCGCCGACCCGGTATCAGCGCGCCGCCGAAATCGGGGTCGAAGAAATATTTCTGCCGGATGGTGACGGAGAACGTCTCGTAGGGCTGGCGCGAGAGAGGCCGCATGGCGTTCCCGTTTGCCTGCGCGTTGGGCCGCCCGTTCTCGACGGTCGTGCCGTCGGCGTTGCGCCTGACGGGTGCACGGCCCGAGACGTTTTCGGTCGAGCGGCGCGTGAAGAAGCGGTTCGTGATGCCGAACTCAAACTCGTTGGTGTCGGCGATGGCGTCCATGTAGTCGAAGCGGATGATGCGCTCGAAGTTGGAGATGCCGGAGATTTTGCGATAGATGATGTAGGGCTCGATGGTGTGGCGAAACCAGAACGTGCCGTCGCGCCGGAAGTTGCGCGCGAGCACGGGCGGGCGCAAGTCCAACTCGAACTCGCCGTAGCCGCGCACCACGTCGCGGCTCGTGACGAGTCGCGTCAAGGGGTCGAGCGAGTTTGAATAGTATGTCGCCCGGAGGCCCGCCGTCGCCGTCGCGCGCCAGCCCGCGCCGAGGTCGAAGGGGAGTGCGAAGCGCGGGTGCATGTCGAGCCGCTGTACCATCGAGGGCGTGATGATCGGGTTCAGCCCGCCCTCGGCCAGAAATTCGCCGACGTTCTCCACCGTCTCCTTGCGGCTCACGCCTTCGATGCCGCCCTCGAAAGAGAAATAGACGGGCCAGCGTTCGATGAAGGCGAGCGGGCCCGGTCGTTTGTCGAGCGTGATGGCCGGGAGCGAGCGCGTGCGGATGCGGACGTTGGGCGTCGAAGTCACCTGCGTGCGCGCCAGGAAGTTGAAACTGTAGTCGTCGAAATTCTTATTGACGAAAAGTTGCGAGCGTTCTTCGGGCGAGATGGCCTGTTGAATCGAATCGGAGAAGATTTGCCGGAAGGCGAGATTGGAGGTGATGTTGATGTCGGCGGCGGCGAGAAAGCCGTTCGGGAAATAGTGCACGCCGTCTATGTAGAAACTCGACCCGCCCTGATCCGGATTCTCGGCGCTCTCCTTGTCGCCGAAGACCCTGTCCTTGATGGCATAGAAACCCATGTTGAAGAAGGAGCGCGAGTTGGCGCGCGTCCGTAGGTCTGCGCCGAAGCCGTAGCCGCGACGCGTGAAGATGTCGTTGCGGAAGGTCACGTCCGCCGAGCGGCCCAAGGTTTGATAGTAAGCGTTCGAGATGCGGAAGCCCTTCTTGCCGGAGCCGGAAAAGGTGGGCGTCAGGAACCCCGATGCGCGGTCGCGCGGCTTGATGGAGATGGAGGCATAGGGCACGTAGAAGACGGGCACGCCCTTGACGTTGAAGGTGGAGCCTTTCGTCCGCACGCGGTCGCGCGGCGTGATGACGGCGCGCTTGGTCTTGAAACTCCACTTCGGCACGTCCTCTTCGCAGGCCGTGATCTCGCCGTTGACGACGACGAACT
>DATLMV010000075.1:0-3952 GCA_035537095.1 Pyrinomonadaceae bacterium
GGAGGTGGAATGGAGTTCGCGCGCGCCGCGACGCTATCACGGGCGCGTTCCGGAGTTGGCAAGCGACATCATCCGCGCGCAGAAACAGTCGAGCGCGGTCACGCTGCTGGCGATGCCGAGCGCGGGCGTGGCGGAACGCGTCGGGGAGATGCTGACGGACTACAACGTCGAGTCGCGCGTCGCGCTGGCGGGCGAGAGCGGCGCGAGCGACGGGCGGGCGCAGGCTGTGGTGACGGTCGGGCGTCTGTCGGGCGGCTTCGAGTTGCCGGGCGCGGGGTTGGTCGTCCACGTCGAGCATGACTTGTTCGACGAAGCGGGCGACGGTTCGCTTGAGCGGCGCGCGCCGTCGGCGGACGCCAAGAGGCAGAAGGAGAAGGGGAAGCGGCGGAAGTCGAAGACGGCGGCTTTCCTGTCGGACTTCCGCGATTTAAAGGTCAATGATTACGTCGTCCATATAGATCACGGCATCGCGCGTTTCGGCGGCCTGCAAACGCTTGAGATGCAGGGCCGGAGCGGCGAGTTTATGCTGCTCTTTTACGCCGACAACGCGAAGCTCTACGTGCCCGTCGAACGCCTCGATCTCGTGCAGCGTTATTCGAGCGCGGAGGGACACGAGCCGACGCTCGACCGGCTCGGCGGCCTCGGCTGGCTCAAGACGAAGGCGAAGGCCAAACGCGCGATGCGCGACATGGCCGACGAGCTTTTGCGTCTCTATGCCGAACGCAAGCTCGTGCAAGGTTATGCTTTCTCGGCAGACAGCCCTTGGCAGCGCGAGTTTGAGGAAGCCTTCGAGTTTGTCCCGACGCCCGATCAGGACACGGCGATTGAAGACCTGAAGCGCGACATGGAAGCGGCGACGCCGATGGACAGGTTGCTCTGCGGCGATGTCGGCTACGGCAAGACGGAAGTGGCGATGCGCGCCGCCTTCAAAGCCGTGATGGACGGAAAGCAGGTGGCCGTCCTCGCGCCGACCACCGTCCTCGCATATCAACACTTCGAGACCTTCCGCGCGCGCTTCGCGGCCTTCCCCGTCAATATAGATTTGCTCTCAAGATTTCGCACGACGAAGGAGCAAAAAGAGGTCGTGCGACGAATCGAAGCGGGCGAAGTTGACATCATCATCGGGACGCACCGGATTCTGTCGAAGGACTTGAAGTTTCGAGAGCTAGGGCTGGTCGTCGTTGACGAGGAGCAACGCTTCGGGGTGGCGCACAAGGAGCGTCTCAAGCAGTTGAAGAAACGGGTTGACGTTTTGACGCTCTCGGCGACGCCGATTCCGCGCACGCTCAACATGTCTTTGATGGGGTTGCGCGACATGTCGGTCATCGAGACGCCGCCGCGCGACCGTCTGGCGATTCAGACGCAGGTCGTGCAGTTCGGCGAGTCGGTCGTCAAGTCGGCCATCGAGTTGGAGTTGGGGCGCGGCGGGCAGGTCTTTTTTATCCATAACCGCGTCGAGACGATTGAGACCATCGCCGCGCTCGTCCAGCGGCTCGTGCCGCAGGCGCGCGTCAAGGTGGCGCACGGGCAGATGAACGAAAAGGAGATGGAGGAGGCGATGCTCGCGTTTGTCGCCTATAAATTCGACGTTTTGGTCGCCACCACCATCATCGAAAACGGCATAGACATCCCGCGCGCCAACACAATCATCATAAACCGAGCCGATAATTACGGCCTCGCGCAGCTTTACCAGTTGCGCGGGCGCGTCGGGCGTTCGAGCCGCCGCGCTTACGCCTATCTGTTGATTCCGTCCGAGAGTTCCCTGACGCCGATTGCGCGCCGGAGGCTGTCGGCGATTCGTGAGTTTTCCGACTTGGGGGCGGGCTTCCGCGTCGCCGCGCTGGATTTGGAGTTGCGCGGCGCGGGCAACCTTCTGGGCGGCCAGCAGTCGGGCCACATGGACGCGCTCGGCTTCGATCTTTACACGCAGATGTTGGAGCGCACGGTCGCGGAGTTGCGCGGCGAAGAGGTGGAGGACGAGGCATCGGTCTCGCTCAATCTCGGCGTTGATGTCTCGATCCCTGAAGACTACATCTCGGACATGGGACAACGCCTCCGGACTTATAAACGCGTCGCCTCGACGCGCGACGACGAAACGCTCGCACAGATTCGCGCCGAGACGGAAGACCGCTACGGGCGTCTGCCCGCTTCGGTGGAGAGCCTGTTCGAGTACGCCGCCCTGCGGCGGACGGCTGAGGCTCTGGGCGTCATCTCGATTGACCTGACGCCGGGCGGGGGCGGCATCGCCGTCAAACTGTCGCCGTCGGCGCGCGTCGCACCCGAAAAACTGCTCGCGCTCGTCGGGCGGCGCGAGGGAGCAAACTTCGCCCCGAGCGGCGTGCTACGGGTCGAACTCGACGACGAGGAGGCCGAACGGCTGATTGAAACCGCGCACGGCCTGTTGCTGGAAATCCGCAATGCGGATTAAAATGCGTCCTTCTTTTCCGACCGGAATCAGCCAGTCCAAAGAAGCGCGTTTGCATCTTACTCTCATCCCGACCGCCGGTTTCCCGCACGCGTGCGACGGCGCATGCAAAAGCGGGTCGCCATTGTTAGCCGAAGATTGCCGAACAACACATATCTGTTTCCGACACGGACGCGAGCGATTCGCCGAAACTTTGAACGCCCGCGCGCGCCGTCTCTTTAAAAGGAGTTATCCAACTGTGAAATTGAAATCTTTAAACGGTCGGCGCGTGTGGCCCGTCGCCTTCGCGGCGTTGCTGCTCTCGCTCTCGGTCGCACGCACTACGCAGGCGCAGGAAGAGGGCGTGCCCATCGTCGTTGACGAGGTGATCGCGCAGGTCAACAACGACGTGGTGACGCTCTCGATGTTGAAGCGCGAGATGGGTCAGGCGGTCGAAGCCCTGAAAGCGCGCGGGATGGACGCCAAGCAGGCGTCGGAAGAGGTGGAGAAAAGCCGCGCCAAGATTATCGCCAATCTGATCAACGAGAGATTGGTGATGCAGAAGGGCAAAGAGATTCCGCGCCTGACCGAAGATGTCGAGGCGGAGGTCAACCGCGAGATGCTGCGCGTCGCCAAGCAGCAGGGCATCTCCTCCATCGAACAGCTTGACGAGGAACTGCGCAAAGCCAAGTTTGACCCGGTCGAGATTCGACAGACGCTGCGCACGCAGTTCACGCGGCAGGCGGTCTTGCAGCGCGAGGTGGACGCCAAAATCTATTTCGGCCTGACGGACGAAGAGATGCAGAAATACTTCGCCGCCAACCGCGAGAAGTTTCGCAAGCCGGAGAGCGTCGAGTTGTCGGAAATCTTCCTGAGCCTCGCCGGAAAGCCGGAAGCGGACGTGCGCGCGAAGGCGGCGCGGATCGTCGCGCAGGCGCGCGGCGGCGCGGACTTCGCCCAACTCGCCGTCACGCATTCGGAGCGCGAAGTGAACGGCCAGCGCGTCGCGGCGGAAAACAAAGGCAAGGTCGGCAGGTTCGAGTTGCCGGACTTGCGCCCCGAACTCGTCGCCGCGTTGAAGAACGTGCCGAAGGGCGGCGTCACCGAACCCGTCAAGCTCGAAGAAGGGTTGCAGATTATCCGCGTTGACGAGCGCGCGGGTTCAGCCGAGCCGGTCTTCAACGAGCAGAGCGTGCGCGGCGCAATCACGCAGGAGCGCGCGCCCAAAGAGCAGGAAGACTACATGAAGAAACTGCGGAGCGAGGCTTACGTCAAACTCGCCCCCGCATACGAGTCGCTGGTGCTCCCGCTGATGCCCGAAGTCAACGCGCAGTCAACCGCCAGCACCGACGACGCCGCTCCGAAGAAGGGCACTAACAAAAAACCGTGACGGTTTGAAAAACCGTGAATCGTGAATCGTCAATCGTGAATAGAAAGAACTGGTTTGACCTATTCACGATTCACGAGCTCTCGATTCACGAGTTCCGGCAACCATCTCATCTTCATTGCCCCGTCGCGCCGGCCGGGAGGAGCCGGGCGATGCTCTCG
>DATLMV010000076.1:0-4145 GCA_035537095.1 Pyrinomonadaceae bacterium
CGGCGAGCGTGCGGACATACGTCCCCGCCGAGCAGACGACGCGCGCCGCCGCGTCGCACGTCCCGTCCGCGCGCTCGCTCAAGAGCACGCCCTCGCGCCGCATCAATTCAAACACGCGCACCGACACACGCACCGCCGCGCGCTCGACCTCCACGCCTCTCCGCGCCGATTCATACAGTTTCTGTCCTTGCACTTTCTTCGCCGAATACATCGGCGGCGTCTGCTCGATCTCCCCGCGCAAGTTTGTCAACGCCGCCTCGATGCGCGTCTCCGTCAAAGACGCGCACGCCGCGCGCGCGTCGTCTCCGCCCGCTCCCTCACTTCCGCCCGCGTCCGCGCCCGGCTGTGCGCGCCGCGTGCCCGTCAGGTCGCCCGTGTCGGTCGCGTAGCCGAAGCGAATCAGGGCCTCGTACTCCTTCTCCGCGCCCGCGAGAAACTGCGCGAGCCGCGTCGCGTGACCGACGAGCACGACCAGCACGCCCGTCGCAAAAGGGTCGAGCGTGCCCGTGTGACCGACGCGCCGCTCGCCCATGATGCGACGCGCGCGTGCCACCACGTCGTGCGAAGTCCAGCCCGCCGGTTTGTCTATAATCAGGATGCCGTCTGTCATTTGCAGTCTCGGTTTGCGGTTCGGAAGCGTCCGGTTCGGAGATAAAAGTTGATGGCGCATTCATCCTAAAGCAAAAGCGGGAAATCTAAAAAGCGCGTCGTTTGCCGCGCGCGGGGCGGCGGCGTTAGAGTAGGGGTTGATGAGGAAACGCCGGAGACCATCGAACGCGCGCCAGATCAACGCCGACGTGGAGGAGCAGCGCGCGCCGCGCGTGCTCGACCCCGAGAAGGCGCGCAAGCGGACGCTCGAACGCGCCGTCAAACTGCTGGCGGCCAAGCCTCGCTCCGTCGAGGAGTTGCGCGAGCGACTTTTGGAAAAGGAGTGGACGGACTCGGAGGCCGTCGAGGCCGCGCTCGCCAAACTCGTCGAGTACGGTTATCTGGACGACCGTAGTTTCGCCTTCGGTTTCGCCTCGGCGCGCGTCCGGCAGAAGCCGGTGGGCCGGAGTCGTCTGGAACGCGATTTGAAGTTGAAAAAGGTCGCGCCCGAGACCGCCGAAGAAGCCCTCAGACAGGTCTTCGCCGAAACTCCCGAAGAAGAACTCATCGCCCGCGCCGTCGAACGGCGCATCCGCCTGCGCGGTCGCCCCACGACGCGACAGGAGACCAAAAGCCTCTTCGACCACCTGCTCCGTCGCGGCTTCTCCTACGACCTCGTCATCCGCAAAGTCCGCGAAGCGTCCTCGGCAAATGCAGACGATGAAAACCAAGAAGGGTAAAAGGGGAAAGGGCGAAAGGGTCGGAAGCAAAAGACAACCGGATTCGATCCGTTCGCTTTTCCTGTTTGTCCCTTTACCCGTTTCCCCATTTCCCCTTTTACCCTTTCTTTATGTGGCCCGTTTCGCCCGCTCGCGCCGCGCGTGCTAAACTTTGCGGATAGTTTAGAGTTGAAGTCGAGTGTTTATTTATGATGACCGGAAACGAAATCAGAGAGACTTTTATCAGTTATTTTGAGCGACAGGGACACACGCGCGTGGCGTCGAGTCCGCTGCTGCCGTCGAACGACCCGACGCTGCTGTTCGCCAACGCGGGGATGAACCAGTTCAAGGATGTCTTTCTCGGGCTAGAAGAACGCGATTACACGCGCGCCGTCTCGGTGCAGAAGTGCCTGAGGGCGGGCGGCAAGCATAACGATCTGGACGACGTAGGCGACGCCACCCATCAGACCTTCTTCGAGATGATGGGCAATTTCTCCTTCGGCGACTACTACAAGCGCGACGCCATCCGCTTCGCCCTCGACCTCGTCCTGAACGGCTTCAAGATGCCGCTCGAACGTCTCTGGTTCACGGTCTATAAGGACGACGACGAATCGGTCGAGCTTTGGGTCGAGGCGGGCGTCGCGCGCGAGCGCGTCCTGAAGTTCGGCGAGAAGGACAACTTCTGGCAGATGGGCGACACCGGCCCCTGCGGCCCCAACTCCGAGATCAACTACTACACCGGCCCCGACCCGCACGACCCGGAGAAGAATCGCGCCGAGTACGTCAACAAGGACGGCAGCCCGACCGTCGAGTTCTGGAATCTGGTCTTCATGCAGTACGACCGCCAGCCCGACGGCACGCTCGTCCCGCTCCCGAAACCTTCCGTAGATACGGGCGCGGGCTTCGAGCGTATCACCGCCATCCTGCAAGGCGTGCCGAACAACTACGAGACCGACATCATGCGTCCCGTCGTTGACTTCACCGCGCAACTTGCGGGGCTGTCCTACGACGCCGACACCAAAGAGGGTCAGGCCATCCGCGTCATCACAGACCACTCGCGCGCCACAGCCTTCTCCATCGCCGACAACATTCTCCCCGGCAACGAGGGGCGCAACTACGTCCTGCGGAAAATCATGCGCCGCGCCATCTATCACGGTCGCCACGCGCTCGGCTTCAACGAGCCGTTCTTCTATAAAGTGACCGACTTCGTCGTCCAACTGATGCGCGCCGCCTACCCCGAACTCGAAGCCGCGCGCGACTTCGTCGAGCGCATGGTCAAACTCGAAGAGCAACGCTTCGGCACGACCTTAAGCGTCGGCTTGCAGAAACTCGACGCGCTTTTCTCCACCACACAGGAGGGCGAGTATCCCGCTTGGAAAGAACTCGCGCGCCTTTACGATACCTTCGGCACGCCCCGCGACCTGATTCGCGTGGCGATGGAGGAACGCGGGCTGACGACGTTTGACGAGGAGACATTCAACGAACATTTCGAGACCGCCCTGCGCGAACTACAGACGACGACCGTCAAGGAACAGCAGACGGCGATGCGCGGCAAAGCGAATCCGGTCTATGCGCGGATTTTGCAGCGCACGGGCGCGAGCGAGTTTACCGGCTACGAGGAGACGCGCACAGAGGACGCGCGAATCGTCGCGCTGATCAAAGGCGAGGAGGAAGTCAAAGAGTTGCACGAGGGCGAGGAGGGCGAAGTCGTGCTCAACCGCACGCCCTTCTACGCCGAATCCGGCGGGCAGGTCGGCGACACGGGCCACCTCGTCACGGGCGAGACGCACGCTTTAGTCAACGACACCGTCTCGCCCGCGAGCGGTCTCATCGTCCACCGCGTCAAGATGGACTTCGGGAATCTCCGCACGGGCGAGACGGTTTTCGCTTACGTTGACGAGTGGAAGCGCGACGCGACGCGCCGCAATCACACGGCGACCCACCTGCTCCACGCCGCGCTGCGTGAACTTCTCGGCACGCACATCAAGCAGGCCGGTTCCGTCGTCGCGCCGAACTACCTGCGCTTCGACTTCACGCACTATCAACCTCTGACGCGCGACGAGATTGCCGAACTCGAACGCCTCGTCAACTATCACATCCTGCGCAACGAGCAGGTCAAGACCGATATGATGTCGCTCGAAGAGGCGATGGAGTCGGGCGCGATGGCGCTCTTCGGCGAGAAGTATGCGAATAGCGTGCGCGTCCTGAGCGTGCCGGGCATGTCCGGCGACGCCTTCTCGAAGGAACTCTGCGGCGGCACACACGTCCGCGCGACCGGAGACATCGGACTCTTCAAAATCACGAGCGACGAATCCATCGCTTCCGGCACGCGCCGCGTCCGCGCCGTCACGGGCGCAGACGCCTTCACGCGTTTTCAGGAGACGGAGGCGCTCGTTGACCAACTCGCCTCCGGCCTTCACACTTCGCGCACGGACATCGCCGCCACCGTCGAGCGTTTGCAGGAGGATTTGAAGCGGGCGCGGCGCGAGGCCGACGAACTGCGTCTCAAGGTCGCTCTCGGCGCGGGCGCGGGAGGCGCGTCTAACGGCAGGGAGGCGCGCGAGGTGGCGGGCGGCGTCAAGGTTCTGGCGCGCGAGGCGAGCGACTTGGACGCGCCTGCGCTTCGTCAACTCTCCGACACGCTACTGGCGCAGATCAAGTCGGGCGTCGTCGTGCTCGGTCGCCGCGCAGACGGCAAAGCCTCGCTCATCGTCCGCACTTCGTCCGATTTGCAGAAGCGGATTCCGGCGGGCAAAATCATCCGCGAACTCGCATCCATTATCGGCGGGCGCGGCGGCGGCAAACCCGACATGGCCGAAGGCGGCGGCTCCGAACCGC
>DATLMV010000077.1:0-31272 GCA_035537095.1 Pyrinomonadaceae bacterium
AACATGCGCGCGATGTTTGCGCGCGAGCAGGAGCAGCGAGACGCTTCGGAGACGGCGAAGACGAACGGCGCGGAGGCGTCGGCGTCGCCCGCCGCAGCGCGCGTCGGGGAAGAGGGACAGGGCGCGACGGAAGGCGAGGCGGCGAAATCAACGCCCGCGCCGATTCTGTCGGAGGCGCAGGCGCTGCGCGAGCTACCGGCCATCCCCGTCTATTTCGCTTCGTCGTACGCGCTCGTCAAGCCATACGTCAGAGGCTTCGAGGCCAACCTGCTCGACGTTCCCTCGCTCAAGCACGTGCGGCTCGACACCGACTGGAAGCCGCCCGCCGGGACGGAAGTGATTCGCGTCGTGAGCAACCGTTGAGGCGACGCGCCGGAAGATAAGAGGCGGCGGGAGAGTTCATTTAATTGAACCGCGCGACGGCGCACAAACGAGTACAGCCCTGCGCCGGACGGGTGCATCAAAGGTTTGCGGGGCACGTGCATCTTGCTTGAAAAAGTTTGACGTGATAAGTTGACGCACGCTGAAATTCCGACATCAAGAAGAAGCGCGAAATATCGTTCGGGTTCTCCCCTGCCGGTCAGGCAAAGTTTTCCCCCTCGTTAAAAATTTCTCCCCTAGAGTTTTCTGCAAGTTGCTTCGACGCGCGGCTTCGCTCGGCTGTGGTTCTCGAACCGGAGCGAACGCCGGGCGTGGAAGCGTCAGACGGTTTTGAGGGAGCGGAAAGTTATGTACAACTCGGGTCGTTCGTCGCGGCTACGTCTCTTTTTGGTCTTGATGTTGACGGGCGTTTTGCTGGCCTCGTCCTCCTGCGCGCGCGTCGAGCAGGGCAACGCGGAGTTCTTCGGCAAGATTGACCCGCCCGAAGGACAGGTCTTGCGCTACATCTCCGGCTCCGAGCCGGAATCGCTCGACCCGCAGATTGGCACGGGCCAACCCGAAGCGCGTATCTACATGGCGCTCTTCGAGGGCCTCGCCGAGTACGACCCGAAGACGCAGCGGCCCATCCCCGCCATCGCCGAGCGTTGGGTGATTGACGAAGACAACTCCGAGTTCGTTTTCCAACTCCGGCACGACGCGCGCTGGTCGAACGGCGAACCCATCACCGCGCATGATTTCGTCTATACGCTCCGTCGCGGCCTCGCCCCCGCGCTCGCCGCGCGCAGCGCCTATCTCGCCTATGAGATCAAATACGCGCAAGGCTACAACGAGGGCGGCGCGTTCGTGCGCGACCCACGGACGGGCAGATTCGTGACGGCGCTCGAAGCCGCGCCCGACGACGAGACGAAGGGAGCGGCGGCGGCGACTGCCGGGACGAACGTGCCCGCAGACCCGGATGCTTTGCACGAGGCAGAACTCTCGAAGGGCGGCGAGGATACCGCGCCGGACACGCCGTTTCACCGCTTCATCCATGAGCCGACGCGTCTCATCGTCCCCGCAGACGGGGCCGCGCGCGAGAAGGCCGCGAAGGCCAACCCGAAACTCGCTGCGCTCATCGCGGGCAAGGAGTTCGTGCCCGTCAGGGCGGAGGACATCGGCGTCGAGGCGGTTGACGATCACACTCTGCGCCTGACGCTCGCGCAGCCCGCGCCCTATTTCATCGGTCTGATTCCGCATTCGTTCTTCCGCGTCGTGCCGCGCAAGGCGATTGAGCAGCACGGCGCGCTCTGGACGCGCCCCCAAAACATCGTCACGTCCGGCCCCTTCAAACTGCAAGCGCACAAGCCCTACAACGAAGTGGTCGTCGTGCGCGACCCGATGTATTGGGACACGGCGCGCGTCAAATTGGAGAAGATCAGCTTTTATCCGTTTGAAGAAGCGACGACGATGTTGAATCTCTACAAGGCGGGCGAGGTTGACGCCATCTATAATCACACCGTTCCGGCCTCTTGGATTGAGAAGATGCGCCCGATGAAGGACTACATGGACGCGCCGGAGAACGCCATCGAGTACTACATGATCAACGTCACGAAGCCCCCGATGAACGACCGGCGCGTGCGTCGCGCCTTCAACATGGCGATAGACAAGCAGGCCGTCTCCGATTATCGCAAAGTGACGAAGCCGCTGACGGCCTTTACGCCCGAAGGCATCTTTCACGGCTACCCGCGCCCGAAGGGCGACGACTTCAACCCGGAAGCCGCCAAGAAGTTGCTCGCCGAAGCCGGTTACAAGGACGCTTTCGGCAATTACGACCCGAAGAAGTTTCCGGTCAAAGACGTGGAGATCAACTACAACACGACCGAAACCAACCGGCAGATAGCGGAGTTTGTGCAGGCGCAATGGAAACAGAATCTCGGCATCACCGTGCCGCTCAAGAATTCCGAATGGAAGACGTTTCTCAACATGCGCTCGAAACTCGAATACAAGGGCTTCGCGCGCGCCGGTTGGGTCGGCGACTATCTCGACCCGTTCACCTTCCTCGCACTCTTCTCGACCATCAGCGGCGACAACGGCACGGGCTGGTTCGAACCGAAATACGCGGCGATGTTGAAGGAGGCCAACAGCGAACCGGACGCGGCCAAACGCTACGCCATGTTGGGTCAGGCCGAAGCTTACCTGATTGACGTGCAGCCGCTCATCCCGCTCGTCACCAACGCGACCAACTGGATGAAGAAGCCTTATGTCAAAGGTCTCTATCCGAATCCGGGGACGCTGCACGCGTGGAAGTATGTGTATATTGAGCACGACCCCGCGAAGTGGGACAGGGGCGTGCCCGACATGACCCCGAACGCCGACGAATAACGTAGGAGATTTGATTGATGCTGCGCTTCATCATTCGCCGCCTGATCGTCACCGTGCCGATGGTGCTGATCGTGGTTTCGCTGACGTGGGGACTCATCCGGCTCGCGCCCGGCAACTTCTACACGAGCGAAAAGAAACTTCCTCCGGCGGTCGAGAAGAACCTGCGCGAGAAGTACGGGCTGGACAAGCCTTGGTACGTGCAGTACGCCAAGATGATCGGCAACGTCGCGCGGCTCGACTTCGGCAACTCGCTGAAGTACGAGAGCGAATCCGTCAACGACATCCTCAAACGCACGCTCCCCGTCTCGGCCACGCTCGGGCTGCTCGCGTATCTGCTCGCGCTCATCGTCGGCATCAGCGCCGGAACGCTCGCGGCCCTGAAGCAGAACTCGCGGCTCGACTATGCCTCGATGGCGCTGGCGATGCTCGGCATCTCTCTGCCCAATTTCGTGCTCGGGCCGATACTCGTGCTCGTCTTTTCGCTGACGCTCTACTGGCTGCCGCCCGCGCGTTGGGGAGGCTTCGCCAGTTGGAATCTGCTGCTGCCCGCCGTCACGCTCTCCGCGCTCTACATGGCCTACATCGCGCGCCTGACGCGCTCGGGGATGCTCGAAGTCCTGCGCTCCGACTACATCCGCACGGCGCGCGCGAAGGGTTTGAAGGAGCGCGACGTGGTGTTGCGTCATGCCGTGCGCGGCGGGCTTTTGCCGGTCGTGTCGTTCACCGGCCCGGCGCTCGCGTTCCTCGTCACGGGCACGGTCGTCACCGAGCGCATCTTCGCGCTACCCGGTCTCGGCAACTATTTCATCAACGCCAATCTCAACCGCGACGAGCCGCTGATTATCGGCATCGTCGCTTTTATCTCGATTGCGATTCTGTTCTTCAACCTGCTGGTTGACATCGCATACGGTTTCATTGACCCGCGCATCCGGTATTGAAACGATGAAAGACGAACGAACACCCACGGAAGAAGACCGCACGAAGACGCTGCTCAATCAGACGCGTCCGGCGCTGACGGCGCGCGGCACGATCCCCGCGCCGCCCATCCGTTCGCGCGAGGGCGACGAGATACACACCGCGCCCGAGATGGCCGTCGCCGAGGGCGACGTGCGGACGGCGGAAGAGGGCGCGGAAGTGCTCTCCGGCACGTCTCTCTGGAAGGACGCGTGGCGGCGTCTGTTGAAGAATCGTCTGGCCGTCTTCGGCCTCGTCGTGGTCTGCCTCATCACGCTCGCTTCGCTGGTCGGCCCGCCGATTATCAAAGCCACGACCGGCTATACGTACGACTACATCCCGCCCGACACGAAACTGATTAAATCCTTTCCGCCCTTCACCGCGCCCGACGGGCAATCCTTCTCTTGGAGTCATCCGATGGGCACGGACAGCGCGGGGCGCGACATGCTGGCGCGCGTGTTGCTCGGCGGTCGCATCTCCCTGATGGTGGGCATCATCGCCACCTTCGTCTCGCTGCTCATCGGCATCGCCTACGGCGCGACGGCAGGCTATCTCGGAGGCAAGATTGACGACGCGATGATGCGCGTCGTGGATGTGCTCTACGCGATTCCGTACATGATGATCGTCATCGTGCTCTTGGCGATGTTCGGCGGGCAGTCGGCGTTGGGGCAGTTGATTCTGCTCTTCATCGCGCTTGGCGCGGTCTCTTGGCTGACGATGGCGCGCATCGTGCGCGGGCAGGTGATTTCACTCAAGAATCAGGAGTTCGTGCTGGCGGCGCGCGCGACCGGAGTCTCGACGCCGAAGATTATCTTCCGCCATCTCGTGCCGAACACGCTCGGCCCCGTCATCGTCTACGCGACGCTGACGATTCCCTCGGTGATGTTGCAGGAATCGTTTCTTTCGTTTCTCGGTCTCGGCGTGCAAGCGCCGCTCGCTTCGTGGGGCAGCCTCGCGGCGGAGGGCATCCAGAATATCGCCATCTTCCCGTGGCAACTCATCTTCCCCGGCGTCACGATGGCGCTCACGCTCTTTTCCTTGAACTTCCTCGGCGACGGCCTGCGCGACGCGCTCGACCCGCAGATGCGCAAATTTTAACAGTAGTGACGAGTGACAAGTGACGAGTGACGAGCAAGCAAGAGAGGTCGAAAGTCACGAGTCAAAAGTGAAAAGGATTTTCTTCAAACATTCTGACTCGTCACTTGTCACTCGTCACTTGTCACCGGAGTTTAATTGATGAGTCGGAACGGAAATCTTCTTTCGGTCAGAGACCTGCGGACGCATTTCGAGACGGAGGACGGGACGGTCAAGGCGGTTGACGGCATCTCGTTCGACTTGCAGCGCGGCGAGACGCTCGGCATCGTCGGCGAGTCGGGTTCGGGCAAATCGGTGACGAACCTCTCCGTCATTCGCCTGATACCTGAGCCGCCCGGACGAATCGTCTCCGGCGAGGTCGTCGTCGACGGGATAGACATTCTCTCGCTCTCGAAAGAGGAGGTGCGAAAGATTCGCGGCAAGCGCATCAGCATGATCTTTCAAGACCCGATGACCTCGCTCAATCCGTTCATGCGCATCTCGAAACAGTTGATGGAGATCACGCGCCTCCATCTCGGCCACACGAACGAACAGGCTTACGAGCACGCCGTCAAGATGTTGGAGATAGTCGGCATCCCCGACGCGCGCTCGCGCGTTGACAGCTACCCGCACGAGTTTTCCGGCGGGATGCGCCAGCGCGTGATGATTGCGATGGCGCTCTCCTGCGAGCCGGAACTGCTCATCGCGGACGAGCCGACGACCGCGCTCGACGTGACGATTCAGGCGCAGATTCTCGAACTCATCAAGCAGTTGAAGATTGACACGGGGACGAGCGTCATCCTCATCACGCACGACCTCGGCGTCGTCGCCGGAATGACCGACCACATCATCGTCATGTACGCCGGAAAGGTCTTCGAGCAAGCGCCGACGCGCGAACTGTTCTCCTGTCCGGGCAACCCCTACACGAAGGGCCTGCTCCGCTCCGTGCCCGACCCCGCGCACGAGGAGGGAACTCAACTCTATCAAATCCCCGGCCTCCCGCCCGACGTGGCGCACCTGCCGCCCGGCTGCCCTTTCTCGCCGCGCTGCGAACGCGCCGAGGAGATTTGCACGCGCGAGTTTCCGCCCTTCGTGCAGTTGAACGCGGAACACTTCTCGCTCTGCCATTTCGCCACTGAGGTCTACCAGCAATCTTGCAGCGAACGCGAAGCGCGCACGGCAGCCGACGCGAGCACGCCGGAGAACATTCCCGCACCCGCGCCGCAAGCACCCGCGCCGATGCGTGACGAAGCGGCGACGGCGTCGGAAGGAGAGCCGCAACGATGACGATTGAGGGACAAAACTTCGAGGGCGCGGCGGCGACGAATCAAGGTTTGCAGGCGACGGGCGAAGGCTTGCAGGCGGCGCGCGTGTTGACGCCGGAGGGCGACGCCGAGCCGCTGATTTCGATTCGTGAGTTGAAGGTGCACTTCGATTTAGGCGGCGGGACGGCGTGGGACAGGTTGATTAACGGCGCGTCGGTGAAGCGCGTCGTCAAAGCAGTTGACGGCGTTTCGATAGACATCTTTCCGGGCGAAACGCTCGGGCTCGTCGGCGAGTCGGGCTGCGGGAAATCAACTCTCGGGCGCGCGCTCCTGCGTCTCACCGACCCGACTTCGGGACGCGTCAATTTTCGCGGGCGCGACCTCGCGCGTCTCTCGCTGCGCGAGATGCGTGCGCAGCGCCGTTACCTGCAAATGATTTTTCAAGACCCGTACGCTTCGCTCAACCCGCGCATGACGGTCGGGCAGATTATCGGCGAGCCGCTCGACACGTTTCAACTCTCGGTGGGCCGGGAGCGCGACGGGCGCGTCCGCGAACTGATGGAAACAGTAGGGTTAAGCCCGCGCTTCATCAAACGCTACCCGCACGAGTTTTCGGGCGGACAACGCCAGCGCATCGGCATCGCGCGTGCGCTGGCCGCCAATCCCGATTTCATCGTCGCCGACGAACCCATCTCCGCGCTCGACGTTTCCATTCAGGCGCAGATCATGAACCTGCTCGAACGTCTCCAACGCGAGCGCAACCTGACATACCTTTTCATCTCCCACGACCTGCGCGCCATCCGGCACGTCTCCGACCGCGTCGCCGTCATGTATCTCGGCAAACTGGTCGAGATTGCCGCAGCCCGTGTCGTCTACGACGACCCCCTGATGCCCTACACGAAGGCGCTCATCTCCGCCGTCCCCGTGCCCGACCCCGAGATCGAGGCGACGCGCAAGCGCATCGTCCTGCAAGGCGACGTGCCTTCGCCGATTAATCCTCCCGCCGGATGTCGTTTTCACACGCGCTGCCCGTGGGCGATTCAGGCTTGCAAGGAGGTCGTGCCGCCGCTCGCGGAGATTAAACCCGGCCATTACGCGGCCTGTATCCGCATCAGTCCAGACCAGCCGGATATCGAGCGGGTCGCGCCCGGAGATGCACCGGGACTCGAAAATCCGGGCCGAATCATCGCACAATGAAATAATCCCGGTATTCGTCGTTTAAATATCTGCGAAATGCAATAAAGAGGCGATTTCACGGTCGTCTCGCTCGCGCCGAACTGTGCAGACGAGCCTCCGGAATTGACTCGGCGAATCGCTTGTCTGTTATGATATGGACGCTTATACTGCGGTTTACGGGCGGCTCCCATCGTGTACGTTTGGCCGTCTTTGAGAGCGAAGCGCGTGTGCGGACGCGCCGACAGTCTTCACGTGTGGAGTAGCCCCTCCAACCGCACTTCGGAATTGACTCAGCGTGCCCTTTCAACTCATGGATAAAGCCGCTGCCGCCCCAGAGCGTGCCGTGATCCAGCCACCTGAACAGCAAACGCCCGAAGGTTGGGGCGACCGACAGGATTCGCTCGCGCGTGCGACCGGCCTGTCGCTCCTGCTCGTCGCGGGACACCAACCGCCCGCCCTCCACGTCTCCAACAACAACTCCATCTGTCAGGCTTTCCAATCTTCCGCCGAACACGCGCATCTCTGCGAACCCTATTGCGGGCAGGCTTACAAACGCGCGATGCAGGCCGGAACGGCGACCCACTATCGCTGTCACGCAGGGCTTCATTGTTTCGCCGCGCCGGTCGCGACCGCCGACGACGAAGAACGCCCGCTCGCCGTCATCGGCGGTCGCGCCTTCCTGCGCAGCGCGGATTATCGCGCGCTCGCCGAGCGCATCCGTGCCGGAGATTTAGCAGACCTGCTCTCCGAAGAACTCTTCCGGAACGTCATCTTCGCCTCGCGTCAGGATTTGGACGAACTAGCGGAACGCGTCGAAGAACTCTCGCACCAGTCCGTGAGGCTGCCGCGCGCTGTGACGCCGCCGAAGACGGGCGGACGCGGCGGCGGCGCAACGGTCGCGCACGCGAAGGATGATGAAGGACTCGCTCCCGCAAGCGACGTCGGGGGAATCTCCGGCGCGGACGTTTCCGGTGCGGGCGTCGCCGAAAGGGAACCGGCGCGCGCGCCGGTCGTCTCCGCGCGCCTCTCACGCGACTATTTCTCGCAGGGGATGACGCTCGACGAAGCGTGCCGGACGGTGATTCCGTCGCTCGTCGAAGCGCACGCCATCAGTTCGGTCGCGCTGCTGCTGCGCGGCAACGAAAACTTCGTGCCCTATTGCGTCACCGGACAGTTCATCAAAAAACCGCCGCGCATCTCTCTTAAAGCCAAAGAAATCAAGCTTTTACAGGCGGCGACGGGCGGCGAGTCAATCGCGGTTCCGTTAGTCGGTCGGGCGTCGGCGGGGGGGCAAGCGTCGGTCGAGCTATTCCCGCTCGTCGTCGGGCAGGAGATCAAGGGGGCGTTGCTCGTCGGCGAGGCGAGGCTGACGGCAGCACAGCGACGCGCCATCGGCGACTTCTGCCGGGAGGTCGCGCTGCCTCTGGAAATCCTGCGGCTGCGCGAAGAGTTGGAGCGGCGAAGTCGGGCCACGACGCACCTCCAAGCCTTCACCGAAAGCATCAACGCCGTCGCGCCCGAAGACGCTTACTCCGCCATCCTCCGCCACTCCGCCGAACTGCTCCACGCCGAACGCGGCTCGCTTCTGATGTTCGACGAGACGGCCAACGAACTCTCCGTCAAGGCGATGATCGGGCCGCGCGCCGAGTTTGCGCGGGAGGCGCGCGTGCGTCTGGGAGACGCCGTGTCGGGTTCGGTCTTCAGCGAGGGCCGCCCGCTCGTCGTCCGCGACATCAACGCGGGCGGGCAGCACGCCGCTTCGCCCGAGCGCAGTTACAAGAGCGGCTCTTTCATCAGTTATCCGATCACCGTCGGCGGGCGCAAAATCGGAGTCTTGAACGTGACGGACAAGGCGGGCGGCGGCGTCTATGACGAGATTGACCTCGGCATGTTGGAGTTGATTGCGCCGCAGATGGCGCTCGCGCTCGACCGCGCCGAGTGGCATCAGAAGGCCACGCAGTTTCAGTTGCTCTCCATCACCGACCCTCTGACCGGACTCCTGAACCGACGCTATCTCGAAGAGCGTCTTTCGGAAGAGTTGGAGCGGTCGAAGCGACATCGTTTCGCCATCAGCTTCATGATGATGGACATTGACGACTTCAAAAACTACAACGACCGCAACGGCCATCAAGCGGGCGACCTCGCGCTGGAGATGACCGCGCAATGTCTGAAGTCCGCGCTGCGTTCGGCGGATGTCGCCGCGCGTTACGGAGGTGAGGAGTTCAGTATCCTTCTGCCGCAGACCAACCAGTCGGAGGCGCTGGTGATTGCCGAGCGCATCCGTCGCCGCGTCGAGCGCACGCACTACCCGCACGGCAAGACGCAGCCGCTCGGAGCCGTCACCGTCAGTATCGGCGTCTCCTCCTTCGGCCCCAATCTCGACACGCCCGCGAGCGTTATTCACGCCGCCGATCAGGCGCTCTACATCGCCAAAAATCGCGGCAAAAACTGCGTTGACGCCTTCACCGCCGCCCCTCCTTCCCCCTCCAATGATGCCGAGCGAAACGCTAAATAAAAGGGGCCGCGCGCGGCGCATTCTGGGACGCATCGCACCGGAGGATTTCGTCGGGCGCGATGGCGCGCTCCAACGCATCACGAACCTTGCGCCGCACGGCGGGCGCGGGCGGGGGATGCTTCTGCTCTCTGCGCCGCGCGCGGGCGCGTCGGAGTTGCTGCGTCAGGCTTACGACCGAATCTTTCAACAACTCGCCGACGCCGCCCCCATCTATTTCGCGCTCTCGCGCCACGACCGCACGCCCGTCGAAGCCGCGCGACGTTTCCTTCACACCTTTCTTCTCCAATTCATCGCGCAACGTCGGCAAGACCCCGCGCTGATTGATGCGCCGCCGACCGTGCAGGAGCTTCTGGAACTGGTCGCGCCTTCGGATTACGAATGGGTGGAGCGTCTGTCGCAGGCATATAAGGGAGCGCGCGGCGGCGACAGTGGGGGCGACGAGCGCGCGTTCGTGCGTCTCTGTCTGAGCGCGCCGCAGCAGGCCGCCGCGCGCGGCGCACGCTCCGTCGTCATGTTCGACGACCTGCACTTGGCCGAACAGTTGCAGGGCACGGTCAACTTCGGCGCGGAGATTATGCGCGCCGCCTCCTACGCCGAATCGCCCTACGTGCTCGCGGGCTTGCGCCGCCGCATGCTCGACATGATCGAGGAGACGGAGGAACGCGCGCCCTTCGACGGCATGACGCGCCTCCATCTCGAAAGACTCGACAACGCCGACGCGCGCACCCTCGTCGAACGCCTCGCGCGGAGCATGCAGGTCGCGCTCAACGAGGAGACGCGCGACCTCATCGTCCAACAGTTCGACGGCAACCCGTTCTTCATCATGTCGCTCGTCCGCGCCGCGCAAGCCGCCTCCGTGCCGCTCACGAGTTTCCGCGATTGCCAGCAGTTGTACACGAACGAGTTGATGGGCGGGCGCATCCAGCGTCGTCTGAACTCCCTGCTCGAAGAGATTGCGCCGACGACGGCGCACCGCCGCGCGCTCGTGCGTGCGCTCTTCGAGGCGGCGGCCAACGTCGGCGGCAAGTCGCCCGCCGAGGCTTGGCGCAGGCGTCTGAACGTCGAAGATCATGAGTTGCAACGCATCGTCCGCGAACTCCACGTCAACGAGTTGGCGAGCTTCAATGCGACCTATGTCGAAGTCGGGACGAGTCTCGTCTGGCGTGATTATCTGAACGCGAGTTATCGTCTGGAAGTCGCGGCTGAAGCGCGCTCGCTCGTCGTCGCCGATACGCTCGTCCAGTCTCTGAAGCGCGCGCCGCAGACGATGGCCCGCCATTACCGGCGCGAGACTTCGCTCAAACTGCGCGACCTCCTTCAACGCTTCAACTTCCAACGCGTGCCCGCCAGCCTCCTGCACTACGACCGCTTCGCGCGCATGTACAAGGGCATCAGTCAGGAAGAACTCGTCTCGGGCTTGGAGACGGAGACCGACCTCGTGCGCCTGCCGCAGGTGGTCAACACGGCGAGTTGCGCTTCGTTTCAGCCTTCGATGCTGCACCTCTGCGACGAGGAACGCTGCATGGTCGCGCACGGCTTCGACACGACGCCCTACACGGACTCCAGCGAAGTCATCTGGATCGCCGCCGAAATCGAATCCAAACTCGAAGCCGGACGTGCACTGACCGAAACCTGGTGCGACCGCCTGTTGCAACTCGGCCACGCCTGCGGCTTCGAGCGCGTGCGCCTCTGGCTCGTCGCGCCCGAAGGCTTCTCTGCGGAAGCCAGCGAGCTTTTGAACGAGCGCGGGGCCTTCGCTTCGAGCCGCCAGCAGCTTGAATTTCTGACCGCTCGCGTCAGTCCCGACACGAGCGGGGCAGGCGAGAGCGCGCTCGACGAGTTTGAGATGGTAATTCCGATGGGCGGCGATACGGAGTTGATTGCGGCCCACACCGTCGAGCAGATTGCGCGCCGTCTGGAGTTTCAACCCGAGGCGATTAACCAGATCAAGACCGCGCTCGTCGAAGCCTGCATCAACGCCTCGGAACACAGCCTCAGCCCCGACCGAAAAATTTATCAACGCTTTCGCGTAGAAAGTGATAAATTAGTGGTCACGGTGTCAAGCAGAGGTATTTCGGTTTTGCCCCCCTCCCCCCTGAGTAGCGAACTTTCAAACGGAAACGAGACCAACGGCGGCACTAAAGGGCGTCGCGGGTGGGGTCTCAAATTGATCCGCACGTTGATGGACGAGGTGGAGTTCGAGCGTGTGGACGACGGAACCCGACTCCGGATGACGAAGTATCTGCGCAAGTAAGAAAGAGGGGCTTACTTCGATGAACAATCCTTTGGCCGGTTCACCCGTCAACTTCGCACGGGACGCCGGAGCCATCGCTATCGTCAACGCGGGCGACTACGTCAACAAGTTGAGCGGCGAACGCATCGAGCGCGAGTGCCGCGTCAAGCTTGAAGCCGGATGCCGCGCGCTCGTCATCAACTTTCGCAATACCGAACTCGTCAACAGCATCGGCGTCTCCATCCTGCTCGGCGTCATCGAGGCCGCCGAACGGACGGGCGCGCGTCTCGTCTTTGCGAGCGTCAATCGCCACACCGTCAAGCTCTTTGAACTGCTCGGCCTGACGCGCCACGTCGCCCTCGCCGAATCCGAAGAGGACGCGCTCGCCACCCTCGCCGAGTTCAACACCTCCCATCAGGGACACTAAACGCGCGTAAATCGTGAATCGTGAATCGTAAATAGATAACTGAATGAATCACGTATCTATTTACGATTTACGATTCACGATTTACTAACGACGATTTACGAACATCATGTCTGACCGGATGCGAAAGGTTCTGCACGCGTTTGCGGCTCTCGCCGATTTGGGCGAGGAGATTGCGGGCACGAGCGATTTTGAGGAGATGGTGCGGTCGGCTCTGCACGTCGTCCTCGGCGCGCTCGCCATCCGTCGCGGCGGCGTGGCCGAATACGAGCGCGAGGCCAACGTGCTGCGCTTCGTCGCGCTGCGCGGGATAGAGAACAAGCTGCCCGCAGGGATTCCGCTCTCGCCGGAGGACGCGGAGGTGCTCGGCGCGGGCCACGCGGGCGGCCTTTTCGTCGCCGAACAGGCGGACGCGGCGCGCGGCGCGCGGGGGTCGGGCGTCGAACGCCTGAGCGCGGGTTTGAAGTCGTTGCTCGGTCATCTCGGCGTCGAACTTCTGACGCCGCTCGTCGTGCGCGGCGATCTGGTCGGCGTCATCCTGCTCGGCGGCAAGGCGAGCGACAAGCCATTCGACGAGGAAGACCGCGAAACCATCCGCACGCTCGCGCGCCACATCGGCGTCGGTCTGCATAACCATCGGTTGCTCCGCGAAATCGAACACCGCGCCGAAGAGAACCAGCGTCTCTACGAGGAGACGCGCGACATCTACCGCGACACCGTGCGCGCCTTCGCCGCCGCGATTGACTGTAAAGACAAATACACGCAAGGGCATTCGGAGCGGGTCGGCAAATACTGTGAGATCATCGCGCGCGAGTTGGGATGGAGCGCGGAGCAGGTGGAGGGCATCGCCGTCGCCGGTTACTTGCACGACATCGGCAAACTCGTCGTTGACCGCGACATCATCAACGCGCCCTATCGCATTGACGCCAAGCAGTCGTCCGAACTCAATCGCCACCCCGCCGCCGGTTACGAAATCCTCCGCCCCATCAATCATCCATACGCCGACATCCCCTTGATGGCCCGCTATCATCACGAGCGCGTTGACGGGCGCGGTTATCCCGAAGGTCTCAAGGGCGACGAGATTCCGCTCGGCGCGAAGATCGTCACGCTCGCCGACTCCTTCGACGCGATGACGACCGACCGACCGTACAAACGTCGGCGCGCGATTGAAGAAGTGGTCGAAGACTTCCGCCGCAACACCGGCAAGCAGTTTGACGCGCCCGTCGTCATCGCCTTCTGCCGCGCGCTGCTCAAAGAACTGACAGGCGAAACCCGCCCGCGTCATATCATGCGCTTGCTCGGCAAAGACTACATCCAGCCCGAACTCGTCGCGCCGCTCATCACGCAACTCATCTCCGAACTCGAATCAGGCACGCACGCCTCCGCCGGAAACGCGTAAAAAGAACAGGGTAAAAGGGGAAAGGTTAAAGGGGGAAGGGGTTCAAGCCAACTGCTTTTCCCTTTTCTCGTTTAACCTTTCCCTTTTACCCTTTTTGATTATTTAGGCTGGATGCGGAGGGTGTAGCTGGCGATTTCTATTTTGTCGTCGGGGGCGACGGCGAAGCGTTCGTCGCGGGGCGTTTCGCGTCCCGAAACGAGCGTCGGGTTGCGGCCTTTGGAGGTTATCCAGTAGCGTCCGTCGGGGTCGCGCGCGAGCGTGGCATGAAGGCGGCTGACTTCGGGGTCGCCCTTGATGGCGAGGTCAACCGTGACGGACTTCGAGCCGCGACCGATGGTGATCTCCGGTTTGATGACGGGGACGACCGTCTGCCGGACGCCGCCGCGCCAGACTTCGACCGAGTAGAGTTCCGCCGGACGCGCCGAGACGCGCGTGACATCGCTTTCGCCCTCTCCGGCTTCCGTGATGTCTTCGTTCGCGGGCGGGGCGGACGACGCGGGTGCGCCCGTGTCGGTCGGTCGCGCCGTGACCATCGTGTGACCGCTCTCGCTCGCGTCCCAGACGGGTTGGACGCGAAACTCTCCCTTGTTGAGCGTGCCGTCAACGCGGAGTTCGACGGCGAAGGATTTGGTGGCGAGTTGGGTTGCGCCGCTCAGTTCGCGCGCACGCTCGGAGAGGACGAAGAAGAGACCCTGTTCGAGTCCGCGACGTTTTTCGCCCTGCCATTCTTTGTCGTCGTCGTTCGAGAGATAGACGATGTATTCGGGCGGGATGTAGGTCGGGCCGCCGGGAGGCGTGAACATCTCGCGCTGCATGACGTTTTCCACTTCGCGCGCCACTTTGACGAGGAACTCTTCCCAGACGCGGCGCGGGTGCGCGCGCTCGTCCACGGCGGCAAGCGGGTCTTCGACCGTCTCGCCGTCAATCCACTTGCGGATGGATTCGATTAATCCCACGTTGTTATACCTCGCTCTGCACGGAACAAAATTTTATTTCAATCTGAAATAGTCGCTGTCGGCCCAACCCCTGTCGGCGTAGTCCGGCTCGTCCTTCGGGCGCTGGCGTTCGAGTATCTCGACCTCGTACCAGTCGCCGCTGACGGCCAGCACGCGCACGCGCGCGCCCTTATCGGCCAAGCCTATCTTCGCATCGTTGCGGTTGGGGCCGCTGCGCAAGTTTACATCTATCCGCGCGATATATTCACGCCCGACGGGACTCTGCTGCGCCGCCGCTGTGGTCTGCGGTCTGACGGCGGGGGCTTTGTTGTTTCTCAAGCCGCTCACGTATTTGTGCGTCGCCAGAAGCATCCCCGCGAAGAGCGTGATGAGCAGGAGCGCGACCAGCCAGCGGCGCGCGCGGCTCGACAGTTGATAGTTGCGCGGCTCTCCTCGAACGGCGGGAGGGAACGTGACGTTGGTCGTCAGCGGCGCGTGCGGCGCGATGATGACGGGCGGCTGTTGCGCGATGGGAGCAGGTTCGGGCAGAACTTCGGGCGCGGAAGCGGCGACGGGGACGACGATGCGCGGGTGCGCGTGAGAGCCTGTGCCGCCCTGCGCGGCGTTCGTGCGCGGCGGCGCGTCGAAGGCGGGCGGCGGCGGCGCGTTGGCGTTGATTCTGTTGAAGGCGGAGGCGGCGGGCTCAGCCGTCAGGCGCGCTTCGGCGGAGGCGGTCGGACGGTCGCCGTTGCTGCCGCGCGAGAGCATCTGCGTGTGCGGCATCAGGGCGTCGCGCAGGTCGTCCATAAACTCGCGGACGCTCTGATAACGCTCCGCCGGGTTGCTCTGCGTCGCGCGCCTGAGCACGCGCAGGACGAAGGGAGCCCACGATTTGCCCGCGACCGATTCATGCAGTTCCGAGATGGGCTTCTGCGAAAAACGGCGCGGGGGTTCGCCCGTCAGAAGCATGTAGGCGGTCTTGGCGAGCGAGTAGACATCGGCGGCGGGCGTCAGTTGGCGCGTGCGCGCGATGGCAATGTCGAGCGGGCCGGTCTGCGCGAGCGGGTGATGCTCGGGGGCGGCGTACACGTCCGTGCCGACGCGCGTGATCGCGCCCTCGACGGCCTCGATTTTGGCGACGCCGAAGTCGGCAATTTTGACCGTCTTATGGTCAGCCGAGAGCAGCATGTTCGACGGTTTGACATCGCGGTGGATGACGTTGTTGTCGTGCGCGTGTTCGAGTCCGGCGGCCACCTGTTCGAGATAGTAGATGGAGCGTTCGAGCGTCAGAGGATGCTGGCGGCAGAGCGCCTGCATGTCGCCGCCGGGGAGGTATTCGAGGACGAGATAATGAAAGGTGCGGCCCTGCAAATCAATGGCCGTGCCGTGGCCGAGACGATTGATGACGTTCGGATGGCGCACGCGGTCGAGCGCGAGGGCTTCGTTGCGGAAGTTGGCGGTGAGCGTCTGTTCCAACTCCTCGTCGGGCGCGCCCTGTAGATACGTGTTGAGGGCTTTGATGACGACCGTGCGGGGCGAGCCGTCGGCGGCGGCCTCGTCGTCGGCGACGTAGATTTCAGCATAGCTCCCGCGTCCGAGACATTCGCGGAGGTCGTAGCGTCCGTCGAGGCGGCATTGCTGAAGTTTGAGTTCGCTCATTGGTCTGAAACACTCAACATATCATAAGCACTTCAATAAATCTTTCAGGGCGACGGCACGCCGCTCAAGGGCGCGGGCGACGTGGCGGCGGACGCGGGCGAGCCGGAAGCGTCCGAAGGCAGCGCGGTCGTCGCGTTGGCGCTCAGCACGTCGTCGAGCACGCGGTTGGCTTCGCGCGCGGCTTCGGGCTGGTTCGTGCGCAGCATCGCGGCGGCGGTCGCCAGCCGCGACTCGAATTTCAGTTGACCGTTCTCCGGCGTCAGATCGGCGTTCGCCTTCTCGACCGCCTTGTTGAACGCCTGCACGGCCTCCTGCGGCTTGCCGGAGAGCAGCAGCGCGCGCCCGTAGAGATATAGAAACTCTGGATTCTCGGAGGTCATCGCGTCGCCGCCCATCTCTGCGGACATGCGCAGGGCGGCGGCGCTCGGCTGACTATCAACCGCGCGCCGACGCTTGAGATAGCCCGCCTCCGCGCTCTCGATAGACGGCGAAGGGACGGCGGACGTGCTGTTTGCGCCGGTCGCGTTCGCGTCGCCCGCTTCGTCCACGACGAAACGGTGATAACTCATCCCGCCCAAAAATGCGCCGACGCCGACCGCCGACAGCAACAGCAGAAAGCCTATCAAACGGAGCGCACGCCCAAAGGCGGAACGCTGCGGCGGCGACGACTGCGGAGCGCGCGCCGCTTGCGTCACTTCCGTTGCGGGCGCAACGTGCGACGTTGTCGCGGGCGCAACATTTGATAACGACGACGCCGACGCGACCGTCGAGTTCTCCTTGCGCGGCGGGGGGATGGTGATCGAACCGAGTTGGCCGTCCGTGCCGTCGGCGGACAGGTCGCGCGGGGCGGGAGGGGTGAGCGGTTCCATCGGGGCGGTATTCGCCATCGAAGCGGAGGAGCGTTGCGCCATAATCGTGCGCTCGTCGTCCCACGTTTCGTTGCCGTTGGTGTCGGCGTTTCGCTTCGCCTCTTCGCCGACGAGAATCAAGACCGCCGTCAGGTTATCCTCCGCGCCGCGCTCGAAGCAGCGACGCTTCAACTCTTCGCAGGCGGCGTCGAGGCTCGGAGCGTTGTCCACTACTTCCCGCAACTCTTCGTCGTTGATGTGGCGCGTGATGCCGTCGGAGCAGAGCAGGAAGATTGTGCCGTCCTCCACGTCCATCGTCTTCATGTCAACTTCGACGGTGGTGTCGGCTCCGAGCGCGCGGCTGATGACGTTGCGGCTCGGATGCGTGGCGGCCTGCTGCGGCGTCATCCTCCCGGCGCGCACCTCCTCCTCGACAATCGAATGATCCGCCGTCTCACGATGCAGGCGACCGTCGGGCGCGAGACGATAGAGACGCGAGTCGCCGACGTGTCCGATGGTGGCGTGCCGCCCGTCGAGATGAAGTGCGACGATGGTGGTCGCCATCATCGAGAGTTTCGTGTGCTCACGCGACATCTGGTGGATGGAGGTGTTGGCGCGCTGGATGGCAATCTCCATCAGGTCTTCGATGTCGTCGTCCGCGCCCTGATGACGGAAGGCTTCGTCCAAGACTTCGATGGCGGTCTGCGACGCGACCTCTCCGGCCTCCGCGCCGCCCACTCCGTCGGCGACGGCGAAGATGCGCCGCTCCTTATCGGCGAGAAACGAATCTTCGTTGAGCGGACGCTTCTCGCTCAAGCCTCTATCGGTGATGGACGCGAGGGTGATGGGAACGCCCGTTGTGTGTTCAGTCATTCGACCGCCTCCGGGATTAGAATCTCTTCATCTTCGTCGGAGTCCTCCGACGCCTTCGTCCGTCTGGCTTGCGCCGGAGCAGCAGGCAACGCCTCGGCGTCGCGCGCGTTGCGATGCGAGAAGGCCAGCAGCATCCCGAGCATCGCAAAACTGGTGATCAAACTGAAACCGCCGTGGCTCACGAAAGGCAGCGTGATGCCGGTCATCGGCAGAGCGCGCGTCGTGCCGCCGATATTGACGAGCGCCTGAAAACCGATGAAGGCCGTCAGTCCCGCCGCGCAGAGTTTGGTGAACATATCACGGGACTCAAGCGCGGTACGCACGCCCGCGTTGACGAAGACGATCAAGGCGAGGATCACGAGCACGCCGCCCGCGATGCCGAACTCTTCGCCGATGGCGGCGTAAATATAGTCGGAATCCGCGACCGGAATCACTTCCGCGAAACCCAGACCCAGACCGCGCCCGCTCATGCCGCCCGCCGCGATGCCGAAGGTGGCCTGCGCGGGTTGAAACGCGATGCGGTCGAACCAGACATCAACGTTGACCGTCCGCTGCATCGCCGGACTCGCCTTCGCCATCTCCTTCATGCGCGGGTTGTCTTCGAGCGCGTCCTCGAAGTCGTTCTTCCACCAAGCGGTTTCGGGCGAGGGCGGGTTGAAGCCGTCGAGCCAGAGATGAAAACGCTGCTTGATGCGCGCCGGAAGCGCGGCCTGCACGGGCGAGGCGAGCGTCGGCAGAAGCGGCACGCGCTCCTGTATGTCGAGCGGGAGCGCGCCGACGACGAGGACGGCGACGACGAGCACGACCGAACCGACGAAGAGCAGCAGTTGCGGCCAGCGACGCACGGCGACCAGATAGAGCGTCGCGTATGCGCCGCTGAAGACGAGCATCTGCCCGAAGTCTTTCAAAGCGAAAAACGGGATGAAGGGAATCAACGCCATCATCAGCAGCGGCAGAACGTCCTGCGCGCGCGGGATGCCCCAGTAGGTGCGCGCCAGTTCGCGGTAGTGCGCCGTCAGGATGCCCGCGAAGCCGAGCAGGAAGGGAATCTTGGAAGGCTCCCAAGGCGTCATGTTGCCGAGCGCCTTGCCCGCGCTCGACGTTGCCACGGCGAGACCGAGCGGGACGAGCGTCGCCAGCACGATGACGAAGCTGTGACGTTGCAGCCAATTCAACGACTCGTCGCGCGAGCAGAACCAGAAGGCCGCGCCGAGCATCATGAAAGAGAAGATGGGAATCCACGTCGAACTGGAGACCAGAGCTTGCCCGACGGTGTAGGTCGCGCGCCGACGCTCTTCGGGCGGCGGGATGTTGGGCGTGCCCGGCGTCGTCGCCGCCATGCCCATCATCCGTTTCTTGTCGTCGTCGTAGAACTGGTTGATGTAGCGCAGGCGGAGCGTCTGCGTCTTCTCGGCGCGCGCTTCGGCCTTGTTGCGCGAGCCGTATTCGGGGTCGCTGTAGAGGCGATACTGGCCGAGCATCCCGATGGAGAAGAGCAGGATGGCCGTCGTGAAGAGCGTCCAGTTGCCCGCGAACTTCATCTGGCGCGACAGCCAGAAGAGGACGAAGACGGCGGGCACGTAGAGCAGCAGGTCGCGCGCGGCGGCCACGACCGAAGGCTCGTAGCCGCGCAGCAACGCCGCCTGATAGACGGCCACGTAGCCGACGATCTCAAAGCCGACGATCAGAATCAAAGCCAGCAGATGTGACGATGCACGATTTTTCATAAATGCAAGATACAGATGTTAGATGTCAGATGTTGGAGGCCGGGAAAAGCTTTTGACTAACATCTAACCTCCATCATCTAACATCTGTCTTTTCATCTTTGCGCCGCTTGCGCGGGCGGTTTCCTTTCGCGTCTCTGACCTGCGGGAGACGTTTGCGTCTGCGGCGTAGTCGTCCGGTTCGGCGTCTGACGCTGTTGATTGCCGGACGGCGACGGCGACGCGGCGACGGGTTGTCCCTGCTGCGGCGGCGCGGCTTGCGCGGGCAGACCGAGCAGACCGAGTTCGCGCGCCTTCAGGACGAGCGCGGCGGCGACCGGAGCGGCGGCCTTCGAGCCGTAACCGCCGCCCTCGATGATGACCGCCATCGCGACCTGCGGCCTGTCGAGCGGCGCGATGCAGAGAAACCAACTGTCTATCCGGTGTTCGGGCGAAATCTCGATCTGCTGGTATTCGCGGATGATATTGCCGCGACGGTCGCGCTCGACCTTCTTGACCGTCTTCGGCTCGCCCGTCTTCGGGTCGTAGACGGGCACTTCCTTCTCGGCTGTTCCGGTCTTGCCGCCCGTGATGATTCCGGCGGCATGCACAGGGCCGAAGACGCCGCGCGCCGTGCCCGATTCGCCGCCCGTGACGAGTCCCATGATGCGGCGCATCTGCGCGGCGTGTTCGGGCGTCGCGGCCTGCGCGAAGGCTGCGGGCGCGACGTTGTATTCGATCTTCGGCTTCATCAGTTTGCCCTCGACGTTGGCGACCGCCGCCGCCGCGAGCGCCATCTGGAAGGGCGTCATCTGTCCGGCGTAGCCCTGCCCGTAGCCGATGAGCGCGAGGTCGAAGGCGCGCATCTTCGGATAGAGCACGAGCGTCGCTTCGCGCGGCGCGAGCGCGCGTGCGATTGACGGCAAGCTCACGTTCCAGAGTTGGGGTTCCCTGCGCCCGCGCACGGCTTCTGCGGGCGTCTCATACGGGACGATGCCGAGCAGACGCGCGGCCTCGGCCATCCGTTCGGGGCCGAGCTTGACGGCCAACTGCGCGAAGTACTGGTTGCACGAAACCTCGTAAGCCTTATCAACGCCGATGCGACCGTGAACCTCGCCCGGCCCCTGATCGTCGAAGACCGCCTTCGCGCCGGGTGAGGCGACGTAGCCGCTGCCGCTGCAAGTGAACTGCGCGTCAGACATCCCCGCGTGATAGGCGGCGGTCATCGTGATGGTTTTGAAGGTGGAGCCGGGGATGTAGTACGCGCCGAGCGCGCGATTGACGAGCGGGTTATCGCGTTTGTTGGCTTCGAGGCGTATCCAAGTCTCGGCGTCCTGCACCTCTTTGAGACTGTAGGAAGGGTTGCTGTACATCGCCAGCACTTCGCCCGTCTGCGGGTTGAGGATGACGACCGCGCCGTGACGGTCGCGCAGTTGTTCGACGACCGCCTTCTGCAACTCGGCGTCAATCGTCAAACGCACGTCCAAGTTGGCGGGCTGCTTCACGTCGCGCTCCATCAAAACGTCAACGGCTTCGGGCGCGGCCCCGCTCTGGATGCCGAAGAGGGCGCGTTCGAGTCCGGCGTCGCCCCTATCGGAGCCGAACAGTTGGGCCATCTCCATGTCGAGCGGATACTCGCGCACGATCTGCCCGTTGGGGCCGCGACGATAGAGCGCGAGCGCGCGTTCGAGCGTTCCCGTGCGGTCGAAAATCCAGCCGCGCAGGGTGGATTCCGCGAGCCTGCGGTTGCGCAAATCCTTGTAGCTGAGTTCCTGAAAGCGTTCGTTCTTCTCCTCGGCGTAGCGGGCCCAGTAGACGTGGAAGCCGAGCACGGCGAGCGCGAGCGCGATGAAGAACCAGCGCAGAGCGTGCAAGCCCCGATTGGTTGACGTTGCGCCGAGACGCTGCCGCACCTCTTTCGGCAAGTCCGATGAAGCGACCGCCGCCAGCGCCGTCCGCCTGCGCCGCATGTTTCGCACCAGCGACACGACGAGCCACAACGCCATCAAACCCATTCCGGCCAGATAGATGAGACTCAGCAGCGCGGGTTGTTTTTCGGGAATATCTTGAAGAAGAAGCATAAGTACGGTGACAAGTGACGAGTGACAAGTGACAAGTTAAAACAAGAAACGTTGACGAGTGACAAGTTAGAACAAGAAACGCTGACGGGCGACAAATTAAGAAGCGACAAGTGAAAAACTTCTGTCTTGCTCGTCACTTGTCACTCGTCACTCGTCACCGCTTTCTTCAGTCTGACCTCGATGTCGCCGAAGCCGACGACATCGCCGTCCTCGATGTGGCGCGCTTCGCCGTAGGCGATGCGCCGACCGTTGATATATGTGCCGTTGGTCGAGCCGGTGTCGGCGACGAGGAGCGTGCCCTCACGGTTCATCAAAAGCGACGCATGAATCTTCGAGACGCTCGGATGATTGAGCGCGAGGTCGTTATCGGCGACGCGCCCGACGTTCATCCGGCGACCGCCCGGTTTGAAATAGAGCACGGTTTCGCGCATGCCTTCGGGCAGCGTGACGCGCGCCGTGACCGCGACCTTCGTCTCCTTCTTGGCCTCTCCGGCCTCCTTCGGCGGCGCGATCTGTAGACCTTTCGGCGGCGGCGGAATAGCGGCGGCCTCTGCGGCGCGCGCGCGTTCCTCGTCCTGCTGTTTCAACTCCTCTTCAAACTCGCCGAACGACGGGTCAACGGCGATGCCGGTCGTGAAAATATCAACCATCGTCTCGACGCCGACGGGCGCGAGCGTCCGCAGGCGTTGGTCGTTGATGTAGTCAATGGCGGCGGCGAGGACTTCGTGCTCCAACTCCTTGATAAACTCGGTCGGGGCTTCCGAATGCGTCCCCCATTCGACCTTGAGCTTCATCAGGTGGGGCGCGATGCGCCCGCGCTCGCCTTCGTCGCGGACGCGCTCGTCAATCAGACGCTTCATCCGCTCGATGAGTTTGGTGGTCGTGAAAGTCGTCTGCGGCTCGACCTCGCGTCCGAGCTTGCGGTCTAAGACCGAGCCGAAACCGGCGAGGACGCGATGCATCAGGCGTTCGACGAGAGCTTCGTCGCGTTTCTTGGGCGGCCCTTTTTTGTCTGTCTGCTCCATGAGAATTGATACGAACAAAATGGTACGTGGGTTGATACAAACAATTTTCGCGCCATAGGCGAAAACGCGCTACCCTGCGGGGAGCGTGGAGGAGTGGAAAAGATACTTATGGCTGCGCTCGCGCTATTCTATCCGAAATCAACTGCCGGAGAGAAGCCGGACACGACCCCGCGCCGTAGCTATAACCGACACAAAGGCTTGCGCGGCTGTAACACGACGATACATATTAAGTCGCAAGTCCAAAGTCCAACGTCCAAAGTCGGATGCAAGTCCAAAGTCTGAAAGTCCAAAGTCCAAAGTCGAGAGTTTTAACTCCGGTCTGCGGGCTTTGGACTTTGGACTTTGGACTTTGGACTTTCAGACTTCCTTTGCCGGTCGGCTTCGTAGAGGACGACGGCGAGGGCGAGGGCGACGTTGAGGCTTTCGACGGGCGGGCGCATGGGAATCCTGATGCTCGCGTCGGCGGCGTAAGTCTCCACGGCTTCGAGGCCGGAAGCCTCCGCGCCGACGATGATGGCGCGCGGCTGTGTCCAGTCAATCCCGGTGTGCGCGTCGGCGGCGCGCAGGTCTGTGGCGACCGTCTGAATCTCTCGCTCACGACACCACGCCAGCGCGTCCCCAAAACTCGCGCCCGTCCAGACCGGCAGGCGAAAACTCGAACCCATCGCGCCGCGCAGAGCCTTCGCGGAGAAGATGTCGGTCGAGCCTTCGGTCGTGATGACGGCGTTTGCGCCCGCCGCTTCCGCCACCCGCAGCATCGCCCCGGCGTTCGACGGATTATTGACCCGATGCAAAAGGACGACGAGCGGCGTCTCGCCCGCGCGCGCGTCTAAGACGCTGCGGTCGGTCGGCGGGCGCGGCGCGAGCGCGACGATGCCCTGCGGCGTCTTCGTGTCGGAGACGGACGAGAACACGTCCTCGCTGACGGCGACGATGCGCCGCGCCGTCCGGCTCAACTCCGCGAGCAGTTGCGCGCCGCGCGCTTCGCGCTCCAACTTCTCCGTGTAGAGCACGTCCACGACCGGCAGCGACGAACGCAACGCCTCCTCGCAGAGCCGCACGCCCTCGATGAAGATAAACGCGCGCTCCTTGCCCTCGCGCACCGCCCGCGCCTCGCGCACGAGCGTGTTGCTGCGGCTGCTGATCACTTCACGCTTCAACCTCTGTCCTCGATTTTCGGTTCGGTCTCTTGTCCGGTGTCTACGCGTCGCCGCCCGTTGGTTGCTACTCCGTCTCCCTCCGCCTTTTGCTAAACTCGCGCCGCCGTCGCACAATCGCGCGGACGAGAGCGCGCAACTCGAATATTGTTCGGGAGGAATTATAGATGAAGCGACACGTTATCGCCGTCGTTGACGACATGTTTTTCGCCGCGAAGATTCGCGGGACGGCGGAACTCTCCGGCGTCGCCGTCACCCTCGCAAGCAGTAGCAAAAGCCTCGACGCGCTCTTCGAGTCCACACAGCGGGAGCCTCCCGCGCTGGTCATCATAGACCTCCATGCGCAACGCACAGACCCCTTCGCCCTCGCCGCGCGTCTCAAAGCGGACACGCGCCTGCGCCACGTTCCCCTCGTCGGCTTCTTCTCCCACGTCCGAATCGAACTCCAACAACGCGCGCGCGACGCGGGCTTCGACCAAATCCTCCCGCGCTCGGCCTTCACCAAACGACTGCCGGAAATCTTACAAGGACAAACAGACTGAAAGGGGAAAGGATTAAGGGGAAATGGTTAAAAGGTGAAACGGGGAAAGGGAAAGAAGAAAGCATTCAAGCTTTGACCCTTTCTCCTTTTAACCTTTCCCCATTTCCCCTTCGGTTATCCGACCGTCGCGGGGGCGATGACTTCGTGGATAGCGCGGACTTCTTGCGCGAGATGTTCGTACTGTTCGGGCGTGAGCGCCTGCGCGCCGTCGCAAAGTGCGCGTTCGGGTTGGTCGTGAACTTCGATGATGAGGCCGTCTGCGCCGACGGCGACTCCGGCGCGCGCGAGCGGCGTGACCATGTAGTTTTTGCCCGTGCCGTGCGAGGGGTCAACGATGACGGGCAGGTGAGAGAGGCGACGGACGGCGGGGATGGCCGCGAGGTCGAGCGTGTTGCGCGTGTGTTGCGCGAAGGTGCGGATGCCGCGCTCGCAGAGGATGACGTTGTAGTTTCCCTCGGACATGATGTACTCGGCGGCGAGCAGCCATTCGTCGAGCGTAGCGGCGAGCCCGCGCTTCAAGAGCACGGGGATGCGCGCGTGTCCGGCGCGTTTGAGGAGCGAGAAGTTCTGCATGTTGCGCGCGCCGATTTGAATCACGTCGGCGTAGCGTTCCACCATGTCGAGGCCGTGCTCGTCCATCGCTTCGGTGACAATCTTCATCCCGTACGTCTCGCGCACGTCGGCGAGAATCTTCAAGCCCTCTTCGCCGAGTCCTTGAAATGCATACGGCGAGGTGCGCGGCTTGAACGCGCCGCCGCGAAAGAAACGCGCGCCGCTCCGACGCACAATCTCCGCGACGGCGAACGTCTGCGCGCGACTCTCGACCGCACACGGCCCCGCGATGAGGGCGAGTTCGTCGCCGCCGATGGTCGCGTCGCCGACGCGAATCACGGTCTTCTCCGGACGCAGGTCAACGGAGATCAGCTTGTACGGCTTGCTGACGCGAATCGCTTCGGCGACGCCCGACAGGTTCTCGAAGTGCGACGGGTCAATCGCGCCCTGATTGCCGGTGATGCCGATGGCCGTGCGTTGCGCGCCCGGCAGAGGGTGCGGGCGCAGGCCGAGTTCCGTGATGACGCGCATGACATCCTCGATGTCGCGTTCGGTCGCGTCGGACTTCATGACGATTAGCATTTGCAATCTCCGATTTCGTAAATCGTGAATCGTAAATCGTGAATAGATAAACCCTGTCTTCTTCTATTTACGATTTACGATTCACGATTTACCAGTATTCGATTCACGATTTACTACATTCGTTCAGGAACATTGATGCCGAGCGTCGAGAGCGCGGCGGTCAGTTGGCGGCGGACGATGTCGGCAATCGTGATGAGGACGGCGCGGCGCGCTTCGTCCTCTTCGACGATGATTCGATGGCGATGATAGAAAAGGTTGAAGGCGCGCGCCAGTTGAAAAGCGTACTTCGACAGATACGCGGGTTCGGCCTGCTCCGCCGACTGCGCGATGATTTCATCGAGTCGCGCGGCCAACGTGACCAATGACCAGAGTTCGTCGCCGCCTTCACCTTCCAGCACGGATTTGACGTGTTGGCGATTGGCGGTGAGCGTCGCATCGTCGTCGCCGTCTTCAGTCGCGCCGCTTGCGCCGACAATCTCCGACGCTTGCAGGAGCGCGGCGGCGTCGAGTTTGCGAAAGATGGAGTTGGCGCGGACGGCTGCGTACTGGCAGTAGGGGCCGGTTTCGCCTTCAAACGAGAGCGCCTCTTTGAAGTCGAAGGCGATAACGGAATTGCGCGTCCACTTCAGGAGAAAATAGCGCAGCGCGCCGATGGCGATGATGTGCGCGGTCGCGCGTTGCTCGTCTGCGGGGAGGTCAGGATGACGGGACACCACTTCGGCGAGCGCGCCCGCTTCGAGACGATTGATGAGGTCGTCGGCCTTGACGCCGAGGCCGCGCCGCCCGCTCATCTCGACGGACGAGCGCGCCTTGTCCTCTTCGCTCAACTGCAAACCCAACTCCTCACACGCGGCGGGCGAGAGCGTGACCATCGCATAGGCCAGATGCACGCTCGCCTCCTCGCCGACCGAAGGCGCGACCGCCGCGACGCCCTTGCGCACAACGTCCTGCGTGTAGGATTGGCGCGAGTCAATCACGTTATAGACGACATCGCCGCCGCCGAAATGCGGCGACGAAGCGGAGCCTGTCGTGCCGGGATGCGTCGTCGCCGTGTCGCGCGCCGTCTCCGCGTGCGGCTCGCGCGTCGTCACCCAGACGACGTGGCCGTCCGGGTACGTGTGGAAGGGTTTGTAGAAGAAGTCGTGATCCAGTTGGCCGAGCTTCCAGAGTTGATAGGCGATGTCTTTGCCGGTGTAGGTGATCGTGCCGTTGGAGCGGACGATGATTTTGTCGGCCTCGTGTTCGTCCGTGCCGGAGTAGGTGTCCATCGGCATCACCCAACAACCGGAATTGCGGCCTTCGGTCTCGAAGCGAATCGCGCCCGTCTCCTTGAGTTGCGCGAAGGCGCGCGCCCAGATGAAGTGGAGGATTTCGGACTCGCGCGGCAAAACGTCGTAGCGAATGTCGAGACGCTGCATCGTGTCGAGATGACATTCGACGATGCGCGTCGCCACATAATCGGCGAGTTGGGCGGTCGGGTTATCGCTCGCCTCGATGGCGTGCAGCGTCTCCTTGCGGAGTTGCACGAGTTCGGGGTCTTCCTTCGCGCCCGCGTCGCCGTGACGATAGAAGAGGCCGACCTTCGTGTACAAATCCCAGCAGTAATAATCGAAAGGATATTCGGGCTTCAGCGACTCGTCGAGCGCGCGCACGTCTTCGAGCGTCATGCGTTCGATGTGCGTGAAGCCGACGACGACATCGGCGACCTGCACGCCGGTGTTGTCAATGTAGTTTTCGACCTCGACCCGTCGGCCCGCCGCGCGCAGCACGCGGACGAAGGTATCGCCGAGCACCGAGTTGCGGACGTGGCCGATGTGCGCAGCCTTGTTCGGGTTGATGTTCGTGTGTTCGACGATGGACTTGGAGGAAACGGCGGCGGCTGCCGGTGGCGCGTCGCCGGTTGTGCTCTGCGTCTCGTTGGCGGCGAAGCGTGCGAGCAGCGCGGCGCGGTTGAAGAAGAGGTTGAGATAGCCCGCGCCCGCGACTTCGACGCGCGACACGTCCGCATCCGCTTCGAGCGCGAGACGCAGTTCTTCGGCGATGTGGCGCGGCTGACGTTTCTCGCCCGTCGCCTGCTTGATGCGCTTCGCCAACTCGAACGCGACGGGGAAGGCGAGGTCGCCCAACTCCGTGCGCGGCGGAACTTCCGCGCTCACCTGTTCCAACTCGACGCCGAACCGCTCGGCAGCCGTCGCGCGCACGCGCTCGCGCAGTCTCTCTTGCAGGTCAATCAACTTCAAACGTGAATCTTTCCTTTATCTCGTCCGGCAAAGTGATAATGTTAAGCGAACGGAGTATAGCGCAGCGCGTTTCGGCGACGCCAACGCTGGCGGACGCCCCGTCAGGTCAGCGAAAAATTCCCGGCCAGCATTTGTGCGGCGCGCGTCTTCAACGCGGCCCGCTGCGCGCGGACGCCTTTGCTTGACACTTGCGTATCGCGCTCTGTTACCATCGCCCTCTATCTCATGCAGCCCGAAGCACAACCGACAATCTCCGACGAACTTCGCGCGCGTCTCCGGACGGCGCGGCGCGTCTTTGTTTTGACGGGCGCGGGCGTCTCCGCAGAGAGCGGTGTGCCGACCTTTCGCGGCGGCGGAGGCGCGACCGTGTGGAAGGGAATACCGTTCGACGTGATTTCGTCGGCGCGGATGTTGGAGCGCGACCTCGCGGCTGTCTGGGAATGGTTCGATTACCGACGCGGCGCGCTCTCCGAACTCGCGCCGAACCCCGCGCACGCGACGCTCGCACGCTTCGAGCAACGCTTCGACTCCTTCACGCTCGCCACGCAGAACATAGACGGGCTGCACGAAGCCGCCGGTTCGCGCGCGCCGCTCGAACTGCATGGCAACGTCTGGCGCGCACGCTGCAACGCCTGCGACGCGCGACGCGACCTGCGCACGGACGACGAAGGGACGCGCCCGCCCGTGTGCGGCGCGTGCGGCGGCGCGATGCGGCCCGACGTGGTGCTCTTTGGCGAGATGCTTCCAGCGGGCGTCTTCGAGCGTGCGGCGGAGCGCGCGTCGGAGTGCGACCTGTGCTTCGTCGTCGGCACGTCGGCGCTCGTTTATCCCGCCGCGAGTTTGCCGGAAATCGCGCGCCGCGCCGGAGCCTTCGTCGTCGAAATCAATCCCGAACGAACGCCGCTCTCCGGCATCTGCCACGAGACGCTGCAAGGACGCGCAGGGATGGTGCTGCCGGAATTGGAGAAGATGTTGGATGCCGGAGGTCAGGTGTCAGACTAAAAACAGCGCGACTCTTAAACCGACCTCTAACATCTGACATCCGTCACCTGTTTTAACATGCGTATTCTCTACTTTGATTGCTTCGCCGGAGCGAGCGGCGACATGGTGCTCGGCGCGCTGGTGGGCGCGGGGGCCGATGCGCGCACGCTCGTCGAGCGGCTCGCGCTGCTCGACGTGGAAGGATTCGAGGTCGGCTTTGAGCAGGTTGACCGCGCAGGCATCGGGGCGACGCGCGCGCACGTGCGGACGCGCGACGAGCATCATCACAGGCATCTACAGGACATCCTGCGAATCATCGCGGCCTCACGTTTGAGCGAGACGGTGAAGCGGCGCGCGACCGGCATCTTCGTGCGTCTGGCGGAGGCCGAAGCGCGCGTCCATCAGGTCGCGGTCGAGCGGATACACTTTCATGAAGTCGGCGCGCTCGATGCGATTGTTGACGTGGTCGGCGCGTGCATCGGGTTTGAACTGCTCGGCGTGGAGCGTTTCGTCTCGTCCGCGCTGCACGTCGGGACGGGGACGGTCGAGATGGCGCACGGGCGTTATCCCGTGCCGCCGCCCGCCGTCGCCGAACTGCTGCGCGATGCGCCCGTCTATGCCACCGACATCAAAGGAGAACTCGTGACGCCGACCGGCGCGGCGATTATCAGTTCCGTCTGCGACGCGTTCGGCCCCATGCCCTCGATGCGCATCGCGCGCGCGGGCTACGGCGCGGGCGCGCGCGAATACGAACGCTTCCCCAACGTGCTGCGCGTGTTGATCGGGGAGACCGTAGAGACGGCGAACGGCGACGCGCGGCGTGCCGGGATGAGTGCGGCGGCGGAAGTTTTTTCCGTCGAGAAGCTCTTTATGTTGGAGACGAACGTGGACGACGCGTCGCCGCAGATTATCGGTCATTTGATGGAGCGCGCGCTCGCGGCGGGCGCGCTCGACTGCTATTTCACGCCCGTGCAGATGAAGAAGAACCGCCCCGGCGTGCTCGTTTCGGTGCTCTCGGCGGAAGCGGAGCGCGAGTCTCTGTTCGAGTTGCTGTTTGCCGAAACGACGACGCTTGGCGTACGTTGTTACGAAGTTGAAAGACGCGCGCTCGCGCGTGAGTTCCGGCAGGTCGAGACGGAGTACGGCGTGATTGATGTCAAAGTCGCGCGGATGCGCGGGCGCATCACGGCGGCGACGCCGGAATATGAACAATGCCGCGCGGCGGCGGAGCAGTCGGGTGTCGCGCTGCGCACGGTAGAGACGGCGGCGCGCGCGGCGTTCGCGCGTTTGAGCGAGACAGAGGACAGAAGATGAAGGATGTTGATTTGGAGAAGATTGCGCGCGGCGTGCGTCTGATTCTGGAAGGCATCGGCGACGACGCCGACAGGCCCGGTTTGCAGGAGACGCCGCGCCGCGTGGCCGACATGTACGCCGAACTGACGGCGGGGATGCGCGAAGACCCGCACCAGCACGTCAAGCCCCTGCCCGGCGACCGGCATCACGAGATGGTCATCGTCAAGGACATCAACATCGCTTCCATCTGCGAGCATCATCTCGCGCCGTTCGTCGGCAAATGTCACATCGCCTATATCCCAAAGGACGGGCGCATCCTCGGACTCTCGAAACTCGCGCGGCTCGCCGAGACTTTCGCGCGCCGCCTGCAAGTGCAGGAGCGTCTCACGTCGGAAATCGCCGACACGCTTTTCGACGGCTTGAAGCCGGTCGGCGTGATGGTCGTCGTCGAGGCCGAGCACACCTGCATGACGCTGCGCGGCGTCAAGAAACCCGGCTCCACAACCATCACCTCCGCCCTGCGCGGCGGCTTCCTCAACGACCCGCGCACGCGCTCCGAAGCGATGACGCTGATCAAGAGTTAGTAAATCGTGAATCGTAAATCGTAAATAGATAAAACCTGCTCTGACTATTTCTGACTATTGACGATTTACGATTCACGATTCACGATTTACGAGATATGAAAAGTTTCTACGTCACGACGCCCATTTATTACGCGAACAGTTTGCCGCATCTGGGCCACCTGTACACGACGATAGTCGCCGATGCGGTCGCGCGCTACAAGCGGCAGCGCGGTTTTGAGACCTATTTTTTAACGGGCACGGACGAGCACGGGACGAACATCGAGCGCGCCGCCGCGCGTTCGGGGCGCAGCCCGCGCGAGCACGTTGACTATATCGTCGGCGAGTTGCAGCGGGTCTTTGAAGCCTTCCGTCTCGACGGCGCGCACGGCGGCTACGACATCTTCATGCGGACGACCGAGCCGAAGCATTACGAGGGCGTGAGCGCCTTCTGGCGGCT
>DATLMV010000078.1:0-8623 GCA_035537095.1 Pyrinomonadaceae bacterium
GACCTGTTGGAGGCGGCCCGCGAGCGCGTCGAGGAGCGGGTCGAGCGAGGTCGTGGCCGAGAGCGTGCGGCCGAAATCGAGGAGCCCGTTGCGCAGGTCGTAGCGTTCGCCGTAGAAGAAGCGGTCGGTCTGTTCCTGCAAGAAATTCTTGAGCGGCGCGGCGGTCATCACGATGATCGCCATCGCCACCACCGCGATGATGAAGCGCAGCGTGACCGTGCCCGGCGTGATCGGTTCGCCGCCGAGAGCGACGAGTCCCGCGACATAGACGACCGCGCCGATGCCGAGCGTGATCGCCAGCGTCGTCAGGACATAGACGGCTGTCCGGCGCACGACCATGTCAACGTCCATCAGGCGATAGCGGACGACGGAGTTGCCGAAAGTGAGCGGAATCAGGATGAGCGGCAAGACAGCCGCGTCGGTCAGCCAGTTCTCCGGAGCGTTGCCGAGAAAACTGTTGACGGCGTTGGTGTCGAAGATATAACCGAGCGCGTAGAGCAGCGTGAAGGGCGCGACCGCCAGCGCCGAACCCCAGACGACCCACTTGAGTTGCTGGCGCACGACCGCCGCCTCGCTCTTCCAGAAGCGTCGCACCAGAAGAACCGCGCCCCCGGCGAGCGCGACCGTCAGGCACGCCATCGCCGCCGTCGAGAGCGTGCTATAGAAGTCTTGCGGCAGGCGCAGGCGCAAAGGGGTGATGAAGTCGAAGGCAGCGTTCAAGGCAATCAGGACGAACGCCGGAACGTAGAGCAGCGCGGCCAGCCAGCGACGCCGCTCCGAGAGGTGATAGCGCGCGGGATAGATGGCGCAGAAGTGTAGAAAGAGGGGCGCGAAGAGTGCGAGCGCGGCATCGTCGAGAAAGGCGATGGCGAGGTCGAGGTCTTCGTAGCCGCCGAAGGGTTTGTAGAAATGGAAGACGAAGGCGGCGAGGCAGAGCGCGGAGAAATGTAGGACGAAGGGAGCGCGCCCGCCCTGCTTGAACAGTACGAAGAGACCGACGAGCAGGTAGACGATGCCGACGAAGTTGATGTAGAGGTCGCGCCGCCAGTTCTGGTGCGGCTCGGGATTATCTATCGGGATGTGGTAAAAGCGCGTCTCGTCGGGGAAGCTGCGCCCGACGAGATAGCGCAGGTGGCCGGTCTGCCCGACCATCTCAAGATAATCCTGCACGTCAACGGCGGAGACGATCTGCTCGTCGCGCGCGTCGTCGAGACTGACGGCGACCAGACGGTCGCCCGGAAGCACGCCGAGGATGCCGAGACGACCCGCCGCCGAGTCGGGTTCGACCGAGCGCGCGATGATGCCTTCGGGGGTCTGCACCCAATGGACGCCGTCGGTCGGTGGCGGCTGGTGCGTCAGTCGCTGCGCGAAGTTGAGCGTGCCCGCAGCCACGAGGATGCCTGCTGCCATCAGCAGCAACCAAGTTCGTGTTGTCAGCACCGAACCCTTCAACGCCTGACCTCACTCCCCGTCTCGCGGACGCCGGAACCTACACCTCGCACTAAAACAATATGTGAAAAGCAAACGATGTTCCAACATCAAGACCCGCGCCGCCGCCTCCCGCACCGCCCGCGCCGCGCCCGCACGCCAAACGTCGCATCGCATTCTCGCCATGCGATTTCCCCGCGTCGTCGCCCGAAGCGGCGGCGCAAGCGTCACGCAAACCGCGTCGGCGGGCGGACGGCGACCGTCTCCAAGTTTTCGTATTTATCCGAAAACTTGGAGAATCGGCCTTTCTACACAAAAGCCCCGCGTCCGGCCATCTCACGGGGAGAAGCGACGCGGGGAAGCTTGGATGATTGACTGATTGAAACATTGTTTCATCGGCTCATTGATTCATTGAGTCGTTTGACCCGTTGATTCGGAGCGACGAATGACTCAATGAATCAATGTTTCAATGAGTCAATGGTTCAATCTCTGTCAGAAGCGGACGGAGATGCCGCCGCGCAGCGTGCGGCGCGTGTTGGCGACGGAGAAGAGATTTTCGCCGTCCTCCGTGCAGATCAACGTGTCGAGCAGGTTGCGTGCGTCGAGCACGGCTTCGGCGCGCAGCGGGAGGCCGAAGTTCGGCAGTTCCTGCGTCACCTGAATCGAGAGCGAAGGGTCGTAGACGGCGAGCCGTCCGGCGAACGGGTCAATGGCGAAGACGGCGGCGCGCGGCGAGAAGCGCAGGACGGTGCGGACGCGCGTCCCGTCGGCCAAATCGGCGTCAACCTGTGCGGCGGCGGTCTGAAAGAATCCGTTCTGGAAGACCTGTTCGGGATTGAGTTGGATGGCTTCGACGCTGATGGTGGCGGGCGCGAGTTGCTGTCCCCGCCCGAAGGCGTAACCGGCGGAGGCGCGCAGGGAATTGCTGATGCGCCGCGTATAGACGATGCGCAGGCCGCGCGCGCCGCCCTGTTGATTGGCGACGCTCAGGAGCGACGCGCCGTTTTCGTCCGTGAAGGCGTTCAAGGGCGTGCTCAAAACCCCGACGCCGCGCCCGTCCGTCGTGTCGAGAAAGGCGGTCGCCTCGATGCTCGAACTGTCGTCCAACACGCGCTCGATGCCGAACTCAAGGCGGCGGCTGCGCTCCATGACGGCGTTGCCGTCAACGACCGCGACCGGCTCATTCGCCTGTTCGTGAAAAACGACCGGCACGTCTTCAAACATCGAGGTGCTCTGGACGCGCGACTCGCGCCCGCCCGGAGCATAGGCGGCGCGCAGGCGCGTGCGCGCGTTGGCGTCGAACTGCACGCCGAAGCGCGGCGTCAGAGAGCCTTTGCCGCGCGCGCCGACGAAGCGCGAATAGTCCAGACCGACGACGAGCACGACGCCGTCTCTGACCACCCACTCGTCAATCGTCCGCAGGGAAAACTGCCCGAGCGTGTCGCGCCCGAGAGCGTGTGCGGCCTTCGGAAAGAGCGACACCCGCGCGCCGCCGAGCGTGAAGTTCAAACGATGGCGCGTTCCGGCGCGGACGCGCGCGGTCGCTTCAAGACGGTCGAGCGCGCCCATCTGCCCGGCGAAAACGAGTTCGAGATTTTCGTTGACCGGACTGGCGACGGCGAAATTCAGCCCCGTGCCGCCAAAATCGTCCGCTCCCGCCGACGTGACGAAGAAGGTTTCGACGACGCCCTGCGTCCGCCCCTGCGTGCGCGTCTCGTCGTCTTCCGCGCCGCGCCGCAGAGAGATTTCGTCCGTATTTAAGCCCGCGTCCGACGCCTCTTCGGCGATGGCCGCTTCCGTCGCTGAGGCGACCGCGTCTTCCGCCTCGTCTATCTGGAAGACGGAGCGGCGCGGCTGGCTTGAGCGCATGCGAAACTTGGCGTCGTTGCGGTCGGGCCGACGCTCGGGAGTCGTCCGGCCCTGTCCCGCCGGTTCGAGATTGAAACGATAGACGAGTTCGTCGGACGCGCCGACCTGCACGGAGTTGAAAGTGGCGGTGTTGAAGCCGTCGGCGACGGCGCGCAGGAGATAACGACCGGGCGCGACGCGCGCCAGAAAAGTGCCGTCCGCCGCGCTCTTGGTCTGGCGGACGACTTCGTCGGCCCCGTCGCGCAGCAGCGAGACGAGCGCGCCCGCGAGCGGGTTGCCGCGACTGTCGCGCACCGTGCCCGTCACCGTCCCGAAGCTTTTGCGCCCGCCCGCGCCCGCGCTCGCCGCGACGCGCGCTCCCGCGCCCGCCTCCGACAGCACGAGCGACACGAGCAACAACACACTCATGCGCCATAAAGCTTTATTCATAAGTTGGAACCTCCCGCGACGCGGCACCACTTGCGGACGGCGTGCCCTCAAGCGACAGGGCTGTCCGGCTTCTCCGGCTACGGGCGGCGCGCGAGGTTAGGTGCGCCCCCGTCGGTCGAGCTTTCGAGTTTTTTGACATGCTTACTGACCGGCCAATTACCCGCTTGAGCGAAGAGACGCATTTTCCGTCATTCGCGCAAAGGGTGTCAAGCGAATCACCCTCGAATAGAGGCTGGATGTTGGATGCCGGAGGTCAGGCAAAAACTAAGAAAATCCCGACATCCAGCACCCGACATCTGACCTCTGTCTTTCCGTTGTCGCTAGGATGCGGGTCGAGGGGGTTGCGGTTTGCCCCTCGTTTCGTCGCGTGCTAGGATGCGGGGTGCTGCGGAAATGCTTCTCCGGCCATCCAAAAAGTTTTGTTCAGGCTGTATTGAATAATGTCCCAACAGGTTAGCTCAACCAGACTCCCGAACGGCGCGACCATCCTGACCGAACACATGCCCTCCCTGCGCTCGGCGACGGTCGGCATCTGGGTCAGGCGCGGTTCGCGCCACGAATCCGCGCCCTTGAACGGCATCTGCCACTTCATCGAGCACGCCGTCTTCAAGGGCACGCGCCGCCGCACCGCGCTCGACATCGCCATCGAATCCGACCGCTTCGGCGGACACTTCGACGCCTACACTTCTCACGAAATGACCGGATTCGCGCTCAAAGTGGTGGACACCGCGCTCCCGCAAGCCTTCGACCTGCTGGCCGACATGCTCCTCAATCCGCGCTTCGACGAAGAGGAACTGGAGCGCGAGCAGAAGGTCATCATCGAAGAGATGAAGATGGTCGAGGACACGCCCGACGAACTGCTCTCGGAGTTGTTCATCGCCGCATACTTTCCCACGCACTCGCTCGGTCGGCCCATCGAAGGCACGCCCGAAACCGTCTCCTCCTTCAATCACGAACGCACCGCACGCTTCCACGCGCACGCCTACTCGCCGCAGAATCTCGTCATCGCCGCCGCCGGAAACGTCCGGCACGAGCAGCTTGTCGAACTAGCCGTGCGCGCCTTCGACGCACGCGAACAGGCAGACGCACGCGACGACGCGGCGACGAACGGCGACGACACGCCGACACCCGGCGCGCCGATTCTCGTCCAGAACAAGAACGAACTCGAACAGGCGCACATGATTCTCGCCGCCCCCTGGCCCTCCGCGCGCCACGCCGACCGCTACGCGGCGAGCCTGCTCGGCTCCGTCATCGGCGGCGGCACGTCGAGCCGTCTCTGGCAGTCCGTCCGCGAGGAACGCGGCCTCGCCTATTCCATCGGCGCGGCGTCGAGCGCGTTTACCGACGCCGGAATCTTTCAAATCTACGCCGGAACGTCGCCCGAACATCTGGACGAAGTACTCGATCGCTCGCTCGCCGAACTGCGCCGGACGCTCCGCGAAAGCGTCGGCGAAGACGAACTCCGGCTCGTCAAGGATCAGGCCGTCTCCTCGATTCTGCTCGGCCTCGAATCCACCTCGACGCGCGCCGGAACGCTCGCGCGCCAAGAACTGACGCACGGCACGTACATCTCGCCCGACGAGATGATTCGCCGCCTCGAAGCCGTCACGCCCGAAGACATGCAGCGCATCGCCCGCACGTATTTCCAGACGGGGCGACTCTCCATCGGCGTCCTCGGCAACCTCAACGGCTTCCGCGTCGAACGCGCGCGCCTTGAAATGTGAAAGGTAGTAAATCGTGAATCGTAAATCGTAAATAGAAAGAACTGTTTTTATCTATTCACGATTTACGATTCACGATTGACGACTTATGAAATCTCTCTCGATAGTGCTGCTGTTGTTTGCGTGCGCGGCGTCGGTCGTCGCGGCGCAGCAGGGGGCGGGCGAGATGTCGGCGGCGGCGACGGCGGACGCGCCGGATGCTCAAGTGGTCGGTTTCGGTTGGAAGTATGAAGGCTATTCGCACGTCGAGATTATGGACGGCAACAGCAAGCCGACCTCTATGCGGGTGACGCGGCAGAAGGGCTATGTCTTCAAGTACAAAGCTCAGGCGACCGTCAGGAACACGGGCGCGAAGACCGTCAAGTCGCTCTACTGGGACTACGTCTTCGCCGACCCCGAAGACGCGTCGAAGGAACTCAAGCGTTACAAGATTCAATCCAAGCAGCAGATTCTCCCCGGCCAGACGCAGACGCTCACGAAGGAACTCTTCCACGAACCCAAAGAGAGCACGCGTCACGTCACCGCAGGCAGGCAGAGCGTGCTCGTCACGCGCATCGAATACACCGACGGCACGGTCTGGAAAAGCAAGGATGAAGGCGGAAGGATGAAGGATGAATGAAAGAATAGGGGTTAGATGTCGGATATTAGATGTTAGGAAGAACGATTTGTCTAACATCCGACATCCGACATCCGACCTCTGCTTTGTTCATCGCGCGAAGAGATGAGATTCACAGTTCTGGGCAGCGGTTCGACCGGCAACGCGGTGCTGATCTGCGCGGGTGAGACGCGCGTGCTGGTTGATTGCGGGTTGAGCGCGAAGGAGACGGCGCGGCGCATGGCGCTCGTCGGCGAAGACCTCGCGCGGCTCGACGGCGTCATCATCACGCACGAGCACGGCGATCACGCCAACGGCCTGCGCGTGCTCTTGAAGGCGCTCGAATGTCCCGTCTATATCTCGGGCGCGACGCGCGAAGCCTACATCCGCGAACGCGAGCACGGCGCATCGTCCGAAGAACCGCGCCGCCGCGCCGACGCCCTCCGCGACCGCACCGAGGAGATTTCGTCGAGCAAGGATTTCCGCATCGGCGAGATTGATTTTCACCCCTTCACGATTCCGCACGACGCCGTTGACAACTTCGGCTTCATCGCCAAGCACGACGGCGTCCGCGTCGCCACGCTGATGGACTTCGGCTGCATGACGACGCTCATCCACGAACACCTGCGCGGCTGCGCGGCGGTCGTCATCGAATCCAATCACAGCCGCGACATGCTCAAGGCGTGCAGCGTCTACCCGTGGGAGTTGAAGCAGCGCATTCTTTCGCGCACCGGCCATCTCTCGAACGAGGATGTCGCCGTGTGGCTGCGCGACGAGTTCGACGGCACAGCCGCACACATCGTCCTCGCGCATCTCTCGCAGCGCGCGAATAATCCTTACGTCGCCAAGATTTCCGCCGAGTCGGCTTTGCGCGAACGCGGCGCGCTCTTTCAACCGGCGACCGAGATCACGCTCTCTTTCCCCAAAGAACCGACCCGCTGGATTGAACTGTGAACCGCCCACGCGAACGCACGCGCACCACGTCGCCGCAAGCCTGGACGCACCCTCGCGCCAGCGCGTGCGACGTGAGCGTCGCACTCAAGCGCGTCGCGTTGTGTGCGTCGCTGGCGTGCCTCGTCGCGCTGCACGCATCGTGCGCGGTCGAGGAGAAGCGGAGCGGGATTCCGGCGGGAGCGCAGAGCACGATTGACTCTTTGACGGAAGACATCGCCGCCGGACGTGACGAAAAGGTGTACCGCGACGCGGCGGAAGAATGGCGGCGCGAAGTGACGCTCGAAGAACATCAAAAAATGTTGGAGCGCATCCGCACGCGGCTCGGCAAGATCGAGAGCCGGAGATTTCACAGAGGCGTCGAACAGCAACACGCGAGCGGCAGGCTCTCAGGCCACACGCTCGACGTAACCTACGAAACGACCTTCGAGCGCGGCTCCGGCATGGAAGCCTTCACGCTCGTCGAACGCGACGCGCGCTGGCAACTCGCCAGCTACGCGATAAGCTCTGACTTGTTACAATAGTCCAAAGTCCGAAAGTCCAACGTCCAACGTCAAAAGCAGTTTCGGACTTTCGACGTTGGACTCGTGACGTTGGATTCGTTTTCGGCTTCGGACTCTTCCCCGACTTTGGACGTTGGACTTTCGGACTTTGGACTTCTTAAAAGATGATTCCGCGTTACACATTGCCCGAGATGGGCGCGCTCTGGTCGGAGCAGAATAAGTTTGAGAAGTGGCTCGCGGTGGAGTTGGCCGTGTGCGAAGTTCATGCCGAGATGGGGACGATTCCGCGTGCGGCTCTGGAAGAGATACGCGCGCGGGCCGCGTTCACCGTCGAGCGCATCAACGAGATTGAGCGGACGACAGACCATGATGTGATAGCTTTTACGACCGCGCTCGCCGAGCATATCGGCGAGGCGTCGCGCTTCGTTCATTACGGGCTGACATCTTCCGACGTGGTTGACACGGCCAACGCGCTCCTGCTGCGCGACGCCTGCACGCTGCTCCTGCAAAAAACGGACACGCTCCTTGAAGTGCTGCGCCGTCGCGCCTTCGAGTTCAAACTGACGCCGCAGATCGGGCGCACGCACGGCGTCCACGCCGAGCCGACTTCGTTCGGTCTGACCTTCGCGCTCTGGTTCGACGAGATGCGGCGCAACCGCACGCGGCTCGAACGCGCGCGCGAGGCGGTGGCCGTCGGCAAAATCAGCGGCGCGGTCGGCGCGTTCGCGCATCTCGACCCGGAGGTTGAAGAGAAGGTTTGCGCGCGTCTGAACCTGCGGCCCGCTCCCGTCTCGACGCAGATTATCCAGCGCGACATCTACGCCGAATACCTGACGACGCTGGCAATCGTCGCTTCGTCGCTCGACAAGTTCGCTTTGCAGATTCGACACTGGCAACGGACGGAAGTGCGCGAGGCCGAGGAACGTTTTCGCGCGGGGCAGAAGGGCTCGTCGGCGATGCCGCACAAGCGCAACCCGATTCTCTCCGAACGCATCTGCGGGATGGCGCGCGTCGTGCGCGGCTACGCCGTGGTCGGGCTTGAGAACGTCGCGCTCTGGCACGAGCGCGACATCTCGCACTCGTCGGCCGAGCGCGTCGTCCTGCCCGACGCGTCGGTCGCGCTCGAC
>DATLMV010000079.1:0-8767 GCA_035537095.1 Pyrinomonadaceae bacterium
AGATAGCCGTCGAGGAAGGGGCGACGCTCGTCAGAGTCGGGACGGCGATATTCGGACGACGCACAGGCGTCGCCGCGTGAGGGCGGCAACCCTTGCCGCCCGTAGATGGATTGATAAAAGATATGCAAGCGATTGAAGCCATCTCTCTGGTGATCCGATACGCGGTGGGCGGCGCGGCCATCGCCGTCATCCTGCTGATGGTCGTGCGGCTCGCGCTCAACTACGCCGACCTCAACCCGTTCAACCGCAGCGTCCTCTTCGTGCGCCGCTTGAGCGACCCGCTGGTCAATCCCGTCCGGCGTTCGCTCTTGCAGTTCGGCTTCAGCCCGAACATCGCGCCGCTCGTCACGATTCTGATCGTCATCCTGCTCGGCTACTTCGTCTGGCTGCTCGCCGACAGTATCCTGCGGACAATCGGCGGCATCGTGCTCTGCGTGCAAGCCCTGCCGCGACAGCAGACGGCGGCGGTCGCCATCGTCGGGCTGCTGCTCTACGGATTTCTCGACGTTTATTCACTGCTGATTTTCATCCGCATCATCTTCTCTTGGGGCAACGTCAGTTATTCAAATCGCCTGATGCGTTTTCTCATCAACGCGACCGACCCGCTGCTCGTCCCCTTGCGCCGCATCCTGCCGCCGTTCGGCATGTTCGACCTCTCGCCGATTGTCGCCTTCATCATCATCTGGCTCTTGCGGGAGGCCGTGCGCGTCGTGCTCATCGCAGGTTTCTTCCCGCGCTGAAAGTGACGGGCTGAGAGAGTGTGTTGCGCTGCACGGAGACGGAAGGTTCCATCACATTCACGGTGCGCGTCGTCGTGCGCGCCTCGCGCACGCAAGCGACGGGCGAACACGAAGGGGCGTTGCGCGTCAGAATCGCCGCGCCTCCCGTTGACGGCGCGGCCAACGAAGAACTGACACGCTTTCTCGCGCGCTCGCTCGGCGTCGCCCCGCGCGACGTGGAGATCATCGGCGGCCACACCTCGAAGACCAAACGCGTCCGCGTCAACGGCGCAGACCCCGCGCGCCTCCTGCGTCTCGCGGAGGAAAAGTGAGAACGGATGCCGGACGTTAGATGAAGACAAAGCTCAACATCCGTCATCAAATCGCGCCTCGTGGGTCAGTTGGAAAATGTTAGCCGCATAAATGTTGGCAGAGAATGTCAAACTAACCTACAGGGCAAACGCGCTTCCTGTTGCGGGCCGGAAAAATCGCGTGCTATAGTCGCCTCCCGCTGCTGTTGCTCGTCGAAAAAAATATTATAAGGAACTCAATCGAACATGTCAGGACATTCCAAGTGGCACACTATCAAACACAAGAAAGGCGCGCTCGATGCCAAGCGCGGCAAGGTTTTCACGAAGCTGATTAAGGAGATCGCGGTCGCGGCGCGCACGGGCGGCGGCGACGCGGGAGCGAACGCGCGTTTGCGCAAGGCCGTCTCGGACGCGAAGGCCGCCAACATGCCGAACGATACGATAGACCGCGCCATCAAACGCGGCACGGGCGAACTCGAAGGCGTCAGCTATGAAGAGATCACCTACGAAGGCTACGGGCCGGGCGGCGTCGCCGTGATGGTTGATTCGATGACCGACAACCGCAATCGCACGGTCGCCGAGATACGTCATATCTTCTCGAAGAACGGCGGCAATCTCGGCACGTCCGGCGCGGTCGGTTATCTTTTTGATAAGAAGGGCTACATCGTCGTGGAGAAAGCGTCGAAGCCGGAGGACGAGTTGTTTGAAATCGTCACGGACGCGGGCGCGGAAGACCTGCGCGACGACGAGGACAACTTCGAAATCATCACCTCGCCCGAAAGTTTCGACACGGTGCTCGAAGCCGTCAAACGCGCGGGCGTCGAGCCGCAGGTCGCCGAAGTCGAGATGCTTCCGCAGAACTACGTCCGGCTCGAAGGCGCGGACGCCAAGCAGATGCTCAAACTCATGGAAGCCCTCGAAGACCACGACGACGTGCAGAAGGTCTCCGCCAACTTCGACATCAGCGAAGCCGATATGCAGTAAAACAGTAACGAGTGACGAGTGACGAGTGACAAGCCGGAAATGCCGAAAGTCATAAAGTCTCAAGTCCAAAGTCAAAAGATAAGGGTTCCAACGTTGAACGCCTGACTCCTTCTCTTGCTTGTCACTCGTCCCTTGTCACTCGTCACTTTCTTATGATTGTTTTAGGCATAGATCCGGGCAGCGAGACGACGGGGTGGGGAGTGGTCGAGGGCGACGGGCGTCGTTATCGTCTGGTCGAGTACGGGACTTTGAAGGCCAGCCCGCGCGAGCGTTTCGCGGCGCGGTTGTTGAAAATCAGCGACGGCGTGGAGGAGTTGCTCGCGCGCTTCTCGCCGGACGTGTGCGCCGTCGAGGAGGCGTTCTTCGCCGCCAACGCCAAGACCGCGCTCAAGCTCGGACAAGTGCGCGGCGTGATTCTGGTCGCCGCCGAACGCGCGCGCGTGGAGATTGCCGAGTACGCGCCGCGACTCGTCAAGCAGGTCGTCGTCGGCTACGGCGCTGCCGAGAAACATCAGGTGCAGGAGATGGTGCGCGTGCTGCTCCGGCTGGCCGAACCGCCGCGCCCCTTCGACGCCGCCGACGCGCTCGCCATCGCCGTCTGCCATTTTCATCACGCGGGCGTTCCGCGTCTCGCCCCTTCGAGCGCACGCCTCAAACTCAACGCCTCGCTCGCCGCGACCCCGCGCCGCCGCGCCCCCCGCTAGATTTAGGTCGTTCGGGTCGTCTTCAATCTAAGAACGTTCTTAGGAGGACGAAACCATGCCTGCTGCTGCTCCGCTCACAAACGCCGGAGATGCCTTCCACGTTTTTCTTTTCAAGACAAACTCACACAAGTACGCCGCGCCTCCGCGCCGACTTTTCACGTCGCAACCGGGATTAATCAGTTGCCTCTTCATCGCGCTCGCGTGTCTCCTTGCGCTCGCGTCAGATGCTCAAGCGCAGAAGCGGCGCACGTTTTCAGGGGCACGCGCTGCCGTTGTCGTTGACGAACGTCTCGCGGCGTTGCGCGATGCGCCCGACCTCTCCGCGCCTCTGCGGCAGCGTCTCGGTCGCGGTCGCGCGCTTTCTTTGACGGGGCAACGACGCGAAGCGGACGGCGTGAGTTTCTACAACGTCGCCGTGACTCGGCGGACGCGCGGGTGGTTACAGGCGGAAAGTTTCGTCGCCGCGTCGCGCGCGGGCGACGACGCGCGCCTGCTGCGACTGATACGCGGCTCGGAGGATTTCGACCGTCTCGCGCGTGCACGAATTTTTCTCGACATCTTCGAGCGTTCGACGCTTCGTCCCGCCGTCCTGCTCATCTACGGCGAAGCGGCGGACGCAGCCGCCGTGCGTCTCTCCGTCGAGGCCGCGCGCCGTCTCGACGCGCGCGAGATGGAGGCCGGAGGCGCGCCCGCGCACAGCTACTTTATGAACTACAACGGGCTCGACCGCTACCGCAAACAGGGCGTCGGGTTCACCTTCGACGCCGCCGCGAAGCGTTTTCGATACGACGGCGCGGCGTGGCGCGAACTCGTCCGACGCTACCCGCGCAGCCCCGAAGCGGCGAGCGCGCGTGCACGCCTCGCCGCTCGTGCAGCACTCTAAACATGAGAGCGCGCCGCGAAGTTGCAACTTCGCGGCGCGCTTTGTCTGTCATGAATTTCGCGGCGCGTGCGGTGTGCCGCGCCGGAGTTGCGACTCTCATGAACCGGAAAGCCTCGCGGCTCTTGTCAGCCGGAACGCCTTGCGGCTCTTGCGAGACGGAGAGCCTTGCGGCTGTTACTGGCCGAAGCGTCCGCGATACTCGCCGGAGACGAGGAAGGCTCTGACCATCTGCGCGCGCCGGATGCGTGCGCGGGCGACCGTTTCGTTGCGCACGTCCTCACCGGCGATGCTGAACTGGTTCAGCTTGGCGAGCCAGAAATCATAACCTGCGTAGCTGGTGTCGGGCGCGTCGTTCGGGTTGCGGCGCATGTAGCCGATGTACTGCATCAGCACGAAGGCCGCGTTGTATTGCCGGTTATAGACCGACGCGCTATCGGCGACGCTCCGCAAAGCGTTGGCGCGTCCCTCCGTGCCGCCCGCGCCGTAGGCGGCGATGGCGGCGTTGCGCTCGGCTGCGGTCGGCGTCGTCTCGGCGTTCGAGAACAGTTTGTCAACGAACTGCTCGGCGGTCATCGTCAAGGTGAACTGCGCGACGAACTCCGCCGACTGCACCCAACGACGTGCGAACTCCTGCTTGTTCGTCTCCAACTGCGCCTCCCAGTTGCCGACGCCGACGATTACTCCGCGACTAATCTCCTGCGTGTCGCGCAGGAACTCCCGGTAGCGCGGCATCCCGCGCGGGCGTTGCGGCGAGTCGGTGAACGTCTCCTTGTAGATGCGGAAGACGAGATAGCCGGTCTGCTGAAACTCAATGGAGAGGAAGAAGGCTGCCGAGACGTTCTGCCTTCGGTCGTCTATGCACGCGGCGTTCGTCCCGCAGACGTTGATCTCATTCTCCCAGAACGCCTGACCGGCGGCGTCCGACTGGCGGTTGAGGAAGTCGTGATAGTGCTGGCCGACGAAGACGGCGGTGTTGTCTATAGCGTTGGTCGCAGGCTCGCTGGCGTCGTCGGCAATCTGGATGGTGGCCGTGCCCGCCGTGCAACCGATTGACCCGCCGCCCGTCGGGTTCGAGAGCACGAGGGTGAACGACTCCGCGCCTTCCGTGTGCGAGTCTTCGCTGATGAGGAGGGCGACGGTCTTCGATGTCTCGCCAGCGGCGAAGCGGAGCGTGCCGAGAGCGGTGGTGTAATCCGAACGTTCGGAGGCCGTGCCGTCGGCGGTCGCGTAGTCAACCGTGACGGCGTTGGAGGTGTCGCCCGTGCGCGTGACGGTGACGTTGATGGAGGTCACGTCCTCGTTGACGTTGTAGGTCGCCTGACCGAATTGGAGCGACGAGGCGGGCGTCGTCGAGGCGTCGGCAATCTTCATCATGAAGGCGTCGCCGAAGCTATCGTCGCCGCCGAAGGTGCTCTGAAACGCATTGACGACCGGCCAGTTGCTCGAATGCGTGAAGCCGCCGACGTACGCGTTGCCGGACGAATCGAGTGCGATGCCGCGCGCTTCGTCGCTGTCCGAGCCGCCGAGATACGTGGAATAGAAGAAGGCGTTGCCCGCCGCGTTGAGCTTCGTGATGATGACATCGGCTCCGCCCGCGCGCGTGCATTGAATGGCGTTGGCCGTCGGGAAGGTGTTGTTCGAGGCGGACGCTCCGGCGATGTAAGCGTTGCCCGCCGCGTCCACCGCGATGGCAAAAGCGATCTCGCCGCCCAAGCCGCCGAGATAGGTGGAATAGAAGAAGGCGTTGCCCGCCGCGTTGAGCTTCGTGACGGTGGCGTCCTGAGTAATGGTAGTGCCGCCGTTGACCGGTTGGATAGCATTAGCCACGGGGAAGTTGGTCGAGAAGGTCTGTCCGGAGATGTAAGCGTTGCCTGCGGAATCAACCGCGATACCCTCGCCTCTATCCTGCTCACTACCGCCGAGATACGTTGAATAGACTAAGGCGTTGCCCGCCGCGTTAACCTTGAGCGCGTAGGTATCTTCGATTCCGCCGCCGTACGTGGCTTGAATGGGGCTGAGCGTGGGGAAGTTGGTCGAGCCGGTAAAGCCGGTCAGGTAAGCGTTGCCTGCGGAATCAACCGCGACGCCGCGCCCGTCCTCGTTGCCGCTGCCGCCGAGATACGTGGAATAGACTAAGGCGTTGCCCGCCGCGTTAATCTTGCTAAGGTAGGCGTCGGTCGAGCCGCCGCCGTACGTGGCTTGAATGGGGTTGACCGTGGGGAAGTCGTTGGAAAAAGTGCTGCCGGTGACGTAGGCGTTGCCCGCCGCATCAACCGTCACGGCTTCGGCAAACTCCGCGCTATCGCCGCCGCCGAGAAATGTGGAATAGACGAGCGCGGAACCCGTCGGGTTAAGTTTCGTGACGAAGGCATCCTCGCCGTTCGAACCCTTCACGGATTTAAGCGCGTTGGCGATGGGGAAGTTGGTCGAATTGGTGTGGCCGACCACGTAAGCGTTGCCCGCAGAATCAACCGCGAGACCGCGCGCCTGCTCGACGGCGGTTCCGCCGAGATATGTGGAATAGATAAGGGCCGTGCCCGCCGCGTTGAACTTGGTGACGAAAGCATCCTGAAAACCGCCGTTCGTGGCTTGAACGGCGTTGGCCGTGGGGAAGTTGGTTCCGTTGGTGAAGCCCGCGATGTAGGCGTTGCCCGACGGGTCAATGGCGACGGCCAAGCCCTGCTCGCCGCCCGAGCCGCCGAGATATGTGGAATAGATGATGACGGGGTCAATGACGAGCGGGAGCCGCGCATCGTAGTCGCCGAGGGCGAAACTGACCAGACCGTTTTCTTCGACCGTGTAGCCGCCCTCGACCGCGCGCCGCACGCCCGCCACTTCCTGATAGACGAACGGCTTCGGCTGGCGCACGACATCCTCTCCCAACGCCAGCAGCAGGTCGCCGCGCTCGTCAACTCGCACGCTGTCCGCGCCCTTGAACTCAAGCTTGACGGCGCGCGCGTCGCGTCCCGCCGCGACGTGGAAGTCATACTCCAACTGCCGCTGGTTGCCGTAGTAAACAACGTCAATCCCCGGATAGACCTCGCTGTAGCGGACGCGCCCGAAGGTCGGGATATTCGTCCGCCACCCGGCGGCATCCGTGCCTTTGATATAGTTGACCTTGCCCGCCAACTCCTCCGCGCCCGCGACGCGTGCCGACGCGTCCGCCCCTACCAGTTTGACGCGCAGCACCGACTCGGGCTGCGCGTTCAAGGTTTCTGAAGCGCGCGAACCGGAAGCACGGGACGCATCGCTCGCGTGTCGCGCGAGCATCGTGTCGCCGGACGGCGACTTCGACGACGCGCCCTGTTTCTGTCGAGAGAGGACGAAGACGGCTTCCGTGGGCTGCAAAAAGAGCGTGTAGCCCGCGCCGCGCGCGAGGAAGTCAACGGCGGCGGCGGTCTGTCCCTGATTGGCCTCGAAGCTCAGAGGTATGCGCCCGTAGGTTTCGCGCACTTCCTGTGCGGCGTCCGGGGCGGGCAGCGTCGCTTCGTCGCGGTCGGCGGCGAGCGTCGGGTCTTGCGGCGTGTGCGTCGTCGGGAGTGTCGTCGGGATAATTAAGCCTGACGCGAACAGCACGACAAGCACGGGGAGGAGAAAGCGTTTGCAGCGAGTTTTGGATAGTCTCATGGGGCGTCCTCATCTTTCTCGTACGACAGCGGGAGACGGGCCGCGCTATCGAATAGTTTCGGGCATCTGTGATTTGAACTGTTTGGGCGTAAAGCTTCGGCTGAGCAGCCTATGATGGAGATTTTTTGGAGGCTGGCCGTTTGCTACTATAATTAGCGCGCGAAGTCTAGCATGAAGCAGATACGGAAAGGAATGTTTTTGCACGGCGCAGCGAGATGAATTTTACGACCGAACAGATTATCGCGCTCGCGCCCGACGCGTCTTCGGCGAAGGCCGGACGCGCTCTGGCCGACGCCGCCGAGTGGACGATGCTCGGGCGCAGCAGCGACGGGCGGGCCGTGTGGGGCGCGTGCGCGGGCAGCGGCAGAGAACCCTACCGGACGGAGATTGACACGGACGAACCGGCCTTCAGATGCACCTGCCCGAGTCGCAAATTTCCCTGCAAGCACGCGTTAGGACTGTTGCTTCTGCTTGCCGCGCGCGACTCTCTTTTCACGGAGACGACGGCTCCGGCGCACGTCGCCGAATGGCTAATGAAACGCGACGAGCAAGCGCAAGAAGTCCGCCGTGGTAAAAGAGGACGAGCGCGCAGACGACGACGACGACGCTGCGACGCTCCGCAAGCGGGAAGCGAGCAAGATCAAACGCGCCGCCGGACGCCACGCGAAGGTCGCCGCCGGACTCGCGGAACTTGAACTCTGGTTGCGCGATCTGGTCAGGCAGGGTTTGGCCCGCGCGCCAGCGGAGCCCGCGCGCTATTCGGCGACAGAGTATGACTGGCGCAAGAGCGAGGCCAAAATGAACGCCGTGCCGCAGTTCATCACCGAGATAGATGGACTGGACATTCATTTCATTCACGTCCGTTCAAAACACGAAAATGCGTTGCCGGTGATCGTCACGCACGGATGGCCCGGCTCGATCATCGAACAGATGAAGATCATCAATCCGCTGACCAATCCCACGGCGCATGGCGGGACAGCCGCGGATGCGTTCGACGTTGTGCTCCCGTTGATGCCAGGCTACGGGTATTCAGGCAAACCGACTACCACCGGCTGGGACTCCGAGCGCATCGCGCGTGCCTGGGTCGTGCTGATGAAGCGCCTGGGCCACACGAAATTCGTGGCCCAAGGTGGCGATTGGGGCGCGGTTGTCGGACATGATGGGGCTACAGGTGACTCCGGAATTGCTCGGGATCCACACCAACATGCCCGGCATCTTTCCAACCGACATTGACGCGGCGGCTTTTTCAGGGGCGCCCGCGCCATCGGGTCTCTCAGACAGGGCGGCGTGAACTGCTCAAACCGGAGTCCGCCCGGCGAGCCACAGGGCGAGGTTTGACACGTACGCCTTCACGTCTTCGAGTTTCTCCGGCTCCCTTTTAATCTGATCGCCGGGGAACTCCGCGACGAAACTCGGGCAGCCTTTCGAAGTGTCCCAGTTGTAATCCGCGAAGTGATGGAAGCTCGACTCGGCGACGGCCCGGCCGAGAGTGTTGCCGTGATCGTCAAGTTCCCGCTCGAAGGCAACGGTCAGGTTGAA
>DATLMV010000080.1:0-23183 GCA_035537095.1 Pyrinomonadaceae bacterium
GATAGGCATCTCGGAGAACGCCAAGAACACGTTCCGGCAGGAGATACTCATCCGCATCTCCTCCTCCGCGCGGAAGGGGCGCCAGTTCGAGTACACCTCGCACGAGCGGCTGAAGGAGGCGATTGAGAAGAAAATCTTCGCCGACCTGAAAGACGTGGTCAAAATCACGACCTCGGCCAAGACGCCCGACCCCGACCAGACGCGCCGCATCAACGACGTGGTTGACCGTCTCGTCAAAGACGGCGGCTACTGCCCCGTCTGCGCCAACGAACTGCTCACCTACGTCGGCACGCTCCTCTCGCGCTAACCGCCGAGCGGCGTCGTGACGACGTAGCAGTTCAGCGATAACGCACAAACGCCCGCGCTTTTCGGTCTTGGAAGGTGCGGGCGTTTCAATAGATAAGGAAAATGCTTCCCGATCTCAATGAGAACGGCGACTTGCCTGAAGGCATACATCGTGGGACTGTCGAGGATGTGCTTTATCGTTTTGGCAGTGCAACTCTCCGGCGTGCTTGGCTGAGCGAAAGGTTTCGGGAATTGCTTGAAATGGCACGGAATACAAATAAGCTGAGACAAATATTTTTATGGGGCAGCTTCGTCACCAGTAAACCGTTTCCGCGCGATATAGACGTGTTCCTTGTGATGGCTGAAGATTTTACAGTCGAGATAGTGGCTGAAGACCAAAAGATGCTGTTTAATCATTCTCAAGCGAATCTTCGTTTTGCGTCGGACGTGTTCTGGATGAATGCCGCATCGCAGGAAGCCATCGAGCTTTCTCTCGATACATTTCAGACTAGAAGGGATGGTCAACGTCGGGGAATTGTAGAGGTGGTTATTACATGATTGAAAACGATGAACAACTCGAAGCCGCGCAAAGAGCTGTGCACAATCTTCAGAGGGTTCTGCTAATTGCTCGTCGGACACATGGTGCTGAAGATTATCGTCTGATGGCAACGCCTTTTTTATTGGAGCTTCAGCAACGTGAGCACGAAATTCTAAATTATCTGGCACAGCCCCACATCTCCGAGTCGGATGTGAAAACCATAGCGCGGCCATAAGTAGCGCACGACAGGTGAACATTTTATGAAGAAACGTTATCTCATCGCGGGCGCATACGGGCTGGTGGGGGCGGGGTTGGCGGCGAAGCTTTTGAGTCGTCCGCGTGATGTCGTGTGGGAGGAGCACAGGGAGCGTCTGCACCATGCGGAGTATTCGCGGTTCGTGGAGGTGGAGGGCGTGCGCGTGCATTATCAGGAGGCGGGCGAGCGTGATGCGCCGCCGGTGCTTCTGATTCACGGGTTCTGTTCCTCGACGTTCGTGTGGAGTGATGTGCTGCTGCCGATTGCGGAGATGGGCTTTCGCGTCGTCGCGCCCGATCTGGTGGGCTTCGGTTTTTCGGGGAAGCCGCGTGAGGGCGAATATACGATTGAGGCGCAGGCGCGGATGATCGTCGGTCTGTTGGACGCGTTGGGGATTGAGCGCGCGTCGCTCGTCGGGAGTTCGTACGGCGGGGCGGTGGCGGCGACGTGCGCGTTGAACGACGCGGGGCGCGTCGAGCGTCTGGTGCTGGTCGGGGCGGTGACGAACGACGCGGCGAAGAAACAGTTTCTCCTGCGCCTCGCCGCGACGCCCTTGATGGGCGACCTGCTCTCGCCGCTCGTCCTCAACTCGTCGCGCTTGATGAAATGGCGGATGGCGAAGGTCTATGCCAACGTCACCGAGCATCTCTTCGAGAAGCGACGGATGAGCGCGCATCATCTGCCCTTGCGCGCCGTCAACACGCAGCGCGCCGTGCTGCGCACGCTCCGGCGTTGGAGCGCGACGCGCATCGAACGCGAAGCGCATCGCATCACACACCCGACGCTCCTCGTCTGGGGCGAAGGCGACCGCGACATCCCGCTCATCTACGGCGAACAACTGCACGCGCGGATGCCCAACGCGCGCCTCGTCGTCTTCCGCAACTGCGGCCATCTCCCGCAGGAAGAGTACCCGCACGAGTTCACGGGACTCGTCGGAGGATTTTGTAAGACGGTAAATGGTAAATCGTCAGAGCAGTAAATCGTAAATCGTAAATAGAAACTGCATTAATCACGTATCTATTCACGATTTACGATTCACGATTCACGAGGTTTTAAGATGTCCATACAGCGCAACGATTGGTCTTTGCAGCGCAAAGGCATCATTGATCAGGAGCGACATAAGGAGCGCGTCAAGGAGGCGATTCGCAAGAACATCGGCTCCATCGTGTCGAACGAGGCGATCATCCTCTCGGACGGCAAGCGCACGGTCAAGGTTCCCATCCGCTCGCTCGACGAGTACAAGTTTCGTTACGACTACCGGAAGCGCAAGCAGGTCGGCCAAGGCGACGGCAAGACGAAGGTCGGCGATGTCATCGGGCGCGAGGGGCAGGGACAGGCGAGCGGGCAGGGCGGCACGGGACAGGGCGGGCAGGGCGGCGGCGCGGAATACTACGAGGCCGAAGTTGATATTGACGAACTGGCCGCGCTCATCTTTGAAGACCTCCAACTGCCTTTTCTCGAAGAGAAGGCCAAGAAGGCCGTCGAGGCCCAGACGACGCGCTTCAACGAGATTCGCCGCACGGGCGTGATGGCGAATCTCGACAAGCGTCGGATGATTCTGGAAAACATCAAACGCAACGCGCGCAACAGTAGCTCGGCGCGCTTCGGCAACGTCAAAAAAGAGGATATGCGTTTTAAGAGTTGGGAGGAAGACAAGCGTTACGAGTCGAACGCCGTCGTGCTCGCGCTGATGGACGTGTCGGGTTCGATGGGCGAGTTCAAGAAGTATATCGCGCGCTCGTTCTTCTTCTGGATGGTGCGCTTCCTGCGCACGAAGTACGATAACGTTGACATCGTTTTCATCTCGCACCACACCGAGGCCCGAGAGGTGACGGAAGAGCAGTTCTTCACGCAGGGCGAATCGGGCGGCACGGTCGTCTCTTCCGCATACCAACTCGCGCTCGACATCATCAAATCACGTTTCAACCCCCGCGACTGGAACATCTACCCCTTCCATTTCTCCGACGGCGACAACTACTACTCCGACAACGAGGAGGCCGTGCGCCTCGCCGACGAGTTGATCACGACCTGCAATCTTTTCGGCTACGGCGAAATCGGCGAAGAGGGAACTTCCGGCTACCGTCGCTCCTCCGGCGCGCTGCTCTCCATCTTCAACGACCGGCTCAAACGCAAAGAACGCTTCATCGGCGTCAGGATTGACGACAAAGAGGATGTCTATCCCGCGCTCAAGCAGTTCTTCGGGCAGCGCGGCGTCGTCGTCTGAAAAGGCGGCAGGCGCGAAGGGAAAAGGGACTGAACAGACCCGCGCCTCCGCGTTTTAGCCCGTTGCCGACCCGCGTTTCGACGCCTTTCGCAAAGCCCCGAAAATCATTCCCCGGCGTGCGAAATCACACGCTTTTTCCCGCCCCTCCGCGCCCCCGCCCCGTGATAATTTCTGAGAACTCCTGAACTCTATTCAAATTTTTGGAGGCAACTCCAAAAATTCGTTCTCCGCGTCGGTTTTTTGCGTTTTCCGGGGCGCGGGAGCGTGCGGGGAAATGTGCTTAAGTGATTGATTTTTGGATAGTTGCAAGAGATTGCAAGCGGCGCGGGGCGGGGTGGCCTCCGAGTTGCATCAAGGGCTTCAGCAATACGCAATTTACCCAAGCGGTATCAGCAAGTAAGAAGCAAATCTTTAGCTCGAAAACAATGAAAGGAATGGTCAGTATGAGAACTTCTATGCGAATCATGACCGCGATGATGGTCTTGTGCTTTGCGCTCTTTACCATGAGCGCGATGGCGCAGACATCAACGACGGGTTCGATTGAAGGGACTGTGACCGACGTTAATGGCGCAGCGGTGCCGGGTGTAACAGTCAGTGTTACGAGCCCGAACCTGATTCGCCCACAGTCCGCGACAACCAATGATGAAGGCATCTATCGGATCCCCAATCTCCCGCCGGGGCGGTACATAGTGGTGGTCGAGGCCGCGAGCGGCTTCGGCAGATATGAACAGACGGATGTCGAGGTCAACCTCTCGAAAACTTCCAACGTCACGATCTCGCTCAGACCGGCGGGCGCGACGGAAGTCGTCGAAGTGACGGCCAGTTCGGGCGCAGCCGTTGACGTGACGACCGCGACGACCGGCACGAACATCTCGACCGAACAATTCTCCAACTTCCCGACGCAGCGCACCGTGCAGTCGCTCTACACGATTGCTCCAACCGTCACGCGCTCGGGCCTGCGCGACAGTTCGGGCCGCGACCGCGACCCCTCGGTCGGCGGCTCCTCCGGCCCTGAGAACAACTACATCCTCGACGGCGTGACCGTCTCCGACCCCGCCTTCGGCGGCTCGGGCGCGAACCTGCCCTTCGAGTTCGTGCAGGAAGTCGAAATCAAAACGGGTGCTGTCAGCGCCGAATACGGCAAGGCCACCGGCGGTATCTTCAACGTCGTGACCAAGAGCGGCAGCAACGAGATTCGCGGCGACGTGTTCGCCTTCTTTACCTCGAAGAGCTTCGTCCGCGAAGTGAAGACGAGCGCGATTCCGTTCACGGGTTCGGCCCCGAACGGCTTCTCCGAAGTGGACGCCGGTTTCGACATCGGCGGCCCGATCATCAAGGACAAGCTCTGGTTCTTCGGCGCGTTCAACCCGCAGATGCGCAAGAACTACTTCCTGACCCAGACGCTCGCGCAGGAAGTCAACAACAAGGTGACGACCCCCTTCTACGCGGGCAAAATCACTTGGGGCATCAACCAGAACAACACCTTCAACTTCTCGACCTTCGGCGATTTCACGAGGCAAGAGGGTTTCCTCTTCGGTAACGCTGGCTTCGGTTCCGACCTGAGCAGCTTTCAGGGCACGACCGAAACCGGCGGCTCCAACTACGCGTTCCGCCTCAACTCGGTCTTCACGCCCAACTTCATCGCGGAGTTCTCCGTCGGCCTGCACTTCCAGCGCGCCAACACGATTCCCTCCGCCGGTTCCGCCGACCAGTCGCTCGTCACGGACAGGTTCGCTATCCTGCGTAACGGCGCGGTGCTGACGCCGGTTAATACCGCCGTCACCGCCAGCAACGGACTGCGACTCGCTTTCGTTGACGGCGCGGGCGGCACCGTCCAGCGCAACTTCGTCCGTCAGGGCTTCGGTCTGCGCTCCGACCAAGACCGCGACCGCTTCGAGGCAGCCGCCAGATTGCAGAACGTCTGGGGCAAGCACACCTTCAAGTACGGCGCGGAACTGACCAGCAATAAGTACAAGATCAACACCTTCTCGACCGGCCCGACCAACGACTTCGGCATCGCCGGTGTTCCGGCTCTCCGGTATCGCGTCGAGAATCGTTTCGCCATCTGCCAGCGCACCGGAGCCGCTCTGGCGACCCTGACCTGCGCCGACGCCACCCGCGTCACGCGCGCGACGCAGTTGCTCGCCTCCGGCGCTCTGGCCGGAACCGGCATCACCAGCGTCGTTCAGGGCCCCGTTTCGGGCACGAACATCACGAACCCGTTCCTGCTGCTCGACGTTGTTCGCGTCCGCGATTTCAGCCTCAACACGCAGGGCGGCACGACCAGCACCGATGTCCAGAGCTTCTACCTTCAGGACGACTTCAAAGTCACACGCAACCTGCAACTCAACCTCGGCCTGCGCTGGGACTTCCAGCAAGCGAAGGGCACGACGAGCGACTACCTGACGCTCAACGACTTCCGCTCGAACACGCAGCCGCGCCTCGGCCTCATCTGGGACTTCACCGGACAGGGTCGCGGTAAAATCTTCGCCAACTACGCGCGCTACCTCGAAACGCCGATTCCGCTCGACGTGAACGTCCGCGCCGCCGGCGACGAGATTCAAAACGACTTCAACCTGAACGCCAACCGCTTGAACGCGCCTGTCGGTACGGGCACAGTCACCGGCGGTTTCCTCGGCAACCTCGGCAACCACTCGACGCCGTTCGATCCGGGTCTCAAGCCCCAGACGGTCAACGAGTTCACCGCCGGTATTGACTTCGAAGTCGTCCGCGACCTGTCGCTCGGCTTCCGTGGCATCTACCGCGCGCAAGACGAAGTTATCGAAGACGGCTCGTTCGACGACGGAACCAACTACTTCCTTTTCAATCCGGGCCGTCGCGGCAACGGTGAGACGACGGAAGATTTGGCGTGTGCCGGTGATGCGTCGCAGGGTATCGCGGCGCAATGCTTCGGCAAAGCCCGTCGCTACTATCGCGCGTTGGAGTTCACGGCGACCAAGCGTTTCCGCGACAACTACCAATTCATCGCGTCCTACGTCTTCTCCAGCCTGATCGGCAACTACGAGGGTCTGTTCCGCAACGATAACGGTCAGTCCGACCCGAACATCACGTCGCTGTTCGACCTCGTCAGCCTGCTCAGGGGAACCTACGGGCGTCTGCCGAACGACCGCCCGCACCAGTTCAAGTTTGACGGCAGCTATCGCTTCCCGTTCAAACTCATGACGAGTGCTTCGTTCCGCGCGCAGTCCGGCATCCCGTTCAACGCGCTGATTCCGCACCCGCTCTACGGTGACAACGAAGGCTTCTGTCAGGTCATCGCGGGCCTCGGCGATGTCTGCCACCCGCGCGGCACGGCGATTAACCCTTTCACCAACAGCGACCGCACGCCGACGACCTACAACCTCGACCTCGGCGCTTACTACCCGATTCAGTTTGACGAAGACAAGCAACTGCGCTTCCAGGTGGACGTGTTCAATGTCTTCAACAATCAGCGGGCCATCCGTCAGGACGAGACGTTCCTGATCAACTCCGGCGCGCCGGGCATCACCCCTGTTCCCAACCCGTTCTTCGGCAACGGAACGATCTTCCAGTTCCCGACGGCGTTGCGTCTGGGCGTCAAGTTCCAGTTCTAAACTGGCTACTTTCAGCGCGGGAGCAATCCTCCCGCACTTGAAAGGCTTTAGCGGGGAGAGGCATGAATTTCATGTCTCTCCCCATTCTTTTTATGGTATTCTGCTCCCTTCACAGAGCATCAATCCACGCCTTCCTCGGCCTTTGAAGTGTTCGGAAAGGAGTTGTCGAAATGTTTCTCTACGCAGGTCGGGTCGCCGCTCGCGTCCGTCTCTCTTCCGGCCTCGGCTGCGCGCTCTGCACGCTGCTGCTGCTGGCGTTGGCGTGCGTCGAGGCGCGCGCGCAGGTCGGCGGAACCGATTTAACCGGGACGGGTGGCCGCCACGTCATTCAAGGGCGCATCGTCTATCCTTCGGGACGACGCAGCGACATGCGTCTGAAAGTCCGTCTTGAGAGCGGCTCCTCCGGTGAGTTGTCGGTGCTGGCCGACGCCAACGGAACCTTCGCCTTTCGCTCTTTGCAGCCGGGTTCCTACGCCGTCGTTATCGAGGGCGGCGACGAATACGAAACGGTCAGGGAGTCGGTCTATATCGAATCCGACCTCAACAATCCGCGACGCAGCATCACCATGCCCCCGACCACGCGCCCCTACACCGTGCAGATTTATCTGCGACCCAAACAGCAGGGCAGCCCGGAGATGCGCGCGGGCGTCCTCGACGCGTCGCTCGCCAGCGTCCCGAAGCCCGCCGTCGAGCTTTATCACAAAGCGATTGGCTCGGTGAACAAGGGCGAGAGCGACAAGGCCGTCCAACATCTGAAGGGCGCAATCGAGTTGTACCCGAACTTTCCTTTGGCTCTGAGCGCGCTCGGCGTCCAGTATCTCAGGTTGAAGCAGCCGGACAAGGCCGCCGAAGTCCTCCAGTCCTCGCTCAAACTCGCGCCCGACGACTACCAGACGCTCCTCACCTACGGCATCGCCCTCTACGATAAGAAGGATTTCGACGCCGCCGAGACGCAACTCCGCCACGCGCTCAAACGCAACAGCGCCTCGCCCTCCGTGCATCTCTATCTCGGCCTGACGCTGATACGCAAACGCGATTTGGACGAGGCCGAGAAAGAGTTGCGACAGGCGGCGACCATCGGCGGCGCGCAGATGAGCGTCGCGCACTACTATCTCGGCGGGCTCTACTGGGGCAAACGCGACTACCGCCGCGCCGCCGACGAACTGGAAACCTATCTCCGGCTCTCGCCCAACGCCGCCGACGCCGAGCGCATCCGCTCAACCGTCAAGGAGTTGCGCGGCAAGCAGTAAAAACTTTCCGCCCGCGTCGCGGCAAGCAGCAAATAGCCTGACGGGTTCGCGAACCCGTCAGGCTATTTTTGTCTGCGTCCTCCCTCTCTTTTGTCTGCGTCCTCCCCGTTCAAATTTTGAGTCCTGCACGCGCACCGCCAAATAGACCTTGCGGCGCGCACCCGCTTGAGTGGACAATAAGACGTATGCAAGACCGCGAAATCGTCAACCTCGAAAAGACGCTCGAACAAATCTGGGAAGTCGCGCGCGGCTTCGGGCTCGACCCCTTCCCCACGCGTTTTGAGATCGTCCCGGCCACCGTGATGTACGAAGTCGGCTCCTACGCGCTGCCCGGTCGTTATTCACATTGGACTTTCGGCAAAGCCTATCACCGGATGAAGACGATGTACGACTTCGGCCTCTCGAAGATTTACGAAGTCGTCATCAACACCAACCCGTCCTACGGTTTCCTCTTGGAAACCAACAGCCCCGTGCAGAACAAACTGGTGATGGCGCACGTGCTCGGCCACGTGGATTTTTTCAAAAACAACGCCTATTTCTCCAAGACCAACCGCCGCATGGTTGACAGCGTCTCCTCGCACGCCGAACGCATGACCGCCTACGAGTTCAAGTACGGGCGCAAAACCGTCGAGAAGTTCTTGGACGCCGTGCTCTCCATCGAGGAACACATAGACCCCAACTTCTTCATCAAACAAGACCGCCCCCGCCGCGAGACGGGGCCGGACGGCGAAGACCCTTGGCGACCGAAAGAGGGACGCTACGACGACCTCTGGAAACTCGGCGAACCGCCCGATTCCGCCGCGCCTCCCCAAGCCGAACTCCCGCGCGGCGAACGCCTCCCCGAAAAAGACCTCGTCTATTACCTGATGCGCAACTCGCCCATCCTCACCGACTGGCAGCGCGACGTGATGGCGATGATTCACGAAGAGATGGAATACTTCGTCCCGCAGATGCAGACCAAGACGATGAACGAAGGATGGGCCTGCGCGACAGGCGAGTCTCTGGTTCTGACGGAGCAAGGCTTTGTTCGCTTCGATAAGTTGTATGAAGCCGGAGAGCGCATCCGCGTCGCGGCGGGGGCGGACGCGCAGACGTTTCCCATCGTTGATTTTCATAAAGAAGAGAGCGTCCCGACGATTCGCATCCGTACCCGGCGCGGGCTGACTATCGAAGGCGCGCTGAAGCATCGCGTTCTGCTCTCCGGTGGGACGTGGGCATACCTTCGAGACGTGAAGCGCGGAGATAAACTTGCAATCGAATGTGGTACACAGGTCTGGCCGCAAGAAAAGCAACCGCTCAACTTTTGTTCGACGCAGCCGAGCGTCACTCTTCATGACGTGGCGGCTCTGACCGCCGTCTCGCTGGCAACGGTGCTGCGACACATGAAAGGGCGGCGCACCCTGAACGGCGTTCAAATCAACGCCGCTCTATCCTCCACCGCTTATCAAGCACAACGCAGAGGAAAGGTGCTCGCGACGCGTGCTGCGCTCCGTATTCCTACGGTGCTCGACGAAGACTTGGCGGCGGTGTTGGGTTATTTCATCGGTGATGGCAATAGAACGAAGTCGGGGATCTGTTTCACCTGCGGTGACGAGGATTACGCGCGACTACTGGCGGAAAAAGTCAGACAAATCTTCGGGCTGCGGGCCATCATGTATTGGGACGCGACGGATGTCGGCGGGCGTTGGCGGATCGTCGTTCACTCGCGCGAGTTGTTGAGTTTGTTGTCCGGTATCGGAATCAATCTGCGCGATAAAGCGAGAACCAAGAAAATCCCTGCGGCCATTCTGCGTTCGCCGAAAGCCGTTGTGTCTGCTTTCCTGCGAGGATACTTCGACGCCGACGCTTACGCCGGAAAAGAAGGTATCAGGCTCTCGTCCGCGAGTGAGGAACTGATTCAGACCGTGCAGATCGTCCTGCTCAACTACGGCATCCTCTCGACACAACGCCCGCACTCCGATGGTTGCACGCAACTGGAAATCAGCGGCATCTCTGCCGCCCGATTTCTGACGGAGATCGGATTCGGCCTCGCGCGCAAGCAGAGAGCTTTGAGTGATTATGTTGGGCGGCATCGCTGGTTCAGAAAAGAGAGAACCGACGACGAGATAGTTTCCATCGAACATGGATGCGCCGACGTGTATGACATCACGGTTGACCGCCGACATTCTTACGTCGCCAACGGCTTTGTCAATCACAACTCATTCTGGCATGCGCGGATCATGCGCGAGTTGGATTTGTCGGATACGGAGTTGGTCGAGTTTGCCGATTTGCATTCGGGCGTGGTGTCGCCGCACAAGGGGCAGTTGAACCCGTATTATCTGGGCTACAAGATTTTTGAGGACATCGAGCGGCGTTGGGAGACGCCTTCGGCGGCGGAGCGCGAGCGGTTCGGGCGGCGCGGCGGCGAGGGGCGCGAGAAAATCTTCGAGGTGCGCGAACTCGAATCCGATGTCTCTTTCCTACGCAACTACCTGACCGAAGACTTGTGTGAGGAGTTAGACCTCTTCGTCTTCGAGTTGGTCGAGGAGGAGGAATGGACGGTGACGGAGAAGCGTTGGGAGCGCGTCCGCGACCAACTGGTCGCCAACATGACCAACTTCGGTTTCCCCTACATCATCGTCGCCGACGGCGACTACAACGGCAACCGTGAACTCTTCCTCAAACATTCCTACGAGGGCGCGGAACTCGACGGCGCATACGCGCGCAAAGTCCTCGAATACGTCTATGCGCTCTGGGGCCGCCCCGTCCATCTCGAAACCATCGTGGACGAAGAACGCCTCGTCATGCGCTACAACGGCGAAGAACACGACGAAGACTGAAGACTAAAATCCGCGCGGAGACTTTTAACTTTATGCGAGAACCTACAAAGGACTTTTGCTGAAGACTAAATCGCGTGCGCTCCGGCGGCGTCGTGCGCGTCGTCGTTCGGTGCGTCCGCTGTTCGGACGAAAGCCAGAAGGTCGCGGAAGTTTTCGGCGTGGAGGTCGGCGGGGAAGCGTTGCCGGATGGTCTCGTGCCGGAAGCCTTCGCCGCCGAGGACGATGCGGGCGCGGCAAGCGCGTGCGGCCTCGTGGAGTTGGGCGTATTCGCGCGCGGTGCGTTCGAGCGCGGCGTGGGTGGTGGAAGAGATGCAGACGAGTTGCGGGCACTCCCGTGCGACGATTTCCGTGAGCGCGAAGAAGGGGGTGTTCGCGCCGAAGTTTTTGACCTGCCAGCCCTCGCTCTCCAAGAGAATCTGCACGCAGAGCAACGCCACCTCGTGATATTCCTCTTCGGTCGCGCAGCAGAAAGCCTCGCGCCGGTTCGAGGGTTCGTTCCTCACCGAACGGCTCAACACTTCGAGCGCGCGCATCGTCGTCCGCGTGGCGAGATGCTCGTCAATCAGAGACAACTCGCCGCCGTGCCAGAGACGCCCGATGCGCTGCATCGCCCCGGCAACCGTCTCGTCTAAAATCCCGACGAGCGACGCGCCGCTCAGGTACGACTCAAGCAGCAGCGCCGCCGCCTCGCCCTCCCGCCCTTGAACGATAGCCTTGAAGAAATGCTCCTTCGCGTCGTCGCCGCCGGGCGCGCTCTGCTGCGCCGTCCCTTGCGCCGCCCGATGGTCTTCGCGTCTCGCCGGGGTCGAGCCGGAGAGCCCGCGCGAGGTTTGAAAGCGCGCGACTTCGTCGAGCGCGAAGCGGCGATGGCCGCCGAGCGTCCGGCTCGACAGAAGGTGTCCGGCGTCGGCCCAACGCTTGATGGTCGCCTCGCTGACCTGCCACATGCGCGCCAGTTGGCGCGTCGTCAAAAACTTCATCCCGTTTTATTCCGTGAGCGATTTAAGCGACTACAGGATACGCCCTTCCGTACAGGTGTCAAGCGTTTTCTACATATTCATGCATGATTTACATAAACAAGAAAATGCCGGAGTTTCGTCAAGAGTTCGTGATGAACGATTTGAGCGGATTGTGTAAGATGTCGAATTATGAAGTTGACTCTGCGGATAAGGCTTCGCAGGAGCGGCGAGGGTGGGCGAGCGAGGTGTCAGATGGGTGTTGCCGGTTCGGTCGTGTTGGTGGTGGGCGCGGGTCGCGGCATCGGGCGCGCGGCGGCGGAGATGTTCGCCGCGGAGGGCGCGTCGGGGCTCGTGCTCGCCTCGCGCAACGAAGCGGAGTTGATGGAGCTTGAGTTCAAGTTGGAGCGGCGCAAGGGGGCGAGCGTGCTGGCCGTGCCGACGGACGCGACGGACGCATGCAGCGTCGCGCGCCTCTTGGATGCGGCGCGCAACCGTTTTGGACGGATTGACACGCTCGTCTATACGGCGGGGGTCGGCGTCCTGAAACCGTTTGCCGAGACGACCGCAGACGAGTTGGCGCGCCTGTTGCAGACCAACGTGGTCGGCGCGTTCAACCTGTGCAAGGCCGTCCTGCCTTTGATGGAACAGCAAAAGAGCGGTCGCATCATCGCTCTGCCCGGCATCCTCGGGCGCGTGCCGATGTCGCAGGCGGCGGCCAACTGCGCCTCGAAGTATGCGCGGACGGGGATGGTGAAATCGCTCTCGCTCGAATACAAGCGCGCGGGCGTGCGCGTCAGCCTGCTGCATCTGGGCGGGGTCAATTCGGGGTTCTGGGATTCGATACAGATGCGCGTGCAGCGCGAGCGGATGTTGACGGTGGACGCGGCGGCGCGCGCCGTACTGTTTGCGGCGAGGCAGGACGGCGAGGGAGTCTTGAACGAGATTATTTTGCAGCCGGAATCACACCAACTCTGAAAAAGGTTTGACACCTTTACGTGCTCAAATCAGAAGGGTGTGGTGAAGGTTATGACATTCGTCAAAGAGAGCATGATACGGGCCGCGCCGGAGCGCGTGTTTGCGTTTCACGAACTGCCCGACGCGCTTGCGCGCCTGACGCCTGAATGGGAATCGGCGCGCGTCATCGAAAACGCTCGGAGTTTGCGCACGGGCGCGCGGGCGGTCGTCGAGACGCGGATTCTGGGCGTCATTCCCGTCCGCTGGGTGGCCGAGCACACGGCCTACGAGCCGCCGCGCATGTTTGAAGACGTGCAGTTGAGCGGGCCTTTCCGAAGCTGGCGACACCGGCACGTCGTCGAGCCGCACGCCGGAGGCGCGACGCTGCGCGACGAGATTGAATACGAGCCGCCCTTCGGATTCTTAGGGCGTGCGCTCGCGCCGCTCTTGATCGTGCCGCGCCTGAGACGCCTTTTCGAGTATCGTCACCGCGTCACGCGCGAATGGTGTGAGGGTGTGGCACGGGGATAGCAACAACACGGGTGAAGCATGAATCCGACGACTCAAAACAAGACGGCACAGACGCGCGGCCTGATTATCGCCGCAACGTCGCTCGCGCTGCTCTTCGGCATCGCTTTTCTGAAGGGCCGCGTTAAAAATAAAGAACGAGTCAATTGACCATTTCAAGGGAGGAAGAAGTAAGCACATGTCACAGACAGCAACAGCAGCATCGCAATCGTTGAAGAACGCCGCCAACGCGGCCAACACCGCCGACCCGACCGCGCACGCGCCTGCGCAGAGAGACGCGGCGGAATCCATCCTGCGTACCATTGACGCCTCGACCAAAGAGGCCACCGGCATCAGCCTGTTCCATATCCTGACGCTCGGCTCCATCGGCGCGTCGCTCGCACTCTTTTTCACCGGCAACAAGCAGGCGGGAATCTTCGTCGGTCTCTGGCCGCCGACGTTTCAGGCGCTCAAAGCGGTCGCCGACACGAACAAAGACAAAGACCGCGTCCGTTCATAAATTTAACCTTCATCATTGAAGGATAAACAAGAGACGACAAGAGCCGCGCTTTTGAGTTAATCAAAGCGCGGCTCTCGTCATTTGTGCATTACACGGACGGAACGCTTTTCACAGAGGAGCGCGTGCGGACACGCCTCTCTGCGCCGGTCGTCCTCTCCGGCGGCTTCGCTACATCTTGAGAGCCTCGCCGACGGAAGGGTCGCGGCGGACGCGCCAGATTTTCGAGTCGAGATAATAATGAATCAAGGCGTAGCCCCAGAGGAAGGCGGAGGCCAACTGCGTCCAGAGCGTCGCCTCTCCGGTGACGTGGTTGACGTACTGGCGCGGCACTTGATACCACAGACCAAAGAGCAGCCCGAAGGCGACGTAATGGAGCAAGCGCCGGTTGATGATCTCGGCTGCGCCGTAACGCTCGCGCCCCCCGGTCGAGCCCGCGTACTTCCGGTTGTGAAACCAGATGAGGCGTTGATATTGGAAGTTGTGATAGATGGTCAGGATGGCGACGATGGCGATGGGCTTATGCGGCATCGGCGTCAGCAGCACGACCCAATGCATCGGAATCGCCGCCGCCAGCAGCAGATACTTCGGCGCGTTCAACGCTTCGCCGCGCACGGCTCTTTGCGCCTGCCGCAGTAGCCACGCGAGCGCGGCCACGATGGTCGCCGCGAGCAGCGCGCGTTCCAGATACCAGATTGTGCCTATGAGCACGGGCGGCACGCGCGCCAGAGCTTCCTTGTCGCGCGCGACGAAGAAGACGAAAGGATAGGTGAAGGCGACGAGCAGCAGCGCGCGGTCGAGCAGGTTATCAACGCGGTCGAGGTCGCGGTTCTTCTTCTTGTAGAGCACCATGAAACCGTAGTGCTGTTTGACGAGATGATAGTAGGCCCAGAGCGCGGCGACGAAGAAGAAGACGAAGCCCGCGCCCGCGACGACCATCAGCGGCCCGACGAGAAAAAAGACGAGCGAGCCGAAGAAGAGACGCTTGCGCGCGCTCCTTTCCTCGCGGTCGAAGTAGGTGCGCGAGAGCGTGCCGAAGACGTGCGGCGCGTCAATCAGAATCGCCCACGCGGCGACCATCGGCACGAGCGGCACGATCCCGAAGACGTAGAGCGCGAGCAGCGCATAGCTCGTCAGCACAGACCCGATGAACCAGACAAGGTCGTCGCGCGCGCTGATAATCCAGCGCACGGAGAAGATGCCCTCGCGTGTCGCGGCGGCAGGGATGCTCGTGGTGGCCGACATAAAACTTTCGTCGCGGAGAAGTGAAAAAGCGGCGTCCGTCGTCTTCGCGCATCGCGAACGCGCGGCGGCTCCGGTTGGACACACGCGCCCTGCGCCCTTCATAATCTCCCGAAACATCAAACGAGACGGACGCAAAAATTTTAGCACAACCCGGCGGGGCGACGCGCTCGCGCGCTCCCCTTCGGGCTTCGGAGGATAAAGCACAGATGTCTGCAAACGACGCCGCGCTGCACGAACTGTTGGCCGTACTCTTTCAGGCGCACCCGTGGCACGGCGTCGAGGCGGGCGCGGATGCCCCTGCGGTCGTCAAAGCGTATATCGAAATCGTGCCGACCGACACCGTCAAGTACGAACTCGACAAGGCTTCCGGCCATCTGCGCATTGACCGCCCGCAGCGTTTCTCCTCGCTCCCGCCCACGCTCTACGGCTTCATCCCGCAAACCTTCTGCGGCGACGAAGTGGCGGAACTCTGCCAACTGCGGACGGGCGCAGACGTAGGCGCGATACGCGGCGACGGCGACCCGCTCGACATCTGCGTCCTCACCGAGAAGACCTTCACGCATGGCGACTTTCTGATGCGCGCCGTGCCCGTCGGCGGCCTGCGGATGATTGACGGCTCGGAGGCCGACGACAAGATCATCGCCGTCCTCGAATCCGATGTCGCCTTCGGACACATCGAGGAGATTGCCGGAGTCCCGCAGGGTCTCATCGAACGTCTCGAACACTACTTTCTCACCTACAAGCAACTCCCGCAGGAAGCGCCGCGCCGCGTCGAGATTGCCGCCGTCTATGACCGCGCCGAAGCCCTCGACGTTATCGCGCGCTCCATGCGCGACTACCGCGCCACCTACGGCGCACCCGAAACCCGCATCGCCGAACTTCGTCGCCTGCTCGCTCAAACGTCTTGAGTCAGAAGACAAAGAGCGAACGGAAAACTGAAAAGAAAAAGTTAAAGAGTATGCGAATTAAAATATTCAACTGCCACACTATTGGCGAGCTAGAGTCAGCCGTTCAAGCTTGGCTCAATTCAAATCGCGCTATCACGATTCAACATATCGGACAATCTCAGTATGATAATTATGAGTATATTTTGACGGTTTTCTACACAGTTTAAGTGAACTTAAATAGTGCTATTGAATTATAACTCGGGTGTGTAGAAGGGATGATTTCCTTCTTTCCATATGCCTGCCCAAACGGTCAACATCATCGGCGCGGGTCTGGGGGGATTGGCGGCGGCGATTCGTCTGGCGGCGCGCGGCGTGCGCGTGAAGGTCTTCGAGCGGAACTCGACCGTGGGCGGGAAGGTCAACATTCACACGTCAGGCGGCTACACGTTCGACACCGGGGCGTCGCTGCTGACGATGCGACACGTCGTCGCAGACCTGTTCGAGAGCGCGGGGAGACGACTCGAAGATTATCTCGAACTCGAACCGCTCGAACCCATCTGCCGTTACCTCTGGCCCGACGGCGCGCAACTCGACGCCTCCACCGACATCGCGCGCACCGAAGCCGGGATCCGAAAAATCGCACCCGCAGACGCCGAAGGCTTCCGCCGTTTTCTCGCAGACGCGCGGCGCAAGTATGAGGTCGCCGAGAGAACTTTTCTCGCGCACAGCCTCAACGACCTGCCGCGCCTGTTGCGCCCGCGCTACGCGCGCGACCTCGCCGCGCTCTCGTCCATGCGGACGCTCTCCGCGCACGTCGCCAGCTACTTCCGCTCGCCCTCCTTGCGTCAACTCTTCAATCGCTTCGCCACCTACAACGGCTCGTCGCCCTATCGCGCGCCCGCCACCTTCGCGCTCATCCCTCACGTCGAATTCGGCCTCGGCGCATGGTACGTGCGCGGCGGGATGTATCAACTGCCGACCGCGCTCGCGCGCCTCGCGGGGGAACTCGGCGTCGAGTTGCGTACGGGCGCGGAGGTCGAGCGGATCATCGTCCGCGCGGGACGCGTGCGGGGCGTCGGTCTGGCGTCCGGCGAAGTCCATGAGTGCGACGCGCTCGTCGCCAACACCGACGCGTCGGAAACCTACCTGCGCCTGTTGGAGCCGGAAGCGCGCGGGACTGCCGTCGCACGAAGGCTCGCGCGCGGCGAGCCTTCGTGCAGCGGCTTCGTCGTGCTCGCAGGCACGCGCCGCCGCTACGAGCATCTGGCGCATCACAACATCTTCTTCTCAAGCGACTACCGCGCGGAGTTCGACGCAATCTTCAAAGACCTCCGGCCCGCACGCGAGCCGACCGTCTATGTCTGCGCCACTTCGCGCACCGACGCGTCGCAGGCTCCCGCCGGACACGAGAACCTTTTCGTCCTCGTCAACGCGCCCGCGACGAGCGACCGCACGCGTTGGGATTCGGAAAAGGATGCTTACCGCGACTCAGTTATGCGGCGTCTGGAAAGCTTCGGCCTGACGGACTTGCGAGCCTCGGTTGACTACGAACACGTCATCACGCCCGCAGATTTCCAGAGCATCTATCACGCACATCGCGGCTCAATCTACGGCCTCTCGTCAAACAGTCTCATGAGCGCATTCCTGCGCCCGCCCAATCGCGCGCGCCACCTACGCGGACTCTACCTCGCGGGCGGCACTACACACCCCGGCGGCGGCATCCCCCTCGTCCTCCTCTCGGGAAAAATGGCGGCGGAACTGTTAATAAGGGATGAGGGCGGAGGGATGAGTAAGAAAAGATTTATTGATTGACTTATTGGTTCATTGAATCATTTATTGATTGAATCAATGAACCAATAAGTCAATCAATTCTTTCATCCCTCATCCCTCCGCCCTCATCCCTTCTTCCGCGCCGCAGCGGGGGCAGACGAGTGTGTCGTGTGAGGGGTCGCGCCAGCGTGCGAGGGCTTGTGCGGAGAGGGTGGGCTCGCGTTCTTCGGCTTCGCCTTCGTGGAAGAAGCGTGCGCGTGCGTCGGTTGAATTTGCGCGTGCGTCGTTCGTCTCTGCTGCGGCGTGCGCGCCGTCTGTCGCGGTTGCGGCGGCGTGGCAGCGTTTGCACGTCCAGCCGTAGCCTTGATTGATGAAGTGTCGGGTTTCAGGCACGGGGAATAGATGGGTGAGCCAGAGAATAAAATTGTAGGGGCAGAGGATTTTGTCCTTCTGCCCCTACGGGTTTTTCGCGCGTCTCACAGCAGGATTGACGCGAGTTTAGAAACGCCGGTTGCTGTTGGGGCGCGGCGGCAGAAGTTTGACGGGCATCTGTGTACGCTTGCCGTCGCGCAGGATTTCGAGGCGGATGGTATCGCCGACCTGATGCTTGTCGAGAATGCGATAGAGGTCGTTGCGGTCTTTGACGCGCTCGCCGTCAATGGCGGTGATGATGTCGCCGAGAATCATGCCGCCGTCGGGCGATTGCTGCAAGCCGCGCAGTCCGGCGGCAGCCGCCGAGGAGTTCGGGACGACCTGCAAGATGCCGACGCCTTCGTTGGTCGGCAGGTCGGCTTGCGCGCGGACTTCGCTGACGTTGAAGGTGTTGACGCCGAGTTTGGGCCGGACGACCTGACCGCTGCGAATCAGTTCGGGCACGATGCGCTTGGCGATGTTGACGGGGACGGCGAAGCCGACGCCGACCGAGCCTCCGGCGGGCGAAAGAATCTGCGAGTTGATGCCGATCATGCGTCCCTGCGAATCGAGGAGCGGGCCGCCGGAGTTGCCGGGGTTGATGGAAGCGTCGGTCTGAATCGCGCCTTCGATCTGGCGACCGTTGCGCGCCTGAATCGGACGTTGGAGGCCGCTGATGACGCCGGTCGTCAAAGTGCGGTCGAGTCCGAAGGGGTTGCCGATGGCGAGCACTTTCTGCCCGACGATGAGTTTGTCGGAGTCGCCGAGCGGGACGACGCGCAGGAGTTCGCGCGGGGCTTCGACTTTGATGACGGCCAGATCGGTGTCGGGGTCGCGGCCAATCTCTTTGGCCGGATAGTTCTTGTCGCCGCCGAAGTTGACGCTCAAACGCTGCGCGCCTTCGATGACGTGATAGTTGGTCAGGACGTGTCCCTCTTCGTCAATGATGGAGCCGGAGCCTGTGCCCTGTCGCTCGCCGTAGTCGAAGAAGTCGCGGCTGAACGAGGTCGAGGTGATAAAGACGACGCCGGGCGAGATGCTTCGATAGACCTCGATGTTGTTGCGCTCCTCGGTGGCGACCGAGGGGTCTGTGATGCCGCTCGGCGCGTCGCCGGTAAAGGCTGCGCTGCCTGCGGGTTGGAAGCGACTGCCGAAGCGGTCGTAGCACGCCACCGTTCCGGCAGCGAAGGCCGCCGACAGCAGCGCGATGGCGAGAATTTGGCGGACTGACAGCTTATACATGGCTTTTTCCCTTAAAATTTTTCAACTTCCCTCTACTTCAATCACACGCGAGGCACGCTTTTAAGATGCGCGCGGCGACAAATGCGTTTCTCGCGTCGGCGTTCGGACGATGGAGCGACGAGAGCACAGCGACGAGAGACGCGCGCCCGCGCCCGTTGGCCGGAGCGTGGCCTGTCGGATAAATCTATTTACGAAGGGAGGCCGCCGGAGGTTTGTAAAAATGGCGGATGAGAGAACGGCTATATGAAACCGGGAGTTTTAAGCGAGTATCTGGGAGGGGGAGCTTTAAGCGAGAAAGGCGAGCAGGTTGTCGGAGAGCGTGGCGACGTAGGCGACAACCGTTTCCGGCGCGTGCCAGCCGAGTGCGGACATCCCCGTCGCGGCGTGGATGAACATCAGCGCGAGGTAGAGGCCGAGCACGAGTTTGAGGCCGCGACGCGCCAGCGACAGATGCGACCAGCGATAGAGAACGTAGGCGACGCTTGCGCCGACCGCGACTTTGGTGAGGATAAAGTGTGTGTCGCCGAGTTCGAGCAGGTAAGCCATCAGACCGTTGCCTTCAGTCGCCCAACCGCCGCGCACCCAGACGAGCGTCAGTTGTGCGTCCAACCAGTTCAAACTGAATAACAGAAGGCATTTCGCGTATGCGCTCATCGAGGTTTAATCCTTCTCCCTGCCAACCTTGTTTAAACGACCCCTTTAACGACTAAACCCCCAGTTCTGAAAACTGGGGGTTTTGGTCTTCACCAACAGGAGGCACGCTTTAGAACTCTCTAACCTTGTACTACAGGAAAACTCCCAATGCGCCGGATGTTCCAGACTCGTAAATCGTGAATCGTAAATCGTAAATAGATAAGAGCGTTCAGCAAATCTCTATTCACGATTTACGATTCACGATTTACGACGCCGCTTCGCCTGCGGGGAGAAAGCGCAGGGCGGGGGACTCTTGGAGGACGCGCGTGTTGGGGGGAATGCTGTGTGTGAGCCAGACGTTGCCGCCGATGACGCTGCCGTGTCCGATGACCGTATCGCCGCCGAGGATGGTCGCGCCCGCGTAGATGACCACGTCGTCTTCGATGGTCGGGTGGCGTTTGGTGTGGCGGACGAGTCGCCCGTCGGAATCCTTGTCGAAGGAGAACGCGCCGAGCGTGACGCCCTGATAGATTTTGACGTTGTTGCCGATGACCGCCGTGCCGCCGATGACGACGCCCGTGCCGTGGTCAATGAAGAAACGTGAACCTATCGAAGTGCCGGGATGAATGTCTATCCCCGTGCGCTGGTGCGCGTGCTCGGTCATGATGCGCGGGATGAGCGGCACGCGGAGTTCAAAGAGTTCATGCGCGAGACGATAGACCATCACGGCGTAGATGCCCGGATAGCTGAAGATGATCTCGTCAACGCAGGTGGCGGCGGGGTCGCCGGTGAACGCGGCCTGCACGTCAGAGGCGAGGGTTTCGCGCAGAGAGGGAAGGCGTTCGATGAAACGCGCGGCGTAGTCGGCGGCCTCGGGCTGCTTCGTGGCGCAGTTGGTGTCGAAGCGTTGGCTGTGATTGATGGCGCGGCTGATCTGTTCGGTCAGCGTCTCGTAGAGCCAAGCCATCCGCGATTCGACGTGGAGGCGCAATCTCGCCCCCTCCAAGCCTTGCGCGCCGATATAGCCGGGAAACAGGAGTTCGTGAATCGTCACGAGCACGCGAATCACCTCCGCGTGCGAAGGCAGCGGACGACGCTCAAGATGATGAATCTTGACGCCCTCGCCCGTGTAAGATTCCACGAGCGCGCGTGTCGCCTCGGCTATCTTTTCATTCATAAAGGACAACAACCGTCCGGCGGCGCGCGGCTTTCAGTTTGAGTCAACCACTGAAAGCCGCGCACCGTTCGACGCACTACTCTATTCGATATTGATACCGCGCTCTTTGGCGATGCCGCGCGCCTTCATGATGATGTCGTCGTCGGGCGGTTCAGCCGACTGCATCCACGCCTCGACCTCCTCGACGGGACGACCGAGCGCGACGCTCAACTTCTCCGTGTCCGCCTCGAAACCCTCGTCGCGCAGACGCCGGAGCAACGCCAGCCCGCCCGCCTCGTCCAAACCTCTATCGTCCAATGCTTGCCCGTCCTGTTGGCCTTCCGTCTGTTCCGTGTTCGTTTCGTCCATTAACTTGCCGCCTCCCTTTGCGGTTCATCTCCGATGGTCGCTTGATAACCCAAGTCTTGAATCTTCTTGATGAGCGTCGTCTGTTGGACGGTCGCGTCGTCAAACTCGACGACCGCCGTCTTGCCGTTGAAAGTCACGTCGGCGCGCGCGACGCCCGCCGTCTCTTCCAGCGTCTCCTTGATATCCGTGGCGCACGAATCGCAATGCATCCCCTTGATGTGAAACTCCGCCTTCATCGCTCCCTCCCTTGAAGCCGACACGCCGCGCGAGTGGTAGTCTCGACGGGCGAACGGGTCGCGCCGTCGCGTGCCGGAAAATCTGATTCTCGTCTTGCAAGTAGTGGGGCGTATTATAACGCACCGGACGCGGCAAACGGAAAAGACGCGCGCGTCTATCCGGCGCGCACGCGAAACCGTCAGCCGCAGATGCGCCGGAAGACGCGGGAATAAATCAACGTCTCGAAGCTATAATTCCGATCTTCATTCGATGAACACGCGGCAGGCATCAATCACGATCACGGAAGCGATTGCGGAGGGCGCATCGGCGTTGCGCGCGGCGGGCGTCGGCGAGGCGCGGCGCGAGGCCGGTTCGCTGCTGGCGCACGTCCTTGCGCGCGACCGCACGTTTCTGTTGACGCACGGCGACGACGTGCTCGCGGCGGCAGACCTCGAAGGCTACCGTCGCGCGCTCGCGCGTCGCGCGCGGGGCGAGCCTTTACAGTACATCAGGGGGCGGCAGGAGTTTTACGGGTTGGACTTTGAAGTCACGCCGGACGTTCTGATTCCGCGTCCCGAGACGGAACTGCTGGTCGAAACCGCGCTCGAACTGCTGCGCGACGAGGACGCGCCGCGCATCTGCGACGTGGGCACGGGTTCGGGCTGCGTCGCGGTCGCGCTCCTGCACGAACGCGCGGACGCGCACGCCATCGCGCTCGACATCTCGCGCGCCGCCCTGAGCGTCGCCGCACGCAACGCCGCCCGTCACGGCGTCGGCGAAAGAATCTCCTTCGTCGAGTCGGATTGCTTCGCCGCGCTCGACGCCGCGCGCGAGCGTTTCCGCATCGTCGTCTCGAATCCGCCCTACATCCCCGCCGCCGAGTACGCGCAGTTGCAACGCGAAGTGCGCGAACACGAGCCGCGCCCCGCGCTTACGCCCGACGACGCCGACGGCCTCCGCATCATCCGCCAAATCCTCGCCGACGCCCTGCCCTTCGTCGAAGCGAACGGTCATCTGCTGATCGAGATCGGCTTCGGGCAGCACGAAGCGGTCGCCGCCCTGATTGACCCGCGCGCGTGGACGCTGCTCGACATCCGCCGCGACCTGCAAAGCATCCCGCGCACCGTTGTTATAAGGAAAAAGTGAAAAGGCAAAAGTCAAAAGTTGAGAGCAAAATTCGGATATTAAAAGCAGCTAACAAAAGTGCGGAAGAAAATTAACAGGGATGGACAGGATAGACAGGATAAAAAGAGATGGGAAAAGGGTAAAAGGTGAAAGGGGCAAATGGAGGAAGTGAAGCCAAGCGGAGCCCGCAGTTAGCTCCCATGCTTTCGCCCTGTAACTTTACCCCT
>DATLMV010000081.1:0-4752 GCA_035537095.1 Pyrinomonadaceae bacterium
ATTTTCATCAACACCTCGGGCGTCGGCATAATCGAATCGGACATCCGACTCTCCGCCTCCGGCGCGCAGGTCGGCGACAAAGTCGTCCTCAGCGGCATGATCGGCGACCACGGCACGACCATCATGATCGCGCGCGGCGAACTCGAACTTGAGACCGGGATTGAGAGCGACAGCGCGCTGCTCGTCGCACGCATGCGCCGGAACCCCTACGGCCACGACGCCTGCATCATCGGCGAAGTCAAACGCGACCCCCGGCATCGTCGCCATGCGCACCGCCTTCGGCGGAACCCGCATCGTTGACATGCTCGTCGGCGAACAACTACCCAGAATCTGCTAACGCCAACCCCTCCCACACACAAGAAACGGTCACAAACGACGCTGAAAATAATCACGGCCACCCCGTAGAGTGACCGTAACTTATCGAAGATATTGGCTCCGCAGGTAGGACTCGAACCTACAACCCTTCGGTTAACAGCCGAATGCTCTGCCATTGAGCTACTGCGGAAGATGGGTTGTTAGCGTGGCTGCGTTTGGTGCGGCGCGACGCGAGGGGGATTTTATAGCAGATGGTTTGCGGAGGCGTCAAGCGAGGGAGTCGGGACGCAAAGGGAGGCAGTTGGAAAAGGTGCGGCGCGGCAATGTTGGCCGGGGATTGGTCAATGATGGGTCGGGAGGGGCGGGGTTGGAGAGCGTGGATGAGTCGAGTGTCGGCGGGTGAGGGGTCGCGTAGTCGTCGCCTGATTTCAGAATCCTAGCCTGATAAATGTTAGCCTGTGTTTCCAAACTACGACACAACCGGTTGCGTCGGGGCTTGCGTGGGGGTGAGAGTTGGGAGATTATCTGTCGCCGCCTTTTACATCAGGTGATAAATTTTCGGGTTTGAAGGAGATGTGTATGGAGCGTCGGACGACCGCGTGGTTCAGTCATAATTTGGAGAGGGAGATGCCTCTGGTGGCTTATGGTCACGCGGGCTATCCGTTGCTGATGTTTCCGACGGCGGCGGCGGATTATCTCGAGTATGAGAGATTTTTGTTGATTGACGCGATTCGTCCTTTGATTGATGCGGGGCGCGTGCGTGCTTATTCAATCAATAGCGTTAACCGTTACAGTCTTTTGAACGAGCAGGCTCCGCCGAACATCAAGGCCGAGTTGCTGACGCGCTACGACCGCTACATGATGGACGAAGTTTTGCCGTTCATCAGAAACGATATGGGCGACAGTCGCGCTCGCCCGCTGACGACGGGGGCGAGCCTCGGCGCGTTTCTCTCGGCCAACGCCTACTTTCGTCATCCGGATCAACTGCGCGGCGTCATCGCCATGAGCGGCAGCTACGACATCCGTTCCTACCTGAGCGGCTACGCGGACGATAACACTTACTTCAACAACCCGGCGCAGTATCTACCGAACCTGAACGACGGTTATTACCTGCCGCTCTTGCAGCGGGCCGACGCCATCGTGATTCTGACGGGACAGGGCGCGTACGAAGCGCCGGAGCGCAGCCGACAACTATCGTTCATCCTGCACTCGAAGGGGATTCCGCACACGCTCGACATGTGGGGTCATGATGTCAATCACGACTGGCCGTGGTGGCGCAAGATGCTGCCTTACTGGCTCGACCGGCTGCTGAAGTAAAAGGGGTAAATGGGAAAGGGTCAAAAGGGGAAAGGGAAGGCGTGTAAATCGCTTCTTCCTTTCCCCTTTTGACCTTTTAACCGTTTCGTCCTTTGCTTCTAAGGCGTTTTGTCGGGCTCGTCCGTGCCCTTCTTGCCTTTCTTCTTTTGTTGCGGTTCGACTTCGCGCGGGCGCGTCGTGGCGGCGGGCGGCGCGGGCGGCGCGTCGTCATCGTCGCGCGAGGGCGCGAGGACGGGTTTCTTCAAGGCGGCATCGGCGGGGGCGTCCGAGGCGGGGTTGCCCCCGGTGGCTTCGCCGGGTGCGGGCGGGAGCGTAATCATCTCAAGTTTGGGTTCGGCGAGAGATGAAGGGAACTGCCGGTCGTCGCCGCCGCCGCCGCGCGGGCCGCGCAGGGCGAGCAGTTTCTCGCGTTCTTCGGCCATCTCGCGCATCCGCTGGCGATAGAGTTCCTTGATGTCTTCGGGCATGTCGGGCGCTTTCTCGAAGGTCTCTTTGGGTTTGTCTTTGAGAAAGGCTTTCATAAAGTCAACGAAGATGGGGAGCGCGCCGTGGCCGCCGGTCATGTCGGTTCCGAGGGATTTTTTGCGGCCCGGATAGCCCATCCAGACGCCTGTCACGTAGGTCGGCGTGTAACCGATGAACCAGACATCGGTGTGATCGTTGACCGTGCCGGTCTTGCCCGCGACCTGCACGCCGAGCGACTTGGCGGCGGTCGCCGTCCCGCCGTCAACGACGCCGCGCATCATCGAAACCATCGTCAGCGCGACATACTTGCTCATCACTTCCGAGGTCGTCTGCTCCCACTCTTCCAGAGTGTTGCCGTCTCTATCGAGCACGCGGCGAATCAGGTGTTGCTGGTGGCGGACGCCCTTGTTCGGGAAGGCCGAATAGGCGGAGACCATCTGGTCGAGCGGGACTTCGGTCGCGCCGAGCGCGGACGGCAGATAGGGGGCCATCGGGACGGTGATGCCGAAACGCCTGACCATCTGCGCGCCCGTCTGGATGCCGACCATGTCGAGCAGGTGGACGGCCTGAATGTTTAAGGACTTGGCGAGCGCGGTCTTCAAGGGCACGTCGCCGCCGCCGAGCGAGCCGTCGAAGTTGTGCGGCTGCCAAGGGCCGCGCTTAATCGGCGCGCCGCTGACGGTGGAGTCGGGCGTTAGTCCCCACTCGACCGCCGCCGCGTAGATGAAGGGTTTGAAGCAGGAGCCGGTTTGACGATAAGCCTGCGTCGCGTTGTTGAACTTGTTGGTGTTGAAATCGTAGCCGCCGACCATCGTGGCGATCTCGCCCGTCTTGGCGTCAATCGTGACGAGCGCGCCCTGCACCGCCGGAATCTGCGAAAGCTCGACCTTGAGCGTCCGGTTGCCTTCGTCGTTCGAGACGATTTTGAACTCCGCCAAGTCTCCGACCTTGAACTCGGTCTTCGGCTGGCGCGCAGAGCGTCCCATATCCTTCGCCGTGACGGTCGCGCTGTAGTTGCCGAAGCGCGCGGTCGCCTCGTTGCGCGCCGCGTCAACCCGCGTAATCAGGCCGATGATGTAGGAATCAGGCTCGAAGCTGTTGCCGTACCAATCCGGGTGACGATAGCCCGCGAGTTGCTGCGGCGAGACGTTGGTCGCGCCGTTGCCTGATTCCGCGCCGATGTTTTTGTATTCGGAACGCCAGCCGCCGTGCGTCCGGTCGTACTGCCGCAAGCCTGCGCGCACGGCATCGTATGCTTTCTGCTGCGCCTCGACGTTGATGGTCGAGTAGACGGTCAGACCGCCCTGCGCGACGCGCGTCGTATATTTCTCTTCGAGATACTGTCGAATCTCTTCGATGGGATACTGGAAGGCCGACGAACGCTGCTGCGCCAGATAGAAGGCCGTGTCGGCCAACTTGATGGGGCGCGCTTTGGCCGCGTCGGCTTCGCCTTGCGAGACGAAACCGTTGCGCGCCATCAACTCCAGAACCAGATTGCGCCGCTCCTTCGCCATCTCCATGCTGACCGTCGGCGAATACTGCGACGGCGCGCGCGGAATCCCTGCGAGCAGCGCGGCTTCATCTATCGTCAGGTCTTTGGCCTTCTTGCCGAAATAGGTTTCGGCGGCGGCCTCGAAGCCGTAGGCGTTCGCGCCGAGAAAGATGTGGTTGACGTACATCTCCAGGATCTGATTCTTCGTATAGAAGCGTTCGATCTGGAGCGCCATCACCCATTCGCGCACCTTGCGTTTGAGCGTCTGCTCGCGCGTGAGGAAGAGATTTTTGGCGAGTTGCTGCGTCAGCGTCGAGCCGCCCTCGCGGCTGCCCGTCAAGATGTTCTTCCACGTCGCGCCCATGATGCGAATCACGTCAATGCCGACGTGGTCGTTGAAGCGCACGTCCTCGACGGCGAGAATCGCGCTCTTGACCTGCGGCGGAATCTCCTCGTACTTGAGCGGGATGCGACGCTCCAGAGCGAACTCGCCGATGACCGTCTCGCCGTCGTCGGCGTAGATGCGCGTGACGACGCTCGGCCTGTAGGTCGCAAGCGACGCGACCTCGGTCGCCGCCTCCGAGTAGTTCAACTCGTATGCGAGCACGATGCCCGTCAAACCGCCGGAAGCGAGCGCGAGCATGAGCGCGGCGGGGAGCCAGAAGCGTCGGAGCAGGTGTCGGCGTTTGGAGGCCGGAGGACGAACGACGGTCGTCGTGCGTGGGGTGCGCGGGTTGTGTGCGGACATGAAAGGCAATCCTCTGGAAAACATGGCGCGAGCGCGGAATCCGGCCCGCAGTCTCGTTCGGACGGCGACAGTTTTATTGATGCGGGAGACTGCCGTCGGGATGGATTATAGCAGAAGCCCCGCGACGAGTGTGAAGCGACCTGCAAGCAAGCGCGAAGCGACCTGCGAGGCTCGCTTCCGTAAATCAAAAGATGCTCAGGCGGGTCAAAAGACTCTCCGCCGAATCCGCGAGCCGCGCGACCCTCGGCCCGAAACCGTTGAGCCGCAAACGCTTGGGCGGCGCGGGGCATCGCGGCTTGACCCGCGAGCATCTAAAAACTATCATGCGCTCGAAGGGGGCGATAGGTCTCGACAGGGGTCAGAACTCCGAGCGGATGCATGCCGGGCTCCTCTATGCAGCTCGTTAAAAAGCGTA
>DATLMV010000082.1:0-10921 GCA_035537095.1 Pyrinomonadaceae bacterium
GCAACCTGCGCGGCAAAGCGGCACGCCTGCGCGAGCGCGACACGCGTCCCGCCAGAAGCGGACAGGCTCAAGGCGCGTCCGCTTCGAGCAAGAGCAACAAGTAAACGAAGTGACGAGTGACAGGTGACAAGTGACGGGCCGTAAATTGTGCGGCCTGTCACTTGTCGCCGTTTTCATCAAGGCTTCTTTCGGGTGCAACAGCTTCACCCGGTGCAACCTCTGTCACTTGTCGCCGTTTCCATCAGGGCTTCTTTAGTCAGGCTCGCGCGGAATCTTCCGCCGCTTGGTTCGTCTCCCACCTGCAAAATTCTCTCCGGTCTGCTCATCCAAGAAAATATATCTTCGGGCGCAGGGGTTGCGGTAAAATCGCAGACGCTTGTGTCGCAGTAGCCCCCGATAGCTCGATTCAGACGCGCACGACGGGAGTCGAAACCCTTTTGCACATCGCCATTGACGCGCATTCCGTCGGCACGAAACTCGCTGGCAACGAGACATACATCGCCAACCTGATCGAGGCGCTGGCCGAGATTGACCGGAGCAATCGCTATACGCTCTACGTCACGCGCCGCGAGGCCGCCGCGCGTTTCGAGGGACGCTGGCCGCACGTCGGCGTGCAGCGGACGCTGCCGCACACGCCGCTCGTGCGCGTGCCCATCACGCTCGTCGCGGAGATGCGCCGTCGTCCGGTTAACCTTTTGCACGTCCAGTTCACCGCGCCGCCGTTTGCGCCCTGTCCCGTCGTCGTCAGCATCCACGACCTTTCGTTCGAGCACCTGCCGGAAACCTTCAAACGTCGCAGCCGGATGCAACTGCGCCTGACCGTCAGGCGGACGGCGCGCACAGCCGCACACATCATCACCATCTCCGAGTTCACACGCCGGGATTTAATCAGCACCTACGGCATCGAGCCGGAGCGCATCACGGTCACGCCGCTGGCCGCCGCGCCGCATTTCAAACCCGCGAGCCGGGAGGATGTCGCGCGCGTGCGCCGTCTCTACGGAATCGAGGCGGACTATATTCTGGCGGTCGGCTCCATTCAGCCGCGCAAGAATCTGGTGCGTCTGATCCGTGCATACGCAGACTTGCGCCGCAGCCGCTCTCAAGATAAGCTGCCGCAACTGGTGGTGGTGGGGAAAAAAGCTTGGTTGTATGGCGAAACGCTGCGCGCCGTCGAGGAGCACGGCATGGGCGACCGCGCGCTGTTTACGGGCTATGTATCAGAGGCCGACTTACCCGCTCTGTACACAGGGGCGAAGTGTTTCGTCTACCCGTCATACTTCGAGGGCTTCGGTCTGCCGCCGCTCGAATCCATGCAATGCGGCACGCCCGTAGTTACAGGTAACTTGACGAGTTTGCCGGAAGTGGTCGGCGACGCCGGTTTGACGGTTGACCCGTTTGACGAGGCCGCGCTCGCCGCCGCCGTCGGGCGACTGATAGACGATTCGGAACTGCGCGCCCGCCTGCGCGTGAAAGGTTTGACGCGCGCCGCCAGCTTCAACTGGCACGAGACGGCGCGGCTGACTCTGCAAGCTTACCAGCAAGCCATTGGAGGGAAGGATGTCGGATGAAGGATGAGGGATGAAACCGGAGGCGAAGGCTTCTGTTCATCCCTCATCTTTGATCCCTCGTCCCTTAAACGATGCGTATCGCCATCCTCGGAACAAGGGGCGTGCCCGCCAGCTATGGAGGCTTCGAGACTTTCGCGGAGCAACTTTCCACGCGGCTCGTCGCGCGCGGCCACAGCGTCACCGTCTACTGCCGCTCGCACTACGTCAGCCCGCGCCAACTGGAATACAAGGGCGTGAGCCTGAAAGTCCTCCCGACCATCCAGCACAAATATCTCGACACGGTCGTCCACACCTTCCTCTCCGCCCTGCACTCGACCGGCGGCAGCTACGACGCCGCGCTCATCTGCAACGCCGCCAACGCCGCCTTCGCCCCCATCCTCCGACTCGCGCGTGTCCCCGTCGCCATCAACGTGGACGGGCTGGAACACAAACGAAAGAAGTGGAACTGGTTAGGGCGCGGTTATTATCGTCTCTCGGAGCGGCTCGCGGTGTGGCTCCCGACCGAGACGGTGACGGACGCGCGCGTCATTCAGGACTACTACCTTTCGCGTTACGGCGCGGAGTCAACCATGATCGCTTACGGCGCGGACGTGGAACGCCGACCCGACCGCGCGGCGGTCAGGCAATGGGGCGTCGAGCCGAACCGCTACGTGCTCTACGTCTCGCGCCTTGAGCCGGAGAACAACGCGCATCTCGTCATCGAAGCCTTCAAGCGCGTGCGGACGCCGCACAAGCTGCTCGTCGTCGGCGATGCGCCCTACGCGCACGAATACATCAAGGAACTGCGCGCGCTCGCGCACAACGACTGGCGCATCGTCTTCACCGGCTTCGTCTTCGGCGACTCTTATCGCGCCTTGCAGCAGAACGCCTACTGCTACATCCACGCCACGGAAGTCGGCGGCACGCATCCCGCGCTGCTCGAAGCGATGGGCTACGGCAACTGCGTGCTGACGCTGGCGACGCCCGAGAACGTCGAGGCCGTCGGCGAGGCCGGAATCCACTACCGCGATTCGCAAGACCTCGCGGAGAAACTGCAACGCGTCTTGCGCGACGGCGCAATCGTCAACGCCTACCGCCAGCGCGCCCAACTCCGCATCAAAGAGCACTACGATTGGGACTACGTCGTTGACCGCTACGAAGACCTCTTCGCGCGCATGGCCGGTCAGACCGAGCCGCACGCCGCAGGCACGCCAGCCCCCGCCGAGACGAACGCGCACGACGAAGTGACCGTGCGGAAAAAGTAGAACGACTCGCAGCAGTTAAAGTAGAACGACTCGCAGCGGATTCCGCCCGTTCGGCGATGAGTAAAAAAAGAGCGCACACAGTTGACGCTGTGTGCGCTCAATCTTTATCCGTTCGTCTCGATTCACTTGAACGATTTGTTCAGAGCCTTGATGTCGGCGGGGCGCGCGAAGAGGGAATCGGGGAGGGCGCGGTTGAACTCGACCGTGTCGTAGTTGATGCGGCTCGTCTGCGTGCCCGCGCGGTAGTGGTCAATGATGAAGGGCATGGTCACGCCGTTGAAGGTCAGGTGTTGCGCGAAGCGGTCTTCCTCCTCCGTCTCTTCGCCCTCCGGGTTGGGCCGCCGGTAGCGCACTTTGTAGAGCAGGTTATCCTTCGCGCCGAACTCGAACTCGACCGCGAAGCCGTCCGCGTAGCTCAAGCGCACGACTTCGTTGCGCCGCGCGAGTCCGGCCTCGCGCCGCCCGGCGTAGCTCAGGCGCGCGCCCTCCTTGCGCCACCAGCCGCGCAGCAGGTTGTCAACGCTCGTCCGCATCGCGGTCTGAAAATCTTTGACCTGTTCGGGCTTGATGTCGAGAATCGCGCGCGTCGTGTTGTCATAGACCCATCCGGTCGTGCCGGTGTTGGTCTGCACGTTGCGGATGCCCTGTCCGGAAAACTCCGTCCGCTCGCGGTCGGGATAGACGAGGTAGTCCGTGAACTTCAGCGGCGCAAGCGAGATGCCCTCCTTGAAGGGCGTGAAGTAGCCGCGCGAGACGATGGACTGCACGCCGAGAAACGCGCTCCCGCCCGCCGCCGCAATCGCGCGCTCGATAATCTGTTCCGCCTTCGCTTGCTCAGAGACGGTCGCGGGTTTGTTGTTCTGCGTGGGCGCAGTCGGCGTCGCGGTGTTCCCGCTCCCCGCCTGCCGCGCGTGCGTCGCGGGCAGGGCAAAGAGGGAGCAGAGGATAAGCGAGACGGGCGCGAAGCGCGCGCGCGTGCGTCGGTGGAAATTGACTCGGTTCATCATCTTTCTTCGAGGGCCGGAGCAGGGAAATCTTCGGACGCGAACTGATTATAGCCTCTCCGAAATCGGATTTGACAGGAAGCGAAAGGGCTTCAACGATTCGAGTCCGTTGAAGCCCTGCGCGTTAAATCAAGAGCGAGACCAAGCCCCCTACACCTTCGAGAGTTCTTCCGCGAAAGCATCGGGCGCGTCGCCGCCCTCCGAGGGTTTGATGGTGATGTCGCCTTCTTCAACGTCAACCTGAAAACGCACGGCGTTCTTCCACATCGCCGTGATCGGCAGTTTGACCTTCTCGTCAATGTGTCGCTTGAGGAAGCGCGCACCGTAGGCGGGGCTGAAGCCCTTCTCGGTGAGCAGATTGATGGAGCTTTCGGTGATGTCAATGGTCTTGCCTTGCGGCTCCATCTGTCGGCGCAGCTTGCCGGTGTAGATCAACGCAATCTGCTTGACCTCGTCCATCGTCAGCGGCGAGAAGACGACGATCTCGTCAATGCGGTTGCGAAACTCCGGCGAGAAACGTTGCTCCGCCGCTTTCATCACTTCGTTCTTAACCGCTTTGACATCGCCGAGCGTCTTCGTGCCGAAGCCGAGCGGCTTCTCATACTTCTTGAAACTCTCCGAGCCGAGATTGGAAGTCATAATCACGATGGCGTCCGAGAGATAGACCTTCTTGCCGCGCCCGTCCGTCAGCCAGCCCTCGTCGAAGGCTTGCAGGAAGAGGTTCATCAGGTAGGGCGAAGCCTTCTCGACCTCGTCGAGCAGGAGCACCGTGTAAGGGTTCTCGCGCAGTTGTTCCGTCAGGATACCGCCGCGCTCCGAGCCGACGATGCCGCGCGGCATGCCGATCAGTTTTTCAATGGCGACCGTCCCGTCGCCGTACTCGGACATGTCTATGCGAATCATCTTCTCTTCGTCGCCGAACATAAACTCGGCGACGGCCTTCGCCAACTCCGTCTTGCCGACGCCCGTCGGGCCTAAGAACAGCAGCACGCCGTCGGGCTTATAGTGCGACTCCTTGAGCGGCCCCTTGTTCAAGCGGAGACGTTGCGCGACGGCGCGGATAGCGTCCTTCTGCCCGATGACGCGGTTGCCGAGTTCGGCCTCCATCAGGGAGAAGCGGTCGGTCGTGTCGCGCGAAATCATGTCGCGCGGAATCCGCGACTCCTGCGAGATGACCTCGATGACGTGTTCCGAACGCACCACCAGAGCTTCCGGCTCGTTGATCTCCACCTTGACCGCCGCCGTATCGAGCCAGCCGATGGCCTTGTCGGGCAGGTGCAGGTTGCGAATGTACTTGGGAGCCATCTCCAGCGCGGTGTTGATGGCATCGTCGGAGATAGTCACCGAGTAGTTCTTTTCCAGACGCGGTCGCAGGCCGAACAGAATCTCGCGCGTCTCGGAGATTGAAGGTTCTTCCACTTTAACCATCCGGAAACGACGCGCGAGGGCTTCGTCCTCCGCGATGTACTCCTTGAACTCGGTGATGGTCGTCGCACCGATGATGCGCAACTCGCCGCGCGCGAGTGCCGACTTAAGCATGTTGGCCGCGTCAGACGACGTGCCGAGCGCCGCGCCCGCGCCGATGATGGTGTGCGCTTCGTCTATAAAGAGAATCAGGTTGTCGCGTTCCTTGACTTCGTCAATGATGCCCTTGATGCGTTCCTCGAACATGCCGCGCAGCATCGTGCCCGCGACGAGTCCGCCCATCTGCAACTGGACGATGTGTGAACCGCGCAGACGCGCCGGAACCTTCTCCGGTTCGAGTTCGATGAGACGCGCCAGACCCTCGACGACCGCCGTCTTGCCGACACCGGGTTCGCCGACGAGCATCGGCGAGTTGGCGCGTTCGCGGTGACAGAGGATCTCCACCATCTGTTGAATCTCGCGCTCGCGTCCGATGGTCGGCGGCAACTTGTCGGCGCGCGCCAGACGGTTCAGAGAGACGCCGAAATGCTTCAGGTAGGGCGGCAACTCGAACTTCTTTTTGTACTGTTCTTCTTCCTGTTCGCGTGTGCGGACGCGTGCGCGTACATTTTCCACGACAGCCTCCGGGTCAGCCCCTAGATTTCTCAAGACGCCGATGAAAATTGACTTGTCATCTTGGGAGAGTGCCATGAACAGATCGGTGGACTCGATGGTCTTGCGCCCTTGAGCGCGCGCGCGTTCCATCGCCTTTTTGAAGAGGTCAATGGTTTCGGGGGAGATGCGGAGGCCCTTGCCGACGTGTTGGAAGCGTGCATTTTCCAGACGCTTCTCGATCAGAACTTTGACCGAACGCGGGTCGAGCGAGAGGTCGCGCATCATGCCGTTGAAGAGGTCGGTCTCTTCGGCGACCAGAGCATTGAGAATGTGTTCCACCGCGATGTAATTTTGGTCACGCTGGCGTGACTCCTGCATCGCGTGTTCAAAAATGCGCTGGCCGGTCTCGCCAAAACGATCTTTATATGTTCCTAAATCTATCATCACTTTTCCTTTGACTCACCTTTGGTCAGGGCAACCGTTTGTCCCGGCCAGACCGTTAACTTTCGCCTCTACTGATGAACGTTTCGGGCCCTGTTTTGCTGCTCTTAAACTTCTTCGAGACGCGCGGCCGTTTCGCCCATCAATGAGCTTTCGTTAGATGCAAGGGAGACGAAAGCCGTTGCGCTTTCGGACACCCGTCATCATATCACACGAGGACACAGCAAATATGTAGCCATGAAAAAGCCCGTAAATAGTAAATCGTAAATCGTGAATAGATACGTGATTGAACACGCCTTCTATTCACGATTTACGATTCAGGATTTACCGCGTTTTTCTCAGTAGTCGTAGTCGTCGCCTCCGGGCATGGGCGGCGCGGCGGCCTTCTTCGGTTCGGGCGCGTCGGTGATGGCGGCGTCGGTGGTCAGCAGCAGACCGGCGACGGAGACGGCGTTTTGCAGGGCCGTGCGGACGACCTTCGTCGGGTCAATGATGCCTGCGGCGACGAGGTCTTCATAGGCTCCGGTCGCCGCGTTGAAGCCGCGCCCGCCTTTGGATTCTTCAACCTTGCCGATGACGATTGCGCCGTCAACGCCTGCGTTCTCCGCGATGCGGCGCAGGGGTTCTTCGAGCGCGCGGCGCAGGAGTTTGATGCCCGTACGCACGTCGAGTTCTTCCGTTTCAAGTTTGTCGAGTGCTTTGGATGCACGCACCAGCGCGACGCCGCCGCCCGGAACGATACCTTCCTGCGCGGCGGCGCGCGTCGCGTTGACGGCATCGTCCACGCGCATCTTCTTCTCTTTCATCTCCGTCTCGGTGGCCGCGCCGACGCGAATCACGGCGACGCCGCCCGCGAGTTTCGCCAGACGTTCCTGCAACTTCTCGCGGTCGTAATCCGAAGTCGTCTCCTCGATCTGTCGGCGAATCGTCTGGACGCGTCCCTCGATGGCTTTGGCGTCGCCCGCGCCCTCGACAATCGTCGTGTTGTCCTTATCAATGATGACGCGTTTGGCCGACCCCAAATCCGCGACCGTCACGTTCTCCAACTTGATGCCGAGGTCTTCGGTGATGACCTGCGCGCCGGTCAGCGCGGCGAGGTCTTCGAGGATCGCCTTGCGGCGGTCGCCGAAGGCCGGAGCCTTGACGGCGCAGACCTTGATCGTCCCGCGCAGTTTGTTGACGACGAGCGTGGCGAGCGCATCGCCCTCCACGTCCTCCGAGATAATCAGCAGCCCGCGCCCCTGCCGCGCCGTCTGTTCGAGGACGGGCAGGAGGTCGCGCATGGCGGCAATCTTCTTTTCGTGGAGCAGGATGAAAGGCTCGTCGAGCACACACTCCATGCGGTCGGGGTTGGTGACGAAGTAGGGCGACTGGTATCCACGGTCGAACTGCATGCCCTCGACGATGTCGAGTTCGGTCTGCAACGTCCGCGACTCCTCGACCGTGACGACGCCGTCCTTGCCGACGCGCTCCATCGCTTCGGAGACGAGGCCGCCGATCTCGCGGTCGTTGTTGGCCGAGACGGTGGCGACGTTGGCGAGTTCTTCCTTGCTCTTGACCGGCTTCGAGATCCGTTCGAGTTCCGCGACCGCCGCCTCGACGCCCATCTGCAACCCGCGCTGCAAGGCCATCGGGTTCGCGCCCGCCGTGACGTTCTTGACGCCCTCGCGGAAGATGGCCTGCGCGAGGACGGTCGCGGTGGTCGTGCCGTCGCCCGCCGTGTCGTTCGTCTTGGTCGCCACCTCGCGCACCATCTGCGCGCCCATGTTCTCGTACCTATCCGGCAAATCAATCTCTTTGGCGACCGTGACGCCGTCTTTGGTGATCACGGGCGAGCCGAATTTCTTACCGAGCACGACGTTGCGGCCCTTCGGCCCGAGCGTCACGCGCACCGCGTTCGCCAGCGTGTTGACACCCTTCAACATCGCGTGCCGCGCTTCTTCTCTGAACTTCAAATCCTTCGCCACTTAGTTGTTCTCCCTCGAATGCAAATTTTGAATTGAATTAAGAATCACTAACCACACGCAATCACCGCGACCAGCAAAGCAGAATTACACAGGGATGGACAGGGTGAAACAACTGAAGGTTAAAAGGGAAAAGGTTAAAAGGTGAAAAGGGCAGAGGTTGATTGTTTTCTCCCTTTCCCCATTTGACCGTTTACCCTTTCCCCTTTTCTCATCCTGTTTATCCTGTCTCTCCCTGTTAATTTCTTCAGGGTTTGTGAGCTTTCGATTGTCACTTCGCGCGCCCGACCTGCACGCGCGCCGGACGCAGGAGTTGCGTGCCCATCTTGTAGCCGCGCCCGTACTCCGCCGTGACCTCGCCGTCGCGCTCCGGTTCGACATCCGTCGTGTCAACCGCTTCGTGAATCTCGGGGTCGAAAGGCGTGCCGACGGAGGCGACGGGTTCCGCGCCGACACCCGCGAGCGCGCTCTCAAAACCGCTGACCGTGCCGCGCAATCCTTCGAGCAGCGCATCGCTTGCGCCGCCCTGTTGCGCCGCTTCGAGCGCGCGTTGAAGGTTGTCCAAGACGGGCAGAAGGGTCGAGATAAACGAAGCACGCTCGCGCTGCAAACGTTCGTCGGCGGCGCGGTTCAAGCGTTGGCGCGTCTCGTCGGTTTCGCGTCGCAAGTCGGCGCGCACCTGCTCGAAGCGGGCCTGCACGTCCTGCGCCTTCTGCTCCGCCGCGCGCGCCCGCGCCTCCAACTCCTCCACATAACTCGGTTTGAGATTCGGCGCGTCCGCCGCGCCCGCGTCTCTCGTCGCGCCGCTCTCGTCGAGCGAGATGCGCCGCCTGTCCGTCACGCGAACGGGTTCGCCCTCCGCGCGCTCAGGCTCCCGCCCCTCACCGGCCCTCGCCGTTGCTTCCCTGTCGTGCATACGCTGTCTCTTTTTCTCCCTGCGAAAAGATACCATGTCGTGAATAGTAAATCGTGAATCGTAAATAGTAAAAGACCGCTCTATCTATTCACGATTGACGATTGACGATTTACGAGATTTTGATTTCGACGCGCCGCGTCTCCTGCTCGACGCGTTTGGGCAGACGCACTTGAAGCACACCGTCCTTGTAGTCCGCCGTGATGCCTTCGCGTTCGACGATTGCCGGGAGCGTGAAGCTGCGCGCGAAACGACCGGCGGGCCGCTCGGCGCGACGCTGCTGGACGCCCTCTTGCGTCTCTGCCGCCGCGCGCTCGCCGCTGATCACCAGACGGTCTTCGTCCAGATTCACGTTCAACGCCGTGCGCTGGATACCCGGCAGGTCGAGCGCGATGATAAACGCGCTTTCGTCCTCGAACACGTCAGCCGCCGGAAGCCAGTCCGCATGCTCCATCGCCGATTCCGTCTCCTCCTCGCCGCGCGCGTCGCGCTGCCGCGCCGCCTCTTCAAACAGACGATTCATCCTATCCTGCAACGTCACCAAATCCCGCACCGGACTCCATCTGTATGCCATCACTTTAGCTCCCGAGATAAGAAGGGATGAGGGATGAGGGATGAGGGATGAATAAGAAATGATTTGCTCATTTAATGATTGAATCATTTCCTCATTGAATCAATGAAGAAATGATTCAATCATTAAATTCCGCTTCATCCCTCATCCCTCCGCCCTCATCCCTTACATTGTCGCTCCGGCTGCCGTCTCGGTCGTGAAGCGCATCTCGTCGCCGTTGGCTGAGACGCTGACGGTCTGGCCGGGAAGGATTTCGCCGCGCAGCAGTTTCGACGCGAGTTGATTTTGAATGAGCGTCTGAATCGCGCGCTTGAGCGGTCGCGCGCCGTAGTTCGGGTCGTAGCCCTCGCGTGCGAGCAGTTGTCGTGCCGAATCGTCGAGCGCGAGCGTGATCTGCCGCTCGCCGAGCATCTGCCGCAGGCGTTCAAGCTGCACGTCAATAATCGCGCCGATCTGTTCGCGCGAGAGTTGATGAAAGATCACGATGTCGTCAATGCGGTTGAGAAATTCCGGCTTGAAGTGAACCCGCAGGGCTTCCAGAACCTCTTCGCGCACCGTCTCCTCGTCGCCCTCGGCGGCCTGTATCTCGCGCGAGCCGAGGTTGGAGGTCATAATCAGCACGGTGTTTTTGAAGTCAACCGTGCGCCCCTTCGAGTCGGTCAAACGACCGTCGTCGAGAATTTGCAAGAGGACGTTGAAGACATCCTGATGGGCTTTCTCGATCTCGTCGAAGAGGACGACCGAATAGGGCCGACGCCTGACGGCCTCCGTCAACTGCCCGCCTTCCTCATAACCGATATAACCGGGCGGCGCGCCGATCATCCGCGCGACCGCGTGCTTCTCCATGTACTCCGACATGTCGAGCCGAATCATCGAACGCTCGTCGTCAAACAAAAACTCGGCGAGCGCGCGCGCCGTCTCGGTCTTGCCGACTCCGGTCGGGCCTAAGAAGATGAACGAACCGACGGGACGATTCGGGTCTTGGAGTCCGGCGCGCGCGCGGCGCACGGCGTTGGCGACTGCGGTCAGCGCCTCGTCCTGACCGACGACGCGCTGCGACAGCCGCTCCTCCATCGTCACCAGCTTCTGCATCTCGCCTTCGAGCATCTTCGAGACGGGGATGCCAGTCCACTTCGCGACGACCAAAGCGATGTCTTCCTCGTCGACCTCCTCTTTGAGGAAGACGCCTTCCGTCTG
>DATLMV010000083.1:0-1612 GCA_035537095.1 Pyrinomonadaceae bacterium
CATTCGGAAACTAACTCGCTCGACAGTCTCGCCGCGTCTCGCGTTACCGGCGGCGCTGGCGTGGGTCGAGGTATTCGCGCAGCCCGTCGCCGAGGAAGTTGAACGCGAGCACCGTGAGGGCGATGGCGAGTCCGGGCACTATCAGCGCGTGCGGCGCGTATTCGAGCGTCGCAAGGTCGCGCGCCTCCTCCAACATCACGCCCCACGAAGGCGCGGGCGGCGGAACGCCCAGACCGAGAAAAGAGAGCGACGCTTCGGAGAGCACCGCGCCCGCCATCCCTAAGCTCGCCTGCACGATGAGCGGCTGGATCGCGTTCGGCAAAATGTGCACGAAGAGGATGCGCAAATTGCTCGCTCCTTGCGCGCGCGCGGCCTGAACGAAATCATACTCGCGCACTTTCAGCACCTGCCCTCGGATGACGCGCGCGTAACCCACCCAACCGATGATGCAGAGCGCCAGAATCAACTTGTTGAGTCCCGCGCCGAGGAACGCGACGAGCGCAATCGCCAGCAGCAGACCGGGGAAGGCGAGAAAGACGTTGAAGAAATATCCGGAGACGATGCGGTCAATCCAGCCGCCGTAATAACCTGCGAGCGCGCCGAGAATTGTCCCGATAAAGGTGGAAACCGTCACCACGACGAGGCCGACCGTCAGCGAGATGCGCGCGCCGTAGACGACGCGTGAAAAGATGTCGCGCCCCGTCGCATCTGTGCCGAACCAGTGCAGCGACGAAGGCGCGGCTTTAATCGCGAGTAGGTCGGTCGTCCCGACGTTATGAGTCGCGATGACGGGCGCGAGCAACGCCACGACGACCAGAAAGGCGATGAAAATCAATCCGAAGATGGCGAGACGGTTCATATAAAAAATGTGAATGGTAAATAGTCAATGGTCAAATGGTCGGAAGCAGTTACTATTGACCATTGACTATCTCCCATTCACCGTTTACGAAACTCTGATGCGCGGGTCGAGCCAGCGATAGACCATGTCGGTTAGAGTGTTGGCGAGGATGTAGGTGATGCTGATGACGAGCACGCAGCCCTGCACGAGCCGGTAGTCGCGCTTGCCGATGCCGTCTTCAACCAGCAGCAGTCCGAGTCCGCGCCAGCCGAAAATCTTTTCCGTGATGATGGCCCCTGCGAGCAGCACGCCGAGTTGTAACCCCAGAATAGTGACGACCGGAATCAGCCCGTTTTTCAGCACGTGCTTGTAGACGACTTTCGTCTCGCTCAGACCTTTCGCGCGCGCCGTGCGCACGTAATCCTCGCCCAGTTCTTCGATGACGGACGAGCGCACCATGCGCGTCAGGAGCGCCGAGAGCGCCGCGCCGAGCGTGATGGCCGGAAGGATAATGCTCGACCAGTGTTGCCGACCCGACACGTCGACGAGTCGCAGCCAGACGGCGAAGACGTAGATGAGAAGCGGGCCGATGACGAAACTCGGCAGGCTGATGCCGACGAGCGCGACGACGGACAGGATGTTGTCGAGCCAGTTGCCGCGGTTCATCCCGGCGACGACGCCGAGCGGAATGGCGATGGAGACGGCGACGAGAAGGGCGGCGACGGCGAGTTCGATGGTCGCGCCGTAGTAAAGAAAGATGAGGTCGCGCACAGG
>DATLMV010000084.1:0-4445 GCA_035537095.1 Pyrinomonadaceae bacterium
CGCCGGATAGTAAATCGTGAATCGTAAATCGTAAATCGTATCGGTCAAGAGCCTCTCGCTTTTGTCTATTTACGATTTACGATTTACTATTTACGAGTTATGTCCTTCCAACTTCGTTCCGAATTTCAACCGCAAGGCGACCAGCCGCAGGCCATCGAAACGCTCGTGCGCGGTTTAGACGAGGGCCAGCAGCATCAGGTTCTGCTCGGCATCACGGGCAGCGGCAAGACCTTCACCGTCGCCAGCGTGATTCAACGCACGCAACGGCCCACGCTTGTCATCGCGCACAACAAGACGCTCGCCGCGCAGTTGTATCAAGAGTTCAAAGGCTTCTTCCCCGAAAACTCGGTCGAGTATTTCGTCTCCTATTACGACTACTACCAGCCGGAAGCATACGTCCCGGCCTCCGACACCTACATCGAAAAAGAGGCGACCATCAACGAGGAGATTGACCGCCTACGGCTCTCCGCCACGCGAGCACTCTTCGAGCGGCGCGATGTGATCGTCGTCGCCAGCGTCTCCTGCATCTACGGCCTCGGCGACCCCGACGCCTACTACAACATGCTGCTTTTCGTCGAACCCGGCATGCACATCAAGCGCGACGCCCTGCTGCAAAAGCTAGTCGAGTTGCAGTACGAACGCTCGGATATCGAATTCGACCGGGGCAGTTTCCGCGTGCGCGGCGATGTCGTCGAGGTCTATCCGAGTTATCAGGATCAAGCCTATCGCATCGAGCTCTGGGGCGACGAGATTGATTCGGTCTCGACGATTGACCCGCTGCTCGGCGAGGTCAGAGTCAAGCACACGTCGCGCCTGCCCATCTATCCGAAGACGCATTACGTGATGTCGAAGGCGACGGTCAAGACGGCGATTCAGACCATCCGCGAAGAACTCGACTGGTGGGAACCGCAACTCATCGCCGACGGCAAGCTCGTCGAAGCGCAACGCCTGCACCAGCGCACGATGTACGACCTTGAGATGATCAAAGAGATGGGCTTTTGTCGCGGCATCGAAAACTACTCGCGCCATCTCACGGGCAAAGCGCCGGGACAGCCGCCGCCGACGCTGCTCGACTATCTGCCGCGCGACACGATGGTCGTGATAGACGAATCGCACCAGACCGTCCCGCAGGTGCGCGGCATGTTCAACGGCGACCAGTCGCGCAAGCGCACGCTCGTCGAGTACGGCTTCCGCCTGCCTTCGGCGATGGACAATCGCCCGCTCAACTTCACCGAGTTTGAAGCGCGCGTCGGACAGACCATCTACGTCTCGGCGACGCCGGGGCCTTATGAACTGACGAAGGTCGGCGGCGAAGTGGTCGAACAGATTATCCGCCCGACGGGACTGACCGACCCGGTCGTCGAGGTGCGGCCCGTGCGCGGGCAGATTGATAACCTTCTGGAAGAATGCCGCCTGCGCGCCGAACAGAACGAGCGCGTGCTCGTCACGACGCTGACGAAGAAGATGTCCGAAGACCTGACGGAATATTTCACGGAGGTCGGCGTCCGCGTCCGTTATCTCCATTCCGACATCGAGACTCTGGAGCGCATCAAAATCCTGCGCGACCTGCGGCGCGGCGAGTTCGACGTGCTCGTCGGCATCAATCTCCTGCGCGAAGGTTTGGACTTGCCGGAAGTCTCGCTCGTCGCCATCCTCGACGCTGACAAGGAAGGCTTCCTGCGCTCCGAGTCGTCTTTGATTCAGACCGTCGGGCGCGCCGCGCGCAACGCCAACGGCAAGGCCATCCTCTACGCCGACCGCATCACCGATTCGATGCGCCGCGCCATCGAGGAGACCAACCGCCGCCGCGCCATCCAGCAGGAGTATAACGCGGAGCACGGCATCACGCCGCAAACCATCATCAAGTCAATCGAGTCAACGCTCGTCACGGCCTACGAGGCCGACTACTTCAAAGTCCCGCTCGACCTCGAATCCTTCGACGAATACACGCGCGAAAATATTGACAAGACCATCGGGCGTCTCGAAGCCGAGATGCGCGCCGCCGCCAAACAACTCGACTTCGAGCGCGCCGCCGAACTCCGCGACCGTCTCAAGTACCTGCGCGAACGCGAGCTTCAACTGTCGTAAGTCGGCCCACTCCCGCTACGTTGGTTGTCGCCCGCACGCCATTCTCACACAGCCGGAGGCTCTACTCATGTTCAATCAAATCCAAAGTTTCCCCTGCCCCAGTTGCCGCGAGATTATCAACGACACGATGCAGACGTGTAAGTATTGCGGCGCGCCGATAGATAAAGGGATTGCGCAAGCCGCCGCCGAAGTTCAGAGCAAGGTCAATCAGGCATGCAGCGATGCCAGCTATTTGAAGACCACCGCGCTCGTCATGTGGGTTTGTCTCGGCCTCAGTTTCATCCCTTACGTGCCTCTCGTGTCATGGGGTTTTCTGTTAACGTTTATCGCGCTGGTGGTTCTGCTGATTCGCTGGCAGACTAAGTTTAGCGACATCAACACGCCTGACCCCGATTATCAGAAGGCGCGACGCTCGAAGAATCTCGCGTTCATCCTGTGGCTCGTCGCGCTGCCGACGGGATTCGTCATCAGACCGATTATCTCCCTCGTCCTTTCCAGATTGATGGGACAACTTTAACGAGCGCGCGGCGAATAGGTCGGCGGTCAGCCTGAAACTAGAATGCTGGTTAAATCAGAGCAAGACGAAATCCAATCCTTCCTCGCCGACTCAAGCAACCTCTCGGGCGGGCACGCCGCGCGCGTCCTCTTTCCGGAAACCGCACAGGACGCCGCCGCCGTGCTCTCGCAGGCGACGCGCGACCGTACGCCCGTCACCGTCGCGGGCGCGGGCACGGGACTCGTCGGGGGGCGTGTGCCGTTCGGCGGCGTCGTCATCTCGACCGACAGGCTGAACCGCATCGGCGAAATCCACGTCGGCGAGCGCGGCGGCACGGCGACGGCGCAAGCGGGCGTCGTGCTCGCGGATTTTCAACGTGCGGTCGAGGCGCGCGGCCTCTTCTACCCGCCCGACCCGACCGAGCGCACATGCTATCTCGGCGCGACCGTGGCGACCAACAGTTCCGGCGCGCGCACCTTCAAGTACGGCCCGACGCGCCGCTATGTCCGCCGCCTGCAAGTCGCGCTCGCCACGGGCGACATCGTCAACCTGCGTCGCGGAGAGATTCGCGCGGGCGACGACGGTGTTCTGCACATCCCGCTCGACGGCGGGCGCAGTATCGAAGCGCGCCTGCCGACCTACCGGATGCCGCAGACGCGCAAGCACGCCGCCGGTTATCACGTCGCCGAACGGATGGACGCGCTCGACATCTTCATCGGCAGCGAAGGCACGCTCGGCGTCGTCACGGAGATCGAGGTCGCGCTCCTGCCGAAACCTTCGGGCGTCCTGTGCGGCATCGTTTTCTTCCGCAGCGAGGAACATCTGCTCGCCTTCGTCCGCGCGGCCCGCGCACGCTCTCTCGCAACGCGCGCACGGCGGGCGGGCGCGGAAGATAAGCACGCGAGCATCGGGTCAGAACGTGCGCAAGTTGATGAAGAGCGTGCCGAATGGAGCATGGATGCGCGCGCGTTGGAATTTTTCGATGCGGAGTCGCTGCGTTTCCTGCGCGAGTATTATCCGCTCGTGCCGATGCGCGCGGCGGGCGCAATCTTCTTCGAGCAGGAGACGACCGAAGACGGGGAAGACCGCCTGCTCTCGGCGTGGCACGCGCTGTTGCAAGAGCACGAGGCGTTACTGGACGATTCATGGTTCGGGACGAACGAGCACGACCGCGCCGAGATGCGCGAGTTCCGGCATCGTCTGCCGGTGCTCGTCAACGAATGGCTGGCGCGGCACGGGCAGCGCAAAGTCTCGACCGACATGGCCGTGCCCGACGAGCACTTCGCCGCGATGCTCCGTTTTTATCAGGAGACGCTGCGCGCCAGCCGCCTGCAATACGTCGTCTTCGGACACATCGGCGACAATCACGTCCACGTCAACATCATGCCGCGCGACCCCGCCGAGACAATCGCCGCGCGCGAAATCTACGCGCGCTTCGTCCGCCGCGCCGTCGAATACGGCGGGACGATCTCCGCCGAGCACGGCGTCGGCAAAATCAAACGCGAATACCTCCGCCAACTCTACGGCGACGCTCACCTGCGCGAAATGGCCGCCCTCAAACGCGCCTTCGACCCCGCCTGCATCCTCGGTCGCGGAAACATCTTCAGCGAAGAACTGCTGGTAAATCGTGAATCGTAAATCGTGAATAGAGATTGGTTGAGAGCCTCTTGCCTTTGTCTATTTACGATTTACGATTTACGATTCACGAGATTATGATTCGCTTCACCACCGCCGGAGAATCGCACGGACGCGCGCTCGTCGCGGTGATAGAGGGTTTGCCTGCGGGGCTGGCGGTTGATGTCGGGTCGCTGAATCGTGAACTCGAACGACGACAATGGGGCTACGGGCGCGGCGGGCGGAT
>DATLMV010000085.1:0-12185 GCA_035537095.1 Pyrinomonadaceae bacterium
CGGAAATTATTGCATATGACGTTGATTATATTCACTCATGCACACATTATGCAATTTTCCTGAATAAAACGGCGGGGCCGAATAATGAGTTTGATGAAACCATGTGAGCCTTCGAGGGTTTTTACGTTCAGCTTGAGAAGATTCGTTGGAGGCGGGCGAGGGTTTCGTGGACGGGGATTTTATCGTGCGTGTTTTGCCGGAGGAATGAGAGCACCTCGTCGCGTTTCATGATGGCGTTTTCGATGTGGGGGTCGCTGCCGCGCGAATAAGCGCCGAAGGAGATGGCGTCTTTGTTCTCGTCGTAGGTGGCGAGCACGTCGCGCAGTCGTTCGGCGGAGGCGACGTGTGCGGGCGTGGCGACGCTCGGCATGACGCGCGACTTGGATTCGTTGATGTCTATGGCGGGGTACTGGCCGGTGGCGGCGATGGCGCGCGAGAGGATGATGTGCCCGTCGAGAATCGAGCGCGTCTCGTCGGCGACGGGCTCGGTCATGTCGTCGCCTTCGACGAGCACGGTATAGAAAGCCGTGATCGAACCGCGCTCGGAGTTGCCGGTGCGCTCAAGCAGTTTCGGCAGTTCGCTGGCGACCGACGACGGAAAACCCGCGCGGGCCGGAGTCTCGCCTGCGGCCAGCCCGACATCACGCAGGGCGCGCGCAAAGCGCGTCACGGAATCCATCAAGAGCAGGACGCGCTTGCCCTGATCGCGGAAATATTCGGCGATGGCGGTCGCCACGTAGGCCGCCTTCATACGCACGAGCGGCGGCTCGTTCGACGTGGCGACCACCACCACCGAGCGAGACATCCCCTCGGCTCCCATGTCGCGGTCAATGAAGTCGCGCACTTCGCGCCCGCGCTCGCCGACGAGCGCGATGACGTTGATATCGGCCTCGGTGTTGCGCGCCAGCATCCCCAGAAGCGTGGACTTGCCGACGCCCGCCGCCGCGAAGATGCCGAGACGCTGTCCCTGCCCGACCGTCAGCACGCCGTCAATGGCGCGCACTCCGGTTTCAAACAACTTCTCGACGTGCTGGCGGCGCAGAGCGTCCGGCGGTCGCGCCATGATGGGATATTCCTGCTCGCCCTGAATCGGCCCCCTGCCGTCGGCGGGTTCGCCGAGGCCGTCGAGCACGCGCCCGAGCAGACCTTCGCCGACGCGCACCGTCAGCGAAGTGCCGGTCGGAATCACCTCCGCGCCCATTGCCACGTCTTGAATCTCGCCGAGCGGCATCAGAATCACCTTGCCCTCGTCAAACCCGATCACCTCCGCGCGCAACTCCCGCAGCGAACGGCGCGAGCGAATCAGGCAGAGTTCGCCGACCTGAACGCCCGGCAGCGAGGCGCGAATCAACAGCCCGACCAGTTTGGTCACGCGCCCGCGTTCCTCGACCGGCGACAGCCCGTCGAGCGCCTCGATGTATTCCGATAAGTCCAGACTCATTTTTTTCTCCGCCGACCGAAGCTGATTTTAGACCTTCGAGACGAAAACTGAAAAGCGAATTCAAAGAGACGCGCGGCGGCTCCGAAACTCGAAGCGGGCGCGAGCGGGCGTGCGGGGCGTTTGTCACAGTTAGGTAAAACCTCACAATTCGGCGGGCGCGACACGCGGCGAAGGAGTATAATGTGCGCGCGATGCCGAAGAAGAAGAAATACCGATACCAGACTCTACTGGATATGCGCGAGCGCGCCAAGAAGGAGGCGATGATTTGGGTTGACGCGCGCCGCAAGCAGTTGCGCGAGGCGGAAATCGAGTTGGAGAGACGCGAGCAGGAGGTGTCGGAGTGTCGCGCGCGGCAGAGGGCTGCGGAAGCGAAGATGAGAGAGCGGTCGCTGGAAGTCGTCGCGGGTCACAAGTTTCAGATACATTACCAGCATCTCGATCATCTGAAAGAGCAGGAGCAGCAACTCGTTCACAGAGCGGCGCAGCAGCAACAGGTCGTCGCACGCGCGAGCGCCGACGTTGAAGCGGCGCTCGCCGCGCTGGTCGAAGCGGTGCGAAAGGTCAAGATGATTGAAAAACACCGCGAGGGCTGGATGCTCAAGGTGAGGCTTGAGGAAACGCGCCGCGAGCAAAAAGTGGCCGACGAAATCGGCGCGATCATCCACGTGCAGCGTCGCAGCGGTTGACTCAAAGCGGATAATTAAATCATGCGCGTCTCGCGCGTCACCCGAAACGCGCGTGAGAAGTTTTTTCGATTCAGAATCTTTTCGACTTTGACGACGCGGCGAACTGCCGGACGGCTGAACCGAAGTTTGCTCTGTTGCCGACTCCATGAAATTCTATCTATAATTCGGGTTAGACTCTTTCAGCACGCACGCAACAGCCGACGGCCTTGAGTGCCGGATGTTGAGGAAGTGTCGGTGGATTCGAGTCGGCGTCGTCCTGATTAACTGTTTGAAGCGGCGGCGCGGGGTACGGGTAAGATGTCAATGCAGAAGGGCAACAGGCCGGTCAATCAAGGCGCAGCCGCGCCGGTTTCGTCGAAACTGGTGTTCGCCATCATGTGGGTCAGCAGCCTGATTATCGGCGTGCTGTTCGGTTGTGCGGCGTGGTTTCTCTTCGGTTCGCACACGCGCATCCCCGCCGACGAGAGGGCCAAGTTGGTGCAGGTGACGGGCAGCCCGCAGCCGTCGCCCGAAGCGAGCCTCAGTCTCCCGACGCCGGAGCCGACCCCGGTCGCCCCGTCTCCCTCACCGGCGGAGACTATACAGGGCTTGGTCACGGTCGAGGGCGGGGAAGTGCTGCTCGGCGGCGAAGGGACGGGGATGCCCGTGCGGCGCGAACAGGTGGAGACGTTCGACATCGCCGAGACTGAAGTGACGAACGAGCAGTACCGCGAGTTCGTCTTGGCGAGCGGGCACAGGCCGCCGCGCGCATGGACGGGGCAGGAGTTCGCATCCGGCGCGGCTCTCGAACCCGTGACGGGCGTCAGTTGGTTTGATGCCGTCGCTTACTGCGAATGGCTGTCGCAGAAGACGGGCTTGAAAGTCGAGTTGCCGACCGAGGCCGAGTGGGAGCGTGCGGCGCGCGGTCGGGAGAACTATAAATATCCATGGGGTAACGAGTGGGACGAGCGCGCAGCCGTCGCGGAGTCGAAGGTGAGTCCGGTCAAAAGTTTTCCGGCGAACAAGTCGCCGTTCGGGGCTTACGACATGGCGGGCAGCGTCTGGGAGTGGGTGGCGGATCAGGCGAGCGACGAACTCGGCAGACCGAAGTCGCAGGACGGCGTCGCGTTTCGCGTCATCAAGGGCGGGAGCGCGGAGGAGGAGCGTCTGCTGATCTCGAACAGTTCAAGACACGAGCGTCTCGCCAACAAGCCCAGACACCCGCTCGGTTTTCGCTACGTCGTGCGACGCAAAAAAGAGGCTTCCTCAACCTCCGGCGCACGAAGCGACCCGCAAGTGAACGTGTAGAGACGCGCGAAAAAAGTTTGAGACCCCGGCGCATCGCTTCCGCGCACGCGGCGCAACCCGTCGAGGCTTTCGCCGGGCGTCTCGCCGGGTTTGAAGTTTTGCTGAACTGGGGCGGACATCGAAGATGAAACAAAAATCCTCGCCGACGGTTATCTTCTACGGTCTTATCGCCGCCGCGCTGTTCCTGTGTGCGGCGGGCAGCGTCGCGGGCTCGACGCCGTCACAACAGCAGGGGCGGCGTCCACCCAAAATCGCTGACGACGAGACGCCGCCCGCCGCGCCGCCGCGCGGCAGCAACCGCACGCGCTCGAATACTAAAACCGGCAGAAACAAAAACACGACGACGACGCGCCTGTCACGCAACGGCACAGGTGCGTCAGGCGTGCGCACGCCCCCTCACGGATCACGCACAGGCACAGCCAACGGCGCGCCGCCACGCACGACGACGCGCAATGGGCCGCGCGCTTCGTCGCCGCCGACGCAGCTACAGGTCACATTCGTCACGGGCGCGCCGGGCACAAGCATCATGCAGAATTTCGGCGACGGGAGACACACGAATCTCGGCGTCACACACGGGGACGGAAAGTTGACCGTGCAACTCCCGCGCGGCCTCCACGCGATCACCGCTTCGCATCCGACCCTCGGCAAGCACCGGCAGAACGTCGAAGTGCGCGCGGGCAACAACAACACTTTCAATTTCAAACTCGCGGGGCAACCCGCCGCAAACGTGAACGCGTCCGGCAGCATCGAGGACGTTTTCCGTCGTTTCCTCGACCCGAAACAGACCGACGCCGTGACGGCGAAAGATTGGCAGTCCGTCCAGCAGCAAGCCGCCGCGCTGTTGCTCAATAGCCCGCTCAACATGCAACTGCGTGTGCAGTCGCTCTTTGCGGAAGGTCAGGTCGCGTACCTGAGCGGCAATCACGGTCAGGCCGTCACCGCCTTCAACAACGCGGCGCTGGCGATGCCCGATTCCGCGCTCGCCTTCTACGGTCTCGGCAATGCTTATCTCGCCACCAACCAGTTGTCCGAAGCTGCCCGGTCTTATCAACGCGTGATGCAGATCAACAACGCGTTTGCGATGGCTTACAGGGGCTTCGCCGACGTGCTCGCGCGGCAGGGGAAGAACGAAGAGGCGCAGAAGTATTACGAACGCGCGCGGACGCTCGGTTACTCTTCGGCGGTGGCGAATCATAACGCCGCGCGCAGCTTGATGAAGCAGCAGCGTTGGACGCAGGCGCTCAAGGAATTGTCGGAACTCGTCAAGAAGCAGCCGCAAGTGGAACTGTTTCTCGACATCGGCGATTGCTACGTCGGGATGAAACAACTGCACAGCGCGGCGCGCGCCTACCAGAGCGCGATTCAACTGAGCCCGCAGTCGGCGTTGGCGCACTACAAATACGGTGAGGTGATGTACGAGTCGCGCGAGTACGCTCCGGCCTTCGAGGCGCTCGAAAAGTCGCTCGTGCTCGACCAGCAGGGAACGACCATCAATCGTCGTCGCGCACGCGACCTCGCGAACAAGTCCGCCGAAAGACTCCGCAGGATGTGACGGGCGCGTGACGTGAGGAAGTTTTCGGATGTGAACGGCTGGTGCTGTCAGAAATTTTCATCGGGCGTTATCTCCCGGCGTCGCGTCCGGCGGTTTCTCGAAGGCAACAGCCGCAGGCTTTCTTGGGCAGGAATTATGATGAACAAGCGTGTAACAAAAAAAGCGTTCGGCGTCGTGTCGCCGCGATTAGGCCGGACGGCGCGTGGCGTCCTTCCGGCAGTCGTCGCGGCGCTCTGTCTATGCTCTGCGATCTCGGGCGCGGTGTCTGTCGCGTCGTCGCCAAAAGTCCGGGCGTGGCGACAGCAGCCGCAACCGCTGCCGACGCCGAGAATCGCCGACGATGAACGGCCACAGCCGAAAGAGCCTAAAGGCACGCGCGGCGTGAAAAAGGGTGGCGGTGTTAAAACGAACGGCGGCGCGGCGGGCGGCGGCAGGCGCGGGCAGCAGAGGATACCGCAGTATGATGTCGTCTTCGTGACGAGCGTGCCGCAGGCCGAACTCTTCCGGCGCAACGACGCGGGCCGCTACGACCCTCTCGGCAAGACCGACGACGAAGGGAAACTCTCGGTCAAACTCGCGCGCGGCAAACATTTCATCACCGCGTCGCGGCAGGGACATCAGATCGTCAAGCAGCACATCGAAGTGCGCCCCGACAACACCACCTTCAACTTCGACCTCGCCATCGGCGGCCCGAAAGAGACCAAGACCGACGCCGACACCGCCAGCAGCGCGACTCCCACGCCGACGCCGGAGTCGTCCGTCGAAACTGCGAGAGACGAAGCGGCGGAGAACGCGTCGCGGGTCGAGCAGATTTTCGCGCGCCTGCTCGACGCGAAAGAGACGGCCAACATTCCGGAGAGCGACTGGGATTTCGTCCTCTCGCAGATGGGCAGGTCGCTCTCGACAGACCCCGCCAACTCTCTCCTGCAAGCGCGCGCCATGTTCGCGCAGGGGCAGCTTGCCTTCCTGCGAAAAGACTATCCGAACGCGCTCGTCCTCTTCAACAAGGCCGCGCTCGCCGAACCGAAAATGGTGGCCGCGCTCTACGGCCTCGGCAACGCCTACATGGAGACCAACCAGCCGGGCGAGGCTTTCAAAGCCTACACGCGCGCCAGTCAGGCCGACGCCAATTTCGCGCTCGCCTATAAAGGCATGGGCGATGCGCTCGTCAAACAGAACAAGGTCAAGGAGTCGAAGAAATATTACGAACGCTTCCAGAGCTTCGGCGGGCAACCGGCGACGGGCGCGGGTCTCACTTCGGCGGTGGATTTGATCAAGCGCAAACGCTGGAAGGAAGCCCTGCCCGTGCTGCAAGAACTGTCCAAGACCGAACCCTCTTCGATGCTCTACATCTACATCGGCGACTGTTACGAAGGTCTGGAACAGCCGCTCAGCGCGTCGCAGTCATACTTGAAGGCGACAGAGCTTGATCCGAAGTCGGCGCAGGCCCATTATAAATACGGCGAGATGATGTACCAGTTGCGGGAGTACGCGCTGGCGTTCGAGCATCTCGAACTCGCGCTCGCGCTCGACCAGACCGGCGCGAACTTCAACCGCGAACGCGTCCGCAAGATGGCGAACGAGGCGGCGAAAAAAATAAAGCAGGGAAACTGACGCGCCACGCGCGCAACGAAGGAGCGGCCAGATGAAGATTCCACCGCCGACCACAAAATTTCCCGAACGTCCCACAACCGAACCCGACAGGAACGCGCACAAGCACGTCAACACACAGCCCGCCTCGACCGAGCCTTCGACCAAACCGGGTGCTCTCGGCGGCGGCGCGGCGTCCCGGCGCGATTTCGCCAGCGTGCTCAAGGAGGTGACGCGCAACAACAGCGCGCGCGACGAGCACGAGGGCGAGAGCCGCGACGAGCGTCGTGAGACGAGCGGCGCTGGCGACGTTGACGGCCAGCGCGAAACCGTGCGTGAAGAGGAGGGACACGGCGACGCGGGCGGTGGCGGTGGCCTCGGCGCGCGCGCGGGCGTCGAATCAACCTACGTGAGCGAAACCACCAGCACGCGCGCCATCCTCCACATCGCAGACCTTGAGAAGATCGTCGCCGCCGTCCGTTCGCGCCTCTACGCCGACGGCAGGAGCGAAGTGACGCTCGAACTCAAACGCTCCGTGCTCGAAGGTCTGCGCGTCAAGCTCGGCGCGGACGAGACGGGACGCGTCACCGCAGAGTTTATCGCGGCGACCGAACGCGTGCGCGCCCAACTCGACGCGCGCACCGGCGACCTCGCCGAGATGCTCCGCTCGCGCGGCGTCAACCTCGCCTCCATCAAGACCAGCGTCAACGCCGACACGTCCGAACAGCGCGAACGCCAGAGCGAACAGAGGCTCGCCGCGTCAGCACCGACGAGCGCGGACGGCTCCGCTTCTGTTCAAGACGCGGCATCCGTCGAGACTCAAGACGAGGATTCAACGCGCTCCGGCGCGACCTATCGAGCCTGAGCGACGCGCGAAAGCGCGTCCGCGCTCTCGCTTCGCCTTTCGTCCGAACGGTCGCTCGCGTGAAGCACGCGCGGTCGAGTCGTCTCTCAACCAAGCGGCGGACGCATCTGTTTCTTATCATGAAACCTGACATGCCGGTTCAAGCGAAGTCAGAGAATGCGAAGGAGGGGAAAGCCTCGCACGTCGCAGACCCTTCCGAGGATTTGTTCGCCGACTATGCCTTCTCGGACAAGAGCGCGCGCGCCGACTCGCTTGAGCAGGAGTTTGACGCGACGCCGACGCCCGCGCCCGACGCTTGGCACGCGTCTCTGCCGCGCCTGACGCGCGAGCAGGCACAACTCTCCGAAGCCGTCAACGCGCTTCCGCCCACGCTCTCACGCCAAGCCCTCGACGCCCTCGACGGAGTCCTCGCGCGCTACACGCACAACACGACCGACGATATCTCCTTCCACGCTTTCGAGATTGAAGAGACCGCCGCGCCCGTCGCCGACCCCGTCGCTCAAACATCCGAAACGACCGCGCCGCGCGTGTACGTCGTGCTCGGCGTCGAGCCGGGCGGGGCACGCGTGACGGCGGAGACCGACGCAGCTTTCGCCGCTTCGCTCGTCAATCTCGTGCTCGGCGGCGAAGGCTCCGCGCCTGACTCTTTGCGCCCGCTCTCACGCGCCGAACTGGCGGTCATCGAATTTCTCTGGCTCAACATTCTGCGCGCCGTCAACGAGTTGGCGGGCGCACCCATCTGGCGGATGGACGGCGTCACGGCGGAAGTCCCCGCAGGGTTCGGAGAGCGGCGCGAGCAGAAGGTTTCGCGCAACGAGAAAGATGAAACGCGGGCGACGGAGCGCGTGTTGATGTTGCCGTTGCAACTGACGGCGGGCACGTTGAGCGGTCTGGTGCGTTTCTATTTCACGGCGGCGACGCTGCGCGCTCTGAACGAGGCGAGCAACCCGCTGTTGGCGAAACGAGAGGGACGCCGCGCGCGTCTCTCTCGTTGGGCGCGGATTGCGCCGGAGGTTTCGCTGCGCCTGTCTGTCGGCGAGGCGAAGTTGACGGGCGCGGAACTGTCGCAACTCGACGCCGGAGACGTTGTGCTCGTCTCCACGCCGCACGCCGAGTGGCGCGCGGGGCGTTTGGAGGGGCGCGTGCTGCTGCTCGCGGGCGATGCGCGCAACCTGCAAATCAGGGGACGAGCGCAGGCTTCGGAGCTACTTCTGGAACAGGCGGCGGGCGAAGCATTGCCGACCGAATCGCTGGCGGTCGAGGTGGAGGCGGTTTCGGTCTTCGACGCGCCGGTCGCCGTGGGACATTTGCGTATGAACGAAGAACAAACGGACGAATACGAGGACGCCGACGGTCTCTCAATCGAAAGGCTCGCGCTCACCCTGCGCGTCGAACTGGCGACGCGCAACGTGACGCTCGAAGAACTCTCTAACCTGCGCCCCGGTCAACTGCTCGATTTAGGCTGCAAGCCGACCGATCCGGTTGATTTGGTCGCGGGCGGGCGGCGGGTGGCGAGCGGTGAGTTGGTAGATTTCGAGGGACATCTCGGCGTGCGCATCACGGAAGTCTCGCGGGTGCTCACATGAGTCTTCAACTGCCGAAGCGTCCGGCACACCTGTGCGCCGCGTTCGTCGCGGTGTGGTGGCAGCAGGCCGCCGCGCCCTATAACCCCGCGCAGTACGAGGGCGGCGGCGCGGCCAGTTTTCTCTTGATGCTCTTGCAGACTCTTTTCGCGCTCGCGCTCGTCTGCGGGCTGGCCTACGCGATCTTCCGTTGGGTGCTGCCGCGCCTCCAAGTGACGCGCTCGACGAACAGTATGATTCGCATCGTTGACCGCGTCGCGCTCGACGCGCGCAAGAGCATGTTCGTCATCGAGGTCGGCGGGCGTTGGCTGCTCGTCGCGTCGTCGGAGGCGGGCGTGCAGTTGATCAGCGAACTCGACGCGGCGAAGGCCGGAAGCCTCGCCGATGAACTCGAACAGTCACGGCTCTCATGGCGCAATTCGCCGAACGTCTCGCGCGAGGCGATTGCCGACAGCTTCGCCCGCATCCTCAAGAGGAAGAAATAGACTATGAAGAGAACCATCTGCGCTTCGAGTCTTGTTTTGATGTGGCTCGCGGCGACGGCTGCAACGCCCGTCTTCGCGCAAACTGCCGGGGCAGGCGGCGGACGCGACGCGGGAACGGCGAATCCGGTCGTCTTGATTATCGTGCTCGGCGCGCTCGCGCTCGCGCCCTTCGCGCTCATCATGCTCACGTCGTTCGTCAAAATCTCGGTCGTGCTCTCCATCCTCCGCAACGCGCTCGGCACGCAGCAAGTCCCGCCCAATCAAGTCATCACGGGCATCTCTCTGATACTGACCATCTTCATCATGTCGCCGGTTGTCGAGAAGATGTACGCGGCGGCGGGCGAGGTGCAGAACACCGAGGCCATCTTCTCGGAGACTTCCGTCCAGACCCTCTTTGAATCCGCCAAGAAGGGCAAAGAGCCTCTGCGCGCCTTCCTCGAACGTCACGCGCAGGAGAACGACCGCATCATGTTCCTCGGCCTCGCGCAGCGGATGGCGAAGAAGAACGGCAACGACCCGGCGGAGATCAAGGCGTCGGACTTTCGCATCGTCATCCCTTCGTTCGTCACGAGCCAGTTGACCGAAGCCTTCCAGATAGGTTTTCTGCTGTTTCTCCCGTTCCTCATCATTGACATGGTGGTGTCGAACATCCTGCAAGCGATGGGCATGTTCATGCTCTCGCCGGTGATGATTTCGCTGCCTTTCAAGCTGCTGCTCTTCGTGTTGATTGACGGCTGGGTGCTGCTCATCAAAAATCTCGTCTTGAGTTACGCCTGACCGGCGCGCGGAGGAGGAGAAAGATGGATCCGTATATTGCACTCGCGGGCGAAGCCCTCTGGTTGATTCTCATGCTCTCGCTTCCGGCGTTGCTGGCGAGCCTCGTGGTCGGCGTCTTCATCAGTCTGCTGCAAGCCCTGACGCAGGTGCAGGAGCAGACGCTCACCTTCGTACCGAAAATCATCGCCACCATCCTCGTACTCATCCTCACGGCCCACTCGGTTCTGGATCGCCTGCTCGCCTTCTCGCATAAAGTCTTCGCCGTGATGTTGCAGGTCGGCGGGGGAAGTTGAGAAGCGAGACGGAAGCCGACCGGTTGACGGTCGTGTCGCTCTGCCGCGATGGACGAATTTCTCAAACTACTCGAAACGGTTCTCCGCACTTTTGAAGTCGGGCAGAGCCCGCAGACTTTTCTGGTGCTGGTCGGGCTGGGGTTCGCGCGCTTGCTGTCGTTTCTGATCGTCGTGCCGTTTTTCGGCGGCGCGGCTGTCCCGGCGCGCGTCAAGGTGGCGACGGCGACGGCGCTCGTCATCATCCTCTATCCGGCGCTCGAAGCGGGGTTGCCGAAAGACGGCGCGCTCGGGTTCGGCGCGCTCGGCTTCGTGGCGTTGCTGGCGAAGGAGGCTTTCGTCGGCTTCACGCTCGGCTTCGTGGCGTCGCTCGTCTTCGAGGCGATTCAGGTGGCGGGACGCATCATAGACTTTCAACGCGGCTCGACGATGGACGAACTTTTCGCGCCGCAACTGCAAACGCGCGTCTCCGAGTTGGGACAGTTCAAGTTGCAGTTTGCCATCGTGCTCTTTCTCGTGATCGGGGCGCACCATTTTTTCCTGAGCGCGCTCCTGAGAAGTTTTGAATACGTTCCGGCGACGGGCTTTCCGCACATCGAGGCCGGTTGGACGCCGACCGCGCTCTTTATCACGCGACTGACGGGCAGCGTCCTCGCCATCGGCGTCCAACTCGCCGCGCCCGCCATGATCGCGCTCCTGCTGACAGACCTCTTCTTCGGTATCATCAACCGCGTCGCGCCGCAGATCAACGTCTTCTTCCTCAGCCTGCCCGTCAAGATGGCGGTCGGGATCATCGTCGTCCTCATCGCCCTGCCGCTCTTCAAGAGCCGCTATCTCTACTACTTCAGCGACGCCTACAGAGCATTCGAAGCCCTGCTGCGCGCTCTGGCGGGCGCGTTCTAGAAGCGTGTCGCATCGCTTGAGACAAAAAAATAACGGACAGGCAATGACCTGTCCGTTATTCAAGACGTGGGGCGGGAGAAACCACTATCGCCCGCTCAACCGGCAACCGTCGTCTCCCTCTCAGGGCAGAATGTCTCCGACGAAATTCACGGTATTTTTAGCCGCGTTGCTTGTCCAGTTGGCAGAGTCGCTGGCTGCGTTCTTCGCCTTGTCGGCGACATCTTCGAGAACGTTGCCGCCCCAACGCACGATGGGCTTGGCGACCTCCGTCGTAGCCGCGCCGACGACCCCGCCGAGGACGCTGCAACCGATGACTGTGGGGGGGATGAGCGGCGCGCCGACGACGCTCGCGCCTTCCGCCGTTGTCAGAGCGCCGGTGCAGCCGGTGGTGGTGGCAGTCCCGGCGGCCATCCCGACGGCTTTGGAGATAGCGTCCTCCGTGTTGCCGTTGACGACATCCTTGCCGATCTTGGCATAGTCAATCCATTTAAACGCTTTGCTCGCATTGCGCGCCACATTGGCTTGACGCTGCAAGCGGCGAGCGGATTTGATGTCGTTCTCGCGGGTGACGCGCGAACTGTCGAGATTGCCCACGCGGTTTCTGTGAGTGTTCCGGTGGTCTTCCAGATACTTTTGCCCCAGTTTGAAAGCGCCGCTGACGCCGCCCTTCGCCGCGCCGATAACAACTTTTTCGAAGAGCCTGCTCAAGAAAGATTCCTTCGCTTG
>DATLMV010000086.1:0-26880 GCA_035537095.1 Pyrinomonadaceae bacterium
TTGCAGTTGACCATAATCGTCTCGAAGCCCGCCTCGCGCAGAGCGAACGACGCATGACAGCAGCAGTAATCAAACTCGATTCCCTGCCCGATGCGGTTCGGCCCCGAACCGAGAATCATGATCTTGCGCTCGCTCGTCGGCGCGGATTCGTCTTCAGTCTCGTAGGTCGAATAGAGATAGGGCGTGTGGGATTCAAACTCCGCGCCGCAGGTGTCCACGCGTTTGAAGACGGGCAGCAGTCCGAGACTCTTGCGATGTGCGCGGACTTCATCTTCCGTGCCTTTCGTGAGATAAGCGAGGCGGCGGTCTGACAGCCCGACCTCTTTCGCTTCGCGCAAGGCTTCGAGCGGCACGTCGCCGAGCGCGCGTCCTTCAATCTCCTTCTGGACGAGCATCACGTCTTGCAGTTGTTCGAGAAACCACGGGTCAATCCCGGTCAGGCGTTGGATTTCGGAGATGGGCCAGCCGTGTTGCAGCGCGTAGGTGATGTATGAGAAGCGTTGTGAATTGGGGCGCGCGAGTTTGCGTTGCAACTCGTCGTCGGGCACGTCGGCGAGGCGCAGCGGCTTGACCGCTTCGAGCGAGCGCAGGCCCTTAAAAAGTGCCTCTTTGAAGGTGCGGCCAATCGCCATCACTTCGCCGACCGACTTCATCTGCGTGCCGAGCACGTCCTCCGCTTCGCGGAACTTCTCAAAGGCCCACTTCGGAATCTTCGCCACCACGTAGTCAATCGTCGGCTCGAAACTGGCGGGAGTCTTCTTCGTGATGTCGTTGGGAATCTCGTCGAGCGTGTAGCCGACGGCGAGCTTGGCGGCAATCTTGGCGATGGGAAATCCGGTCGCCTTCGAGGCGAGCGCGGAGGAGCGCGAGACGCGCGGGTTCATCTCGATAAGCCGCACGTCGCCGTTGGCGGGGTTGACGGCGAACTGGATATTCGAGCCGCCGGTATCAACGCCGACGCGCCGGATGATTTTGATGGACATGTCGCGCAGGCGTTGATATTCCGTATCGGTCAAGGTCTGCGCCGGAGCGACCGTGATGGAGTCGCCCGTGTGGACGCCCATCGGGTCGAAGTTTTCAATCGAGCAGATGATGACGACGTTGTCCGCGAGGTCGCGCATCACCTCCAACTCGAACTCCTTCCAGCCGAGGATTGATTCCTCGATCAAGACCTCCTGCACCGGCGATGCGGCCAGACCGCTCCTGACAATCTCTTCAAACTCTTCGGGGTTGAAAGCCGTGCCGCCGCCCGTCCCGCCGAGCGTGAAACTGGGGCGGATAATCGCCGGATAACCCGTCTCTTCGACCAAGCCTTCGGCGTCGGCCCCACTGCGCGCGAAACCGCCGCGCGGCATCGGCATCCCGATCTCTTCCATCGCCTGCTTAAAGAGACGCCGGTCTTCCGCCACCTTCACGGCCTCGCGCCGCGCGCCGATCAGTTCGACGCCGTACTCTTCGAGCACGCCCGCGTCGGCGAGCGCGATGGCGAGGTTGAGCGCGGTCTGCCCGCCGACGGTCGGCAAGAGCGCGTCAGGACGCTCGCGCCGGATAATCGCCGCCAGCGATTCGACCGTCAGCGGTTCGACGTAGGTGCGCGTCGCGGTTTCGGGGTCGGTCATAATCGTCGCGGGATTGCTGTTGACGAGCACGACCTCGTAGCCTTCGGCGCGCAGAGCCTTGCACGCCTGCGTCCCCGAATAGTCGAACTCGCAAGCCTGACCGATGACTATCGGGCCGGAGCCGATGATGAGTATCCTTTGGATGTCGGTGCGTTTGGGCATCTCTTAATTCAGACGGACTAACGAAGCGGTCTCTCTCGTTTGTGTGTTGGGGTCTGTCGCATTATATACGCCGACGCGCGTCGCGCGCGAACCTCCGCGCCGTCGGCAGAAAGTTGACAGAAAAAAACCGACCCTTTCTTGCTTGAAGGTCGGCGCGGGTGTGTGCGGGAGATTTTCGTTTCAACTCAAATCTGCTGCGCGTCGAAACGCTTGCGGTAGTCGTCGCCTTCGATGAGGACGGTCTTGCACATCTCGTAGAGGCGGCTGCGGAGGCGGACGCCGATTCGGTCTTCCAGCGTCTCGTCGGTCGGCGCGCGGCGCACGTCCAGATAGTTGGTCGTGAAGATGGTCAGCTTCTTGTCGTTGTAGCGCGTGTTGATGATCTGCATCATCGTGTCGCGCACCCAGTCGGTCGGCTTCGACGCGCCCAACTCGTCCAAGACCAGCACCTCCGCCTCGTAGACGGGCGCGAGCACTTTGAGTTCCGACGTTTGCGAAATCGGATTATAGGAGTTTTGAATCTCCTTCAGGAGCGAGCCGAACTCGTAGAAGACGCCCTGTATGCTCTTCTCGACGAGGCCGCGCAGGATGGCGACGGAGAGATGCGTTTTGCCGACGCCGACCGTGCCCGTAAACAGTAGCCCGCGCTCGATGTTCGGATACTCGCGGACGAGACGGAAGGCGTAGTTGAAGGCTTTGAGTTGCGAGCCGTTGCCCTGCGCCGGGTAGTAGTTTTGCAGCGAGCAGGCATCGTAGCGGCGCGGGATGCGCGCGGCTTCGAGCAGTTTTTTCGAGGCGCTCTCGGTGCGGCAATCGCAGCGGCGCGCGCCCTTGCCCGCGACCACCTCGTAGCCCGTGTCGAAGCAGCGCGAACAGGAGACGGGTTCTTCGGCCACGCGCGCCCGGTCGAAAGGCAGCGTGGGAGTGGCGGTCTCCTCTTTATCCGGAACGGCGCGGAGAGGATGCATTTTGGCGTTGTCAGACGACATCCGGCGCGTGTATCTCTAACCTTCAAGACGTTGCAGTTCGAGCCTCCGGCGGCGCAAGGGGTCTTGCGTGTGTGCGCGTTCGACCTCCGAAGGGGTCTCGGGGAATCACTACCGCAGGCGGGGCGGATTATAGCACCCCGAAAAAAGATTGCAAGGGCTTGCCGCGAACCTCTAACAAAGGCGCGTTTGGGGTTGAAAATCGGGCGGAGGCGACCCCTCCGCGAGGGCGGTTCAGATGAAGCGGAAGAGAAATTCGAGGAAGCCGAGCACGACCGCCGAGACGATGACGACGAGCAAAATCATGTGCGGCCAGCGCAGCACGTAGCGGCGACAGGCGAGACATTTGATGCCGCCCATGCGACGCAGCGGCCTTGCACAGTATGGACATTTCATAGAGGAGAGTTGCGGGGGCTGGCAACGTACAGCCAGAATGCCACGACCCGCCATGCGCAAGCAAGGGGAAACGTCAAATTGACGGGCGCGTGAGGAATGCACGGAGGCCGGACACCGGCAGTCAGGTGTTAGATGAAGACGTTTCTATATCAAACACCCGACGGCTATTTATCCTCCGCATTGAATGTCGCGGCGGCGGCGCGGACACATCGTTTCCCTTCACGGTTATGTTATATTGAGCGGCGTTCGTTGTAGTCCCCATGCAAACTTTTTACATGAGATGTGAGCTTTGCTCCCGTGGGTTTCGGGGGTCACAAATTTTCAGGCATGAGTATATTCGAGGGGTTGCTCAGAAAACTCGGCATTCGTGATCGTTCAGCGCGCCGGACGGTGCGCGTTTTTCTGCTCGACGACGACGCGCGTCGTCACGACTGGTTCGCCAGGCGGTTCAACAAGGGCGACGAGTTGGACGTGGCGGTCGAACCCGCGCAGGCCATCGAGATGCTGTCGCAGAACTCCTACGACGCCATCTTTCTCGACCACGACCTGCTGCCCGAACACTATCACGCCGAATCGCACGACGACACGAGCACCGGCTATGCCGTCGCCCTCTGGCTCGCCGAGCATCCCGAACACCAGACGGCTTCGAGCATCATGGTGCACACGCGCAACGGCGACGCCGCGTGGCGGATGGTCGAGGAACTGCGCCGCGCCGGACGACAGGCCGAATACGTCCCCTTCCACATGCTCGCGCCCATGCTCAAAAAATACTGGCATCGCTAAAGGATTCAAGCATGAAGAAAGCGTCTCTTCTCCTGCTCGCGTATCTCCTGTGCCTGTCGCTCGCCTCCGGCACGCGGACTACGACAGCGCAGGGACAACAGCAACCGCCGCCCGTCGCTTCCGCCCCTTCTGCCCCTTCTACGTTGTCGCAGGCGCAGGCAATCGCGCCCTATCTCGCCTCCGTCAAAACCCTCGCGGCGAAACCGAAGATTACCGCTGCCTTCGACTTCATCGAGAAGAACCGCGAAGAGACGCTGCGCGAGTGGACGACGCTGACGGAGATCAACGCGCCCTCGGGCAAAGAGCAGGAGCGGCGCGCGCAGATCGAAAAGATTCTGCGCGGCTACAAGTTGGACAGGATTTATACGGACGCGACCGGCAATCTCGTCGCCGTCCGCAAGGGCACGGGCGGCGGCCCCGTCGTCGTCATTGACGCGCACATGGACACGGTCTTTCAAGAAGGCTTGCGCATCAAGGCCACCATCCGCGAAGGGAGAATCTACGCGCCCGGCGTCGGCGACGATACGCGCAACATCGAAGCGATGCTCGCCGCCATCCGCGCGCTCGACGCCGCGAATATCAAGACCAAAGGCGACCTGATTTTCCTCTTCACCGTCGAGGAGGAGACCTTGCTGCGCGGCGCGGAAGAGTTCGTCAAAGAGAACAAAGGCAAGATTGACCACTACATCGCGCTCGACGGCGGCTACGAGGGCTTGACCTACGGCGGCATCGGCATCAACTGGTACAAGCATCATCTCATCGGGCCGGGCGGCCACACGCGTTCCAGCACGCCCCCCTATTCCGCCACGCTCCCGCTCGCGCGCGCCATCGCGCGCATCTACGAACTGCCGCTCCCTTCAACTCCTCCGACCAATCTCAACATCGGGATGCTCGGCGGCTCCGAGGTGGTCAACGCGAAGGCGTCCGACGCATGGTTCACCGTTGACCTGCGTTCGACGAGCAATGAAGTGATTGCCGATTACGAGAAAAGGATTGCGGCCATCGTGCAGGAGGAAGCGGCGCGCGAGCGTCTGACGGTCAGGACGGAACTCATCTCCTCGACGCCTTCGGCGCAGATTCCCGGCCACCGTGAGTCGACGCTCGTCCGCACGGCTGAAGCCGTCCACATCGCTATGGGATTCGAGCGCCCGCACGTCTCGCTCTCCGGCTCGAACAATTCGAGCGCCGCCCTGCTCGCGGGCATCCCCTCCATCTCGACCGGCGCGGCCCCCTGCGGCGACTCGCACGCGCTCACCGAATGGTGCGAGATCGAACCCATCTACAAAGGCATCAAAAAAATTCTGCTGCTCGGCGTCGCTCTGGCTCAACTCAGCGAATAAAGTAGTAAATCGTCACTAGTAAATCGTGAATCGTCAATCGTGAATAGATAAAACGTGTTCTTTCTATTCACGATTTACGATTCACGATTTACTACTTTTTTTAACTTCGTTTGGACGGGCGACGCCAGATTTTCGAGACGGCCCACGCGCCGAAGACGACGGCGACTTTGCCGATGCTCATGGACTCGCCCGCGCCGCGCCTCGCCTTCGGTTGCGTGACGCTTGATTGCGTGACGCTGGCGCGTGCGGTCGCGCGGTCGTTCTTCTGCGGAGTCGTCGCGGCGGCGTTGTTGCTCTGTGCTCTGTCGGGCGTCGAAGTTTTCCGTTCCGCTGTCGAAGTTTTCCGTTCGGCTTTTGTCTGCGACGCGGGTTTCAGTCCTTTAGCCTCTTTGTCGCCGGGGCTCTTTTCGCCCTTCTCTTTCGCGTCGGGTTCGCCCGAGAGCGCGAGCGCGTGTTCGATCTCGGAGTTGACCTCGCCGCCGATGAGGATGGCCGCGCCGGTCAGGTAGAACCAGAGCATGAGGATGATGACCGCGCCGAGCGAGCCATAGGTTGCGCTGTAGGAGTTGAAGAAATAGAGGTAGGTGCGGAAGGCGAAGGAGACGACGAGCCAGAGCACCACGCCGATGAGGGAACCGGGCGTCACGAATGTCCATGCGTGCTCTTTGAGGTCGGGCGCGAAGTAGTAGATGAGCGCGAAGGCGAGCAGGACGAAGGCAAGGATGACCGGCCATTGCAGAACCTTCCAAGACACCTCGAAGACTTCGCCCAGACCGAACTTACCCGCCACCGTCTCGGCGATGTTGTGGCCGTAGAGAATGAGGACTAACGCCGCGATTATCAGAACGGCGAGCGCGACCGTCAGACCGATGGCGACGAGGCGCGACTTCCACCAAGGGCGTTCTTCTTTGACATCGTAAGCGATGTTGAGAGCTTCGCTGATCGCGCCCAGACCATTCGAGGCGGCCCAGAGCGCGGCGAGGATGCCGAAGGAGAGTTTGCCGCCGCCGCTGCCCTTCGTCACATCGGTGACGGTCGTGCTCACCAAATCCAGCGCCTCGCCGGGCACGACCGCGCTCAAATAGCGGAAGAGGCTCGCGCGCAGTTCGCTGTCTTCGCCCGCGAAGGAACCGATGAGCGAGATGAGAAAGAGCAGCAGCGGAAAGAGCGCGAGCAGGAAATAGTAGGACAACTGCGCGGCCCGCCCGAAGACCTCGTCCTCTTCCATCTCCGCCCAGACGCGTCGCCCCAAATCCTTCCACGTCAGCCCGCCCAATCCCCATAAAGAAGCCATCGCACTTTCAACCTCCCGCCTTGAAATTGTGTCTACACCAACCGAACGAATTTATGTCTGCATGAGAACGCGAACCCGCGTGCGTTTATTTGACCGGCGCGCGTTTATTTGACCAGCGTGCCGGTGCGGCTCCAACGCGAATTTTGATAAAAGTCGAAGAGGAAATTTCCGCTCGACGTGGCACTCGAATCGTAAGACCAGTAGACGAACATCGCGCGCCCGATGATCAAATCGCGCGGCACGAATCCCCAAGCGCGACTGTCGAGACTATTCTCGCGGTTGTCGCCCATCACGAAATAGCTGTCGGGCGGAATCGTCGCCGCTTCGCCGCCGACGGCGAAATGAAAATCGTCGGACGCCGAGCGGTCGAGCCCCTGCGCGTCGTCGGTGCGCGTCTGCGGCCTGTAATAGACGGTGTATGGCCCTGTGCCCGAAGGGGGCGGGCTGTTGCGGATGGTGAGCGGCGCGTCGTCCTCGCGCCGGTCGTCGGTCGCCGGGTTATCGTCGGGCGGGTTGGTCGCCGTGACGCGGTGTTCCGCCAACTCGACGCCGTTAATCAGAATGCGCTCGCCGCGAACCTCGATGCGTTCGCCCGGCAGACCGACGACGCGCTTGACGAAGTTGGTCTCGAAGGGCTTGCTCGTCGGGTCAATGCGGTCGCGCACGGGGTTGAAGGGGTTGCCCGGATACTTGAAGACGATGATATCGCCGCGCCGAATCTCGCGCTGCGGCAGGATGGGCAGCGTGCGACCGGGGGCGAAGATGAACTTGTTGACGAGCAGATGATCGCCGATGAGAATCGTGTTCTGCATCGAGCCGGTCGGCACTTTCACCGCCTGCACGATGAACGTCATGCCAAACAGAGCCATCACCGCCGTCACCAGCAGCGACTCGAAATACTCGCGCACGATGCCGCGCGGCGGCCCCTGCGGCGTCTCGTCCGCGCCCTCGTCGGCCACGCGCGCGTCGCGCTCGTCTTCCGCGCGGCCCGCGCGCACGAAAGGCTCTCGCTCCGGCCCATGCCCCACCGGCGGCTCGGCTATCCCCGCCCCCGTCTGCTCATTTTTCATAGAGTTGCATCGTAGATAACAGCACTTCAATGGTCAAGCGGGAAAGGGGTAAGCAGCAAGCGTTGAGCAGTTAATGGAATGACTTCTCGCCGACGCTGAAACAGACCGTTTACTGTTTACTGCTCACCGCTCACTTGCTCCGCTGCTTTCTGCTCACTCTCTTCGTTGTGTCCCATCTCTTCGAGGGCGCGGCGGGCGGCTTCGATTTCGGCGGCTTTGATGGTGCGGCCTTCGCCGCGCATCTGCCCGCCGTCCCAACTGACCTCGACCAGAAAGATGCGACGATGCGGCGGGCCTTGAGTTTCGACGACGCCGTAGGTCGGCGTGGTGCGCCGCTCGGCTTGCAGGACTTCCTGAAGGAGGGTCTTGTAGTCGGCGGCGGCGGCGGCGGCGGGCGTCGCGTCGTGCAACTCTTCGCCGAGCGCGTGATGGATAAACTCGGTCGCCGCGCTCAAGCCGCCGTCCAAGTAGACGGCGGCGAGCACGGCCTCGAAAACGTCGGCCAGCAGGGCGCGCTTGCGCCGCCCGCCGCTCTTCTCTTCGCCGCGCCCGACTCTCAGGTGTCGCCCGAACTCAAGACGCGTCGAGACGCGCGCCAAGGTCTGCGTGCTGACGAGCCGGTGCTTCATCCGCGACAGTTCGCCTTCGGTCACGTCCGGGTAGGAATGAAAAAGGAAATCGGCGACGACCAAGCCGAGCACGGAATCGCCGACGAACTCGAAGGCTTCGTTATGGAGGCGTCGGGCCTTCTCCTCTTCGCCGGGGCCGACGTGCTCGTGCGCCCAAGAGCGATGCGTGAGCGCGCGCTCTAAAAGTGCGCGGTCGTTGAAAGTGTATGCGAGAGTCTGTTCGAGGGTGGCGGGGTCAGGTTCGGTGTGTTTGGCCTTTGGCATCAGGCGTTGATTGTAGCAAACGCCGGACGCGACCGTCGAAGAAATGACGTGGGTCGCGTCCGGCGTCTGTTGTTGACAACCTGAAACTCAGGAGGCTCGCTTGTTTCTATCTTACGGCTTGACGTTATTCGTCGTTGCGCTCGGCGAGTTCGCGCCGGGCTTCGTGTTGTTGGTTGTGGACGCGGCGGGCCTGACGGTGCTCGTCGGCGTTGTGGCGGGCGTGGTCGAAGCCGGAGGCGTGGCCGAACCGTTGTTGGTTCCGCCGGTCGAGGGCTGCGCCGGAGCCGTGGCCGAAGGCGTCTCGGTGGCCGAAGGCATCGGCTTCGACAGGACGCTGGCGACAAACTCATTCAGTCCGGTGTCGGCGTTGTTGTTGCGGAACTTGTAGAAGTCCGTCAGACGCTTCATCCAATCGGCCTTCGCGGTCGCGTAGTTGGCGTTGGTTCCGGCGAGCGCGATGGCGCGCGCGTAGGCGTCAATGATGCGGTCGGTCATCGGGTCGAGACGGGCGAGGATGGCCTTCGCTTCATCGGAACCGGCGGCGTTGGCGTCTTTGGTGACGAGCGTCTGGTAGTCCTGAATCAGTTTCTTGTATTCGGCAAACTGCGCGTATGCGCCGCCGAGATTCGCGTAGGTGCTCGGCTCTTTGCCGGTGAAGCCGGTCTGCTGCTGCGCCGCTTTGTGGAAATAGACCGCCGCCTCTTCCGGTTTCTTGAGTTTGGTGGCGAAGGAGCCGAGCGCGAAGTTCAGACCGCCGATGGCATCCTCACGGCTCGTGAACGGAGCCCAACTGACAACCTCTTTGCCGTTCGCGTCCAAGACCATCGGCTGGCGGCCCGACTCGATGCGTTGGAGAGCCTGACGCGCGTAGGCGGCGGCTTCGGTGTTGAAGGAGTCGTTGTTTTTGGTCGAGGCCAGATAGCCCGACCAGCCGAGCACGAGCGGGATGTCAACGCGCTCCGGCTGCAAAGCGATAATCTCTTTGCCGAGGACGAAAGCCCGGTCGTACTTCTGGTCTTTCAACGCCACGCTGTACTCAAATTCGCGCGTCGCTTTCTCGTAGTTCGTCACCCACTTCTGGACGGCCTTGACGTACACGTCGTTGTCCGCACCATACTTCTGCAAGTATTCTTGGCCCGCTTCGTAGGCCGACTTCTGCGCGGCGGCGTCGCCGTTGCGGTTGTTGCGCCACTTGTCATAGAGCGCGGCTTTGGCCGCTTCGTCGGCTGGCGAAAGAGTCGTGGCAGCCGCACCGGTGGCCGGAGCCGGACTGCTCGTGGGCGTCTGCGCGATGGCCGACACGGTGAAGGTCGCGGCAAGCGCGGATAGGATCAACGGACGAATTAGATTCTTCATTGGTGGCGAGTCCTCCAAGCGATGGTTGTCGTCGAAATATCTATCAAATAAATCGGGGGCATGCGCGAACACTCTTCGGAAGTGTCGCGTAATGATTCAGATGCATCTGCCGCGTTTCCAGTTGCCGCTTTGCGGCGACCGGCACGGCCAACGTCTTCCGGTGGAGAGAGCCTTTAAACAGGGGATGTCGGTCGGATTTTACAACGCCCGATGAGCCGTGATACTGCTACAACCCTTAGTAAAGTGTCAAGCGGTTAAAAAGTCGGAAAGTCGGAAAGCGTAAAGTCCGAAGTCAAAGAGCATTCGCGCCGTTTGACTTCGGACTTTACGCTTTCCGACCACGTAACTTCTTGCGTTTTCGTTATGGTTTGGTTTCAAGCACGCGACGCGGTCGCTCCGAGCCGTTAGAGGGCATCTGCGTCGAGGATTTGACGGCGGGACGGAGCGTGCTCTCGGTCGGGCGCGTCTGCGGCTGCGAGGGGTTCATCGTGGTTCTGAAACCGGACGTGGGCGCGCCCGCTTGATTCGTCGGGTGAATGTCTCCGCCCGTCGCTTCGCTGATCACGTAAGCGTCGGCTTCCTTGTCTTCGTCGCTGACGGCGGCGGCGGCGCGCGGGTCAATCTTCGGTCGCGGGTTGAACCTGTCGTTCGCCATCATGGGCGCGGCTCCCTGATTGCCGAAACGATGACTGAGGCTGCGATAGATTCTTCCGGCGACACCGGCGGCCAGTCTGCCGCGCTGGCCGGAGCCGCGCGTGATGACGGCGACGGCCAGATGCGGGTCGTGCACGGGCGCAAATGAGGTGAACAGTCCGAGCCAAGTGCGTTCGCGGTCTTGGCTGATGCAGGTTCCGGTCTTACCGGCGACGGTCTGCGTCGGGTCGTAGGAGTTCTTACCCGTGCCGTAGTTGACCGCGCCGACCATGCCCGGAATCAGGCGTTGCAACTGCTCTTTCGGCACGTTGACCCGGCGGCGTTCCTCTTTCTGAAAACGCACGTTCTCTTCGGGCGTGCGCGGCAGGTGCGGGATGAGCACCGTCCCGCCGTTGGCGATGGTAGAGGCCATGTTGGCGAGTTGCAGCGTCGTCACTTCGATGTCGTCGCCGTGTGAACCCATCCGGTTGAGGGAGTAGCCCGACTTGATGACGGGCAGGCGTCCCGGCGATTCGTTGGCGTGATTGACGCCCGTCGGCTGGCCGAGACCGAACTCGTGCGCGTAGTTCATCATCCGGTCGAAGCCGACCTGACCGCTGACGATCTGAAAGTATGTGTTGTTGGAGAAGGCGAGCGAGTCGGTCAGGTCGAGGCGGAAGCTGCCGCCCGAAACATTGACCGTCTGCGAAGGGCTGATGACGTTTTCGGCGAGACCGGCGAGGCCGGTGACGAGTTTGACGGTCGAGCAGGGCTTGAAGCCGCGACGCAAAGCCCAGTCCTGATTGACGACCGTGAAGATGCGACCGTTCTTCGGATCCATCACGACGACCGAACCGGCGTTGCTGCCGAGGGCTTCGACGGCGACGCGGCGCACCTCCAAATCTTCGCCCGTCGTGTCGTCCTTGAGAATATTGGTGACGGTCTCGTCGCGCAGGGCTTGATCGGCAGCGCGCTGTCGTGCGAGAGCGATGGCGCGGGCAATCGCCGCCTGTCGCGCCGCTTCGGCACGTCTTGCCGCCTCTTCGCGCCTGCGTCGTTCGGCTTCCCTGCGGGCTTCGGCCAGACGCTCGCGCCGCGAGAGCTTGCCGCTATTCTTGCCGCCGCGCGCGTCCTCTCTGGCCTCGCGTTTCTCTTCGCGCGCGCGCTCGCGCCGTTCCTTCGCCGTCTCGCGCCGTTCGCTCTTCGAGGCGGAGCGGTCGCGGCGGTCGCGCGACTTCTCGGAAGCGCGTTCGCGGCGTTCGGCGCGCTCGTCTTTGGCCGAACGCTTGTCGGCGCGCGACTGTTTCTCCTGTCGCGCCGCCGGTTTCTTCTCGTGACGCGCGGATTTTGCGGGTGCGGCTTTGGCGGGTTTGGATGCTTTTTTGGGTGCGCCGTCGGCGGCGGGTGTAAAACAGAGGGTGAACAGGAGAGCGGCTACAAGGGAACGTACTGTTGGGGTCATTAACAAGTCCTCGCTCGAAAAACACTTTAAGTCGAGGCGGCCCGCACGCGGCACATCTTGAAGGGGAGGCCGGAAGAGGCGCGGGAGTCCGCAGGTTAACGTTTATGATGCGCGGAACGGAGTTTTGTTTGCGCGACTATTTGCGCCGCCGCGCGCGTGGCGGCGGGATCAAAGATGCGGTTTGAAATATTGAAAGTCATCGGCAAAGCTCTAGGCTTTCGGCTCCACGCTTCTCTCTGCAACCTTCAATTTCCTATGCGGTGGGCGGGAAGAATTCCCTGTCGGTCTCGCGGAGGGGTTTGCGCTTGAGACCACGGCGACTATAACATCTTACTCAAGTTGGCGGCAACACCTTTCTCCCATGAGGCCATTAGCGGACGGCATTGAGGTAGTTGAAGGAGCTAATAACATGAATGAGCGAGACAGAATAGTTCTGAGACACTCGTTTTACACCGTGTTAGGAATGGTCACCTCGATAGTGTACGCACTACTAGCTGACCGCTCTGGTAGATTGACCGGAATAATCTTTGTTGCCTTAGTTTACTTCCTAATTATAGTCATACCGATATATAAACATAGAGGTAAACCTGAAATTTAATCGCGGGCCGCGCTCGCATGTCAGACCCACACCATTCCCCACTCCCCGCCGTTAGCCCTAACTCGATGAAGTTACCGAATCTTTTTTACACCTTTCGCGTCCGCCTGCTGCTCGTGCTGGCGGCGCTCCTGCTGGCGACGCTCGGGATGCAGTACTACCTGAACCGTCTGGCCGAACAGCGCACGGCACGCATCATCGCCGAGCAGGAACAGGCCCTCGCGGACAGCATCGCGCTCGCCAACGAGAGCATCACGTCCGGCGAATATCTCGAAGATTTGGATAAGCGTCGGCCCGTCTCGATCCTGAAGGAGCGGGCCGGACGCGTGATGAACATTCTCGTCGTCAGGGAAGACGGGCGCGTCGAAGATAGCCTGCGTCCCAAGTACAAGCCCAAGACGCTGGAAGACAACACCTTCTTTTACTTCAACATCTCCGACGTTCAACTCCCCAAGATCGTTGACGCCGGACAGGGCGCGGAGGGCTTCAAACGACTGCTTCCCTCCCAACCGACCACCTCGCAGCCGATAGCAGGCGAAACGCGCGCCTTCACCATCGCCCTCAAAACGCGCGACGCCCTGAACTACATCATCGTCGTGCTCGGCTCGCGGGCGACGCCCGGCGGGTCGCAGCGTTGGGGGGCGGCGCGCCCCCTGCTGCCGACGCTCGCCGTGCTGCTCGTCGCCACGCTCGTCGCAGCCATTCTCGTCTGGCGTTTCACGCGCCCCTTGAAGGGACTCTCCGACGCCGCGCAGAGGGTTGCGGGCGGCGACTTCGATTTCCGCGTCCCCGACGTGAACCGCCGCGACGAGATGGGCACGCTCGCCGCCAACTTCAACGAGATGATTGGCCGACTCGACCGCGCGCGCGAGTTGGAGACGCGGCTCAATCAGGCGGAGCGTTCGGCGGTCGTCGGTCGCCTCGCCTCCGCCATCGCACACGAGATACGCAACCCGCTCAACTACATCAATCTGACGCTCGACCACCTGCGCGAAACGCTCGCGCCGGAAGACCCGGAGAAGCGCGCGCTCGTCGGGCGTCTGACCTCTCAACTCAAAACCGAAGTCGCGCGCATCAACACGCGCATCACGGAGTTTCTCAAATACACGCGCCCCGCGCCGCTCAACCTGCGCCCGCTCGACCTGCGAGTCTCGGTCGCCGACGCCCTCAGCCTCGTCGAAGTGCAGGCCGTCGAGAGCGGCATCGAGACGCGCATCGAGCAGGACGGCCCGCTTCCGCCCGTCCTCGGCGACGCCGAGTCTTTACGTTCCGTCTTCACAAACCTTATCATCAACGGACTGCAAGCTATCGAAGGCGCAGAGAGCGGGCGTTTGACTATCCGGCTGGCGGCGCATGACGGGCACGCGCGCGTCGAAATCTCCGACACGGGTCGCGGCATCGCGCCCGAGAGCCTGCCGCAGATTTTCGAGCCCTACTTCTCGACCAAAGAGACGGGCACGGGCCTCGGCCTCGCCATCGTCAAGAAAGCCATCGAGGAGCACGGCGGCCAAATCTCCGTCGAGAGCACCGAGGGCGCGGGCACAACGTTTAAGGTTGAACTACCAACAGAAAGGAGGGATGAGGGATGAGGGATGAGGGATGAAAGAATTTAATGATTGAATCATCGAATCATTTGTTCATTGATGAAATGAACCGATGACTCAATCATTAAATCGTTTCTTATTCATCCCTCATCCCTCCCCCTCATCCTTTAGCTTATGGCACGCAAAAGCATACTCGTGGTGGACGACGAGAAGTCGCAGCGAGAAATTTTGGAGATGATTCTGTCGAGCGCGGGCTACGACGTGACGACCGCTTCGTCGGGCGAGGCCGCGCTCAAGATTGCGCGCGAGCGTCGTTTCGATCTGGCGCTGACCGATCTGAAGATGACGGGGATGGACGGCGTCGAACTCCTGCAACGACTGCTCGCGCACGATTCCTCCATCATTGTCATCTTGCTGACGGCGCACGGCTCGATTGAATCGGCGAAGGAGGCTCTCAGGCGCGGCGCGTTCGAGTATTTGGAGAAGCCCTACGACCGCGAGACGCTTCTGGAAACGATTCGCCGCGCGCTCTCAAAGCTCGACGAACTCGACATCGAAATCATCTCCGCGTCGCCCGAGATGGAGGCCGTCAAGAAGATGATTCTGAAGGTCGCGCGTTCGAGTTCGACCGTCTTGATACGCGGCGAATCGGGCACGGGCAAGGAGTTGATCGCGCGCGCCATCCACACGCAGTCGCCGCGCGCGAGCGAGATGTTTCAGGCCGTCAACTGCGCCGCCATCAACGAGAACCTGCTCGAATCCGAACTCTTCGGACACGAACGCGGCTCCTTCACCGGCGCGCACGCCGAGAAGAAAGGGCTCTTTGAAGTCGCCGACAAGGGCACGCTCTTTCTCGACGAAATCGGCGAACTCGACATCTCCATGCAGGCCAAGTTGCTGCGCGCGCTGCAAGAGCGGGAGATCCGGCGCGTCGGCGGCACGCGCCCGATCAAGATTGACGTGCGCGTCGTCGGCGCGACCAACCGCGACCTGCGCGCGATGGTCGCCGACGGGCGTTTCCGCGACGACCTCTACTATCGCATCAACGTCCTCTCCATTGACGTGCCCCCCTTGCGCGAGCGGCGCGAAGACATCCCCGTCCTGATAGATTTCTTCCTGAAGAAGCACACGCGCAACACCTCGCGCCTGATTCGCGGACTGACCCCCGAAGCGCGCAAGGTGATGACCGACTACGCTTGGCCCGGTAACGTCCGTCAACTCGAATCGGCCATCGAGCGCGCGATTCTGCTCTGCGAAGGCGACCTCATCACCGTCGAAGACCTGCCGCTCGAAGTCCGGCAGGAGACGCGCCCCGCCGCCGAGTCCGGTTTCCGCCTGCCCGCCGAAGGCGTCAACTTCGAGGATGTCGAACGCAATCTCATCATGCAAGCGATGGAGCGCACCGACTACAACATCACAAAGGCCGCCAAACTCCTCGGACTCACCTTCCGCACGCTCCAATACCGTCTCGAAAAGTTCGGCATCAAACGTCCAGACAAACACGGCGGCGCAGAGGAAGAGGAAGAGGAAGAGAAAGGATGAAGGCAGAGTGCGGAACGATGAATAGAAGCGGAATCCTCTTTTTTATTCATCACTCTGCATCCTGCATTCATCATTACTGACGCTATGAACATCATCGAAATTCTCGGACTCGGACTCGGCGCGGCGTGGACTTCGGGGATTAACCTGTATGCGACGGTGGCCGCGCTCGGGCTGTTGCAGCATTACGGGCTGGTCGGGCGTCTGCCGGGCGGCCTCGACGCGCTCGACAACTGGTGGATCATCGGCGTCGCGCTCGCGCTCTACGTCGTCGAGTTCGTGGCCGACAAAGTGCCGTACGTTGACACGGCATGGGACACCGTGCACACCTTCATACGCGTTCCGGCGGGCGCAATCATCGCGCTCTCCGCGACCGCCGACCTCGACCCCTCCGTCCGCATCATCGCGCTGCTGCTCGGCGGCGGGCTCGCGCTCTCCACGCACGGCACGAAGGCCACTCTGCGCGCGACCGCCAACGTCAGCCCCGAGCCTTTCAGCAACATCGCACTCTCGCTCGTCGAGGATGTCTTCGCCGTCGGCGGCATCGTCCTCGCCGTCCTCCACCCGCTCGCCATTCTCGCCGTCATCTTCATCTTCCTGCTCATCCTCGCATGGATACTCCCGAAGGTCGTCCGCCGCCTCCGCCGCATGGCGACCGCCGCGCGCAACTATCTGCGCCGCCAGCCCTCGACGTGACGGACGCGCCGATAAATCAACTCTCCAAACAACTGTAGCGACCGCGAACTCCTCCCCCGAACGTTGCTCTCGAAAGCATCTCTTGCTTTAACAATCCGTCGGGCGGGCAGAGACGCTTCTTGCCCCGACCGGCGACGCGCCCTTGCTGCGTACATCCGGGGAATGCTCTAAACTGTCCTGATGAAATTCGGAAAACTTTTCTTTCTTCTATTGATCTGCCCGCTCGTCTTCGTCGCCTGCACGGGTGCGTCCAACGACAACGCGACGCCGGACGCCGCGCCCGCTTCGTCTCCCGTCGTCGCCGTCGAGACTTCGCCGGATAATGCCGCTACTGCTGCGCCGCCCGCCGATGTCGTGCGCGCGAGCGGCGGGCGCGCGGAGGTACGCGCGGGCGGTGCGGCTGAGGTTGAAGTGCGCGTCCGGATCGCGGCGGGCTATCACATCAACGCCAACCCGCCGACGCACGATTACCTGCGCGCGACGAAACTCGAACTCGTCGCCGAATTGGATATCACGGCGGGCGAGCCCGCCTACCCGCGAGCCTTGAAGAAGAAGTTTGCCTTCGACCCCCAACCGCTCGCCGTCTACGAACAGGAGGCGGTCATCAAACTACCGCTCCGCGTCGCCGCCGACGCCGCGCGCGGCGAGCGCACCCTGCGCGCCAGAGTCAACGCGCAGCCATGTGACGACACGACCTGCTACGCGCCGCGCACCGTCGAGACATCCATCGCCCTGACTATCAAATGAGCACGGACGAAAAGAGCGAAGCGTCGCCAGCACGACTCGACGAACGCGCGGACGCGGACGACTTCAAAGGCGACATCCAATCGCCGGACGCGACCGGAGGCGAACACGCGGGCGACATCGAAGACGATATCGAAGACGACGCACGGGAAACGACGCGCGACCATGCTGCGTCGCAACGTCGCGGCGCGCGTTCGTCGCGGGCGTTCGATTCCCTGCCCGCGTCGCCGCATTTCTGGAACGCCGTCGTCATCGCCTGCCTGCTCGCGGCCATCGTCTTCCTGCTCACGGGCCACACCGACGCGACCTTCGTGCTGGCGACGCTCGGCGTCGTCGCATGGTTTATCAATACGCGAAACCGTCTGCGCGGCGACCACGTAATAACAGACGACATCGAAGAGAATTTTGCAGACGAGGACGAAGGAAACAGAACATGAACAAGCGTTTTTCGAGCCAGCACTTTTCGAGCCTGCGCGGATACGCGGCGACGTTCTTCGCGACGGCCTTTTTGTTACTCACGGCGTCGCAGCACGCAGCGGCGGGGGCGGCGGGGGCGGCGGCGCGCGCATTCGCGGACGAAGCGGAGGCGCGCGCGGCTTTGGAGCGTGCCTTTCAAACGCTGCGCGCGGGCGATTACGGCGCGCTCTATCAGGCTTTGCCCACGGCTTCGCAGCGTCGCATCTCGCGCGAGCGTTTCATCAGCGGGCTCAACCGCGCGCGCGGCATGTACGCGCTCGACCGTCTGGAAATCGGCAACGTGCACGTCTCCGGCGACCTCGCCGTGGTTGACACGGTGATCTATGGTCGCGCCCTCAAACCCGTCGAGGGCGAAGGCAAGATCGTCGCGCGGCAATATCTCCGGCGCGAGGGCGGGAGTTGGCGCGTCACGACCGGCGACCGCTCGACCATCCGCCCGTTGCTCGCCGCCAACCCCTCCTTCGCGCGCCAATTCCCGCCCAGAGAACCGCGCGTCTATCTCAAACGCGACGGCAAATGGATAGACATCAGCACGCTCACACGGATGCGGCAAGGCCGCAAGTCCAAAGTCTGAACGTCCAAAGTCGGCAGAAGTCCAAAGTCACAAGTCCAACGTCCAAAGTCTAAAAAGAAGTCCAAAGTTCAACGTCAAAGGTTTTATCTTTCGACTTTGGACGTTGGACTTTTGGACTTTGGACTTCTTTTAAAATATGTCGGTGAAGGAGAGTTGGGAGTCGTCGGGTTGGGGGTCGTTTGCGGGGCGGCGTGCGCTGCGTGTGCGCGGGGTTGCGCCGTCGAGTGCTTCGCGGACTGATTGAAGGTGGAAGCGGAGGATGCGCGGGGTGATGCGGACGGAGGGGATGCGGCCTTCGCGCGCGAGGCGGCGGACGGTCGTTTCGCTGACCTGTAGGATGGCGGCGAGTTGGCGCGAGGTCAGGAATTGCTCGCGGCGGTCGGGCGTCGGCGGATGGGAGTCGTCGTCTTTCAAGGGCTTCGGTTGACTGCGCCGCGCCGCTTGTTTATTTCGCGGCGGGGTGAATGGTGATGGCGATGTTGCTGCGGCCCGAGCCTTCGATTTCTACTTCCTGCGTGCCGGGCTGCATGTCGTCGGCTTTGACGGTGATGCGATAGCGCGCGCGTTCGGGCGTCAGGCGAAAGACGAAGAAGCCGGTCTCGTTGGTGATGCGCCCGTCAATCTTCTTGAGCGAGCCGTCGGGCTGCACGAGCGCGAGTTCGACCCGCGCGCCGGGAACGCTGCGACCCGCTTCGTTGAAGACGCTGCCGCGAATAAATGCGAGCGAGCCGGTATCCACCGGCAGAAACATGTTGCTGCTGAGCGAGCGCGTCTTTCCGGCGCGCACCTCGATCTTCTCCAACGTGCCGACGCTCAAACCCGTCTTGCGAAACGTGATGCCGTAGAGTCCGGGCGCGAGTCCCTGCACGACGAACTCGCCCTTGGCGTTCGTCTCGACACGCTTGACCTCGCGTTCGCCCTGCCGGACGACGACGGCGACGTTCGCAGGCGTCGAACTGCTGTCAACCTTTATCTTCCCCTTGATGCCGCCCGTCGTCTTATCCTGTGCGAACGAGACTGACGCCAACAGGAGAGCCAACACAACTGCGCCGAATGTTTTTCGCCAGAGCATCTTCCTTTAACCTCTTAAACTGATTGCCGCCGCGCGCCAATCTGCAACGCTCGCGGCGGCGAGATATTATCACAAGCCGGAGGGCGACGGGCAGGTCTTTGCTTTTGTCGTCGTGCGCACGCGCGCCAACCCTTGATTGATGCGCCGCCTGCCTTTTCGTGTTGCCCGTCGAAGGAAGATGTAGATGTCGCCGGACGGACGGACGATTGATAAAACCGGAGCCTTTCGTCTTGTCCGTCGTCCGACATCTAATAACCGACATCTGACATCTACTTCTACGTCGTTGTATAATGCCGACTCCGAGATGCCAGTCCGTTTTTGAAGTTTTATGTCAAGCGTCAAACCTTCATCCCCCGCTCACGCCTCCAAACGTTGCCGCCCGTTCGTGCGGGCGATTTTCTCGTGCGCGCTGCTCGTCGTGCTCTCAGTCCCGGCGCTCCCGAATCTCGCGGCGCGCGCGCAACAGGCGACGCAGGAGACGCAGCGCCAGCGTCGTGTCGCGGAGCAGGACGAAGACGACGAGGTGTTACGAATTGACACGGATTTGGTGATGGTTGACGTGACGGTGATGGACGCGAAGGGGCAGGTGGTGCGGGGCTTGCGCGCGGAAGATTTTAAGATTTACGAAGACGGCGAGCCGCGCCCCGTCTCCTTCTTCAACGTCGAGCGGCGCGGCGGCGCGCAAAGGCCCGTCGCGGTCGTCTTCGCATTGGACGTGTCGGGGAGTATGACGGGCGAGGAGATGCTGCGTCTGGCGGGCGCGCTGCGCGCCTTTGCCGAGCAGTTGAAGGAACGCGAGGCGGTCTTCGCCGTGATGAGCTTCGGCATGAACGTGAAGATTCAACAGAACTTCACGACCGACACGCGCAAACTCGAACGCAGCATCGAGCGGCTCGCCGGAGACGTGAACGGACTCTCCACGCATGCCTACGACGCCGTTGACGACGCTATCCGATTGCTCGTGCGCGGTGCGCCGCGCACGCGTCAGAATCGTTTGATGAAGCGCGCCGTCGTCGTCGTCACGGACGGTTTTCCGGTCGGCGACACCGTCTCTCCGCGCACCGTCATCGAGCGCGCCAACGCGTCGGACGTGAGCGTCTATTCGGTCACGCTGCCCTCTTACTCGCGGCTGCTCGCTTCCGCCGAGAAGGCCCACTCGCCGCTGCCGACGCCGCTCGACGTGAGCGGGCTGGTGGAGAAGACCGGCGGCACGAGCATCTACGCGTTGGATAAGGATTACGGCCCGCTCTTCAAGGCGCTCGCCGAAGAGGTCACGTCCTCTTACGTGCTCGCCTTCTATCCGCCCGAGGAGAAACGCCGCGACGGTCGCACCCACAGCATCCGCATCGAAGCCCCGCCCGGCCTCCACGTCCGCCAGAGCCGCACAAGCTATAAGGGAAATGATAGGTGAGAAGTCGAAAGTCCAAAGTCACAAGTCGAAAGTCAACAACCTTGAGCTATGGCCTTTGACTTTGTGTCGTTGACTTTGGACTTTCGACTTTCAGACGTTGGACTTTAGTTTAGAAATCTTCGTCTTCGTCCTCTTCCTCGTCGTCGCCGGTTTCGTCATCCTCGACGATGTCGAGTTCGACGGGGTCGAGTCCGACGACTTCGAGTTCGGTCGCGCATTCCTCGCACGAGATGATGTCGCCTTTGTCCGCGTCCGAGTCAACGTGGACATCCGCTTCGCAATCAGGGCATGTTCCGGTCGGCACTTTGTCTCTACCTCCAGCGCTGTAAATGAAGGAGAGGCGCACCCATTCGTCTTCGGGGAGACCTCCGCCTTGTAAGCTTTTTTAACGACTCGCCGACAATCTAACCGCGCGCGCCCCATTTTGCAACACCCATCTTGAAATAAAATTTTCCGCCTCCCGAAGACCACCGACGAGAGGACGGGAGGCCCGCGAAGCGTCGCGGATTTTCCGCCGTAGGACGGCCTTTTTTGTGCTAGGCTTACCCGCAGGATGCGAGACGACAAGCAAGACTCAAAGGCTTCGGACGCGGGGCTGCGACGCATGCTCTGGTGGCTGATCGCGGGCCGCCTCGGCGCGTCGGTGCTGCTTCTGGGAGCGAGCGAGCTTTGGTGGCGCGAGTGGGTGGCGATTCCCGCCGACGGGGCGCACGCCGCCTCCTCGCGCACGGCTCTGATGATCGGCGTCGTCTCTCTGCTGACGGCCATCTATGCGCTGGCGTTGGCCTTCTCCCGCGTCCGCCTGCGCGTTCAGGCGGGCGTCCAGTTCTTCTTCGACGTGCTGTTCGTCACGTGGCTCGTCTGGGGAACCGGCGAACTGCATTCGCCCTACGCCGCCCTCTACATCGTCATCATCTCCGTCGTCAGTATCTTTCTCGGCGCGCGGAGTGCGTTGATCACGTCGGTGGCGTGCGCGGCCTGCTACACGGGCGCGATGTTTTCGGGCGTCCTCGGCTGGCTGCCGAGCCGGACGGCGAGCGAGGCTTCGTCGGCTTCGATTGCGCAGGCGGTCGGAACCGTCGGCTTAAACGACATCGGGATTCTGATGGTCGGCTTGCTGGCGGCGTGGCTGGCCGAACGACAGACGCGCTCCGACGTGCAGTTGATTGAAGCGACACACGCGCTCGCCGACCTGCGCGCGTTGCACGAGCGCATCGTCGAGTCTATCCGCTCCGGCGTCGTCACGACCGACTTGCAGGGACGCATCTATACCTTCAACGCCGCCGCCGAGGAGATGACCGGTTATCAAGCCGCGACGCTGCGCGGGCAGGACATCTCGATTCTGCTCGGCGACATCACGGGCCACATCGCCGAATCCATGCGCGCCGTCGCCGAAGGAAGCACCAGCCCGCGCTTCGAGTCTGACTGTTTGACGGCGGAAGGCTTGCGCCTGCGTCTCGGCTACAGCATCTCGCCGCTCTCCGCCGAAGGCGGCGAGACGACCGGACTCGTCATCACCTTTCAAGACCTGACGCACATCCGCGCGATGGAAGACACGACGCGCAGGCAGGACAGGCTCGCGGCGGTGGGGCGCGTCGCCGCCGGTATCGCGCACGAGATACGCAACCCTCTGGCCTCGATGCGCGGCTCGATACAGTTATTGCGCTCCGAGTTGAACACCGACGCCGGACAGGCCGAGTTGATGGAGATCGTTCTGCGCGAATCCGACCGGCTCAACCGCATCATCACGGACTTTCTCACATACGCGCGCCCGCGCCCCGTCGCGCTCGCCGAAATTGACATCCGCGAACCCCTGCGCGAGACATTCACGCTCCTGCGTCACAGCCCCGAAATCCGCGACGGCCACACGCTCGAAGAGGATTTGCCCGACGAACCCGTCGGCGCGATGGCCGATGCCGCCGGTATCAAACAGGTCTTCTGGAATCTCGCGCGCAACGCCTTGAACGCCATGCCCGAGGGCGGGTGTCTGCGCGCCGAACTGCGCCGCAGCGAACACAACCGCGTCCGCATCACCTTCGCGGACACAGGCAGCGGCATGTCGCCCGAGCAGGTCGAACGTCTCTTCGAACCCTTCTCTTCCTCGACCACCGGAGGCACGGGCCTCGGACTCTCCATCGTCTATCAGATCGTCCGCGATCATGGTGGTACAATCAACGTCCGTAGCCGCGAAGCGCACGGCACGACGATCACCGTGGAACTGCCCGGAAAACCCTCCGGCAACCACACGCCCCACGCAGGCTAAACGGAAAGCGAGGTATCGCAAACAATGCTTGACGAAGAGATGCGGAAGACGATGCAATTCATCCTCGAACAACAGGCGCAAACTGCTGTCCAGATTGATGCGCTGACCCACGCACAACGTAGTGCCGAAGAAAGATGGACGCGCACCGAAGCGAGCATCCGTGCGCTGCTCGCTGTCGCAGAGATACATGAGCGAGAGATCAACACTTTGGGCGAGAGGCAAGCTCGTCTCGCCGAAGCGCAGGCGGAGGCGCAGGATCGGACGGATAGGCAGATGGCTGAGACGGACGAGCGTTTGAATGCTTTAATCAACACGGTCGAGCGTATTATGAGCAAGGGTCGGAACGGAGAATAGCGCGGGTCGTTCGGTCAGCCGGTTATCAAAGTAGCTTATGGCAAACATTCTGATAGTTGACGACGAACAGGGCATGCGGCAGCTTTTGTCTCTGGTCTTCGGGCGCGGGCAGCATCGCGTGCGCGCGGCGGAGAACGGGCGGCGGGCTGTCGAGTTGTTGCGCGAGGAGCCTGCGGATTTGATTATCTCCGACGTGAAGATGCCGGACATGGGCGGCATCGAGTTGCTGCGGGCGGCGCGCGAGCTTTTGCCGGATGTCAGCGTCGTGATGATGACGGCCTTTGCCACGGTCGAGACGGCGCGCGAGGCTTTCAAGCTCGGCGCGGACGATTTCATCCAGAAGCCTTTCGATATAGACGAACTCAAGTTGATTGTCGAGAAGGCGCTCGAACGCCTGCGTCTCTTGCAGGAGAATCGCGCCTTCAAACGCGCGCAGCGCGAGCGCGGTCGCCTCGACCAACTCATCGGACGCTCCGAGCGGATGCAGGCCGTCTATCAGATGGTGGAGACGGTGGCGGGCGTGCCCTCGACCGTCTTGATTACGGGCGAGAGCGGCACGGGCAAAGAGATGGTGGCGCGCGCCGTGCACAATCTCTCACCGCGCGCCGACAAGCCGTTCATGCCGATCAACTGCGGCGCGTTCACCGAGACGCTGCTCGAATCGGAACTCTTCGGCTACATGCGCGGCGCGTTCACGGGCGCGACCGCCAACCGCAAAGGACTCTTCGAGGCCGCCGACCGGGGCACGATTTTTCTCGACGAAATCGGCGAGATGTCGCCGACGATGCAGGTCAAACTCTTGCGCGTCTTGCAGGAGCGCAAGGTGCGGCCCGTCGGCGCGCACGAGGAGCTTGCGATTGACACGCGCGTCATCGCCGCCACCAACCGCGACCTCGTCTCGATGGTCAAGCAGGGCAGCTTCCGCGAGGACTTGTTCTATCGCATCTCGGTCATCCCGATTGAACTGCCGCCCCTGCGCGAGAAGCGCGAAGATATTCCGGACTTGGTCGAGCATTTCGTCCAGAAGTTTTGCACGCAGGCGGGGCGTTCCATCGGCGTCTCGGAGAAAGCGATGGAACTGCTCGAACGTTATTCTTGGCCGGGCAACGTCCGCGAACTCGAACACACCATCGAGCGCGCCGTCGCGCTCGAACGCTCCGAAGTGATTCAGCCCGAGAGTCTCCCGCAGCAGGTCACGAACTACAGCCCCGCGCGCGTCGCCTCCGTCTTCGACCTGCCGGACGAGGGTCTGAACCTGACCGCGCATCTCGACCAACTGGAAAAGACATATCTCCTCGAAGCCCTCCGCCGCACCGGCGGCAACCAGACGCGCGCCGCCGAAATTCTCCATCTCTCCGTCCGCAGTTTCCGCCATCTCCTCGACAAGCACGGCATCCGCAACCTGACCGCGCAGATACGCTCGGACGCCGCCTCCTCGCGCGGCGCGGCGGAATAATTTCGCCGACGAAGAAAATCCGTCGAAAGTTATCGGGGCAGAGGACGCGTCCTCTGCCCTTCGCTTTGGCGCACGAGAAGTCGGGCCGTCGAACGCTGGCAAGCGGGCGAGATGGACGACACGCGCGCGGACGGCGACGACGATTCGTTTCTCTCCGCGCGGGTTTCGCTCGCCGGGTCGGAATTTGACTGCCGACGTGGGCGACGGCAATCACTTTGCCGCGTTTGCGTCAGATTGATTGAATACGTGGCATGTACATTGCTCTGTGCGTGGATGGCCGGTCGGTCTGCTCCAGTATTCCCCCATGAGAGGTAGTTTAAAAACGCCATGCTTGCCACACGAAGCACACATCCCCAAGGCGGGTTCTCACTCATCGAACTCCTGATCGTCGTCGCGCTGCTCGGCATCATCTCGGCGATTGCGGTTCCCTATCTTCTCGCCGCACAACAAGCCTCACGCGCCGCTTCGGCGGTCGCATCGCTGCGCCTCATTCATTCGAGCGAAATCTCCTACCGCGCCACCAACGACACATACGGCGCAATGGACGATTTGAGCCGGACGGGCCATATTAACGACCCCAATCTGAAAGTCGGACGAAAGAACCTCTACGACTTCGCCGTCGCCGTCGGCGCAGACCCCGCACGCAACTACACCGCTACTGCCGTCCCGGTCTTCATGCCCGAGTCCTACCATCATTACTTCATTGACGAGAGCGGCGTCCTGCGCTTCAACGTCGGCGCAGCGGCCACCGTCGCCAGCACTCCCGTAGACTAGTTCTCACGCTTTTCCTCTTCAATTTCCGGCTCCCGTTCATCAGGCGACGTTTGACGTAAATCGTCACTCGTCGTCTGCCGGATTTTGTCAGCGAGCCTTCTGTTTCGCCCCGAAGTGTTTTCGTCTCTCACCCTTCCGATAGCAAAAGCCCGCGCAGAATCAGGGTTTCGACGCTTCTTGGCGGGCGCGGGCGGGCGTGGCACGGCGCTTGTAAATGACAACTGCGACCGAATCGCGCTAGAGCGCGGCATGAAAGCCTGAGACGCAAGCCGGTGGCGCGAACGTACGAACTCTCAATCTTCACCCCAAAATTTGTTAAGGAGCACGCAAAAGAAAATGCAACAGAAAAAAGGCCAACAGGGCTTCTCGCTAATCGAACTTCTGATCGTCGTTGCGATCATCGGCATCATCGCCGCCATCGCCATCCCCAACCTCCTCGCCTCACGCCGCGCTGCTAACGAAGGTTCGGCCATCGCCAGCCTCCGCGTCATCACCAGTTCGGAAGCCACCTATCAGGCGACCGCCGGTGGCGGCAACTACGGCGACCTCGACGCCCTCGCCAGCAACGGCCTGATTGACAGCGTCCTCGGCGGCGCGAATCACGAAAAGAGCGGCTACACCTTCGCCGCCGACCCGACCATCGGCACGACCGACGATCCCCCGGTGCGTTACGATGCGACCGCGACTCCGATGGTTGACGCCAACACCAACGCCGTCACCGGCACGGGCTATCGCGGCTTCGCCACCTGCGAAGTGGGCACGATGTGGTTCGATACGGGCGGCACCGCGCCTGCGATTGACGCCGACGACCGCACCTCCGCTGGCACGGTTCTTCAGTAATCACACCCACCTCAAACTCACCAACACTAACCGAAACGGGCGGGGCCAAGAGCTTAAGTGCTCCGCCCCGCCCGTTCGCTTTTGCCAGCCGGAAATGCTCGACGGACTATCCGTCAGGTTCTTCCGGTTGCTGTCGTCAGGGTTTATCGTATATATCTCATGGCGTCAATGATTTTGGTCTGTTCAAAGGACGCTTGAAAACTGAAACACTTGTGACAGGTCAGGACATGCAGATCACCGAAACCGCCGTCGCCGCTGCGCGCTCCGACGCAGCCCGCACATCCACCTCTCTCCGGCGCATCCTCACGATTGCGCGCAACGCCTTTCGTGAAGCGGTGCGCGACCGCGTGCTCTACAATCTCGTCCTCTTCGTCCTGCTGCTGACGGGCGGCGCGATTTTTCTCGGCGAGTTGTCGGCGGAGCAGGAATCGAAAATCATCGTAGACATGGGCCTGAGCGCGATGCTCGTGTTCGGCGCGTTTATCGCCATCTTCGTCGGCGTCGGGCTGGTCTATAAAGAGATCGAGCGGCGCACCATCTACGCCAT